>JBAQZJ010000079.1:0-2960 GCA_049790855.1 Planctomycetaceae bacterium | reverse complement strand
ACGTCGCGAAAACGCAATGCAGTTTTACGGCTTCGGAGGGTTGCAAAGGACAGGTGAACGCACAGGACATCCCCTCACCCCTGACCCCTCTCCCCAGAGGAGAGGGGGACCGATGACGCAGCCGGTTTGGACACGCTTTGAGTTCTCGTCAGGCCGCGATCAAAGTTCCACGCCCATATCGCGAAACAGCCACTTCATGTCGTCCCACACGTCCTTCTTCGCCGCGGGGTTTCGCAGCAGATACGACGGGTGATACGTCACGGCGACTTTGGCGCGGCCGTACCTCTGAAACTTCTTGCGCAGCCGGCCCACCGGCTCTTTCGTTCCCAGCAGGTTCTCGACGGCGACTTTCCCCCAGCAGACGATGTAATCGGGGTCGACGATCGCGAGTTGAGCCGACAGATACTCGCGGCAGTTCGCCGCTTCCTGCGGTGCCGGATTGCGGTTGCCCGGCGGCCGGCATTTGAGAATGTTGCCGATGTAGACGTCTTCGCGTTTTAATCGGCACGCGGCGATGATCTTGTCGAGCAACTGACCGGCCCGTCCCACGAACGGCTCACCGACGCGGTCTTCATCGGCTCCCGGCGCTTCGCCGAGAAAGAACAGCGCCGCCGACGGGTCGCCCGTTCCGAACACGGTCTTGTGCCGCGTCGCGGCCAGCTCGGCGCAGCGCGTGCAGGCCGACACTTTCGTCTCGATGATCGAAAGCTGCCTGATCCGTTCCTCACGCGAAACGGTCGACGGCTCGGTGTTCGGCGGCGTGATGTTCTCGCCCGTCGGAATGACGGTTTCCACAACCGCGTCGAACATCGTCTTCGCCGCACCGCTCGACTTCGCGGCGAGACCGACGGGAGCGGTTTTTGCGACCTCGGCGACGCGCGACGGTGTCGCGGCGGGCGGCTCGCCCACATCGTCGAGAAACGACAAGTCGAACGCACCATGCGCGGGCGGCAGATGCGTCACGCCAAACCGGCGATCGCTTTCGAGCCGTTGAACAAGGGTCCGTCGCAGCGTCTCCAGATCCATCTCCGCTCCGTGAAAAGCAGCACGTTTGCATGAACCGAGTGCCGGCATTGTAGAACGCGACGGCGTCGGAATCACGTCGGACGCTCAGAGCCGTAGGGTGGGTCAAGCGAACGAACGGCGTCCGTCCTCCGTTTGAGCCGACTGAGCGCTGGCCCACCACCGGATGTCCATCGACGGGGCTGGTGGGCCGGCGCTCATTCACCTCGATCGCCAAGGCGGCGCGTTCTCTTCACTTGACCCACCCTACGGCTCTGAACGGCTCGCCTAGCGCTTTCGGGGAACCAGCAGCCAGACTTCGCGGAGGCCGACCAGCTTCGCCGCGGCGAGATAGACGGCCAGCCCGCCGGCGACGGGGACGGCGAGCGCGAGCACGCGCTGCAGTGGTTCCGCACCCCACATGATTCGCTCGCGCAACAGATAGCAGGCGACGCCCATCATCGCCGTCGCGACGATCGCCTTGAACCCCGTGACGGCGATTGCGGGCAGCGCCGGCGACAGGTCGCGTCGGCGGAGGGCGACGATCGACAGCGCCACCTGGAACGACGCCGCGATCGAAGTGGCGATTGCCAGTCCCGGACCGCCGAACGGCCAGACCAGCGTGACGCTCAGGGCGACGTTCAACAGCGTCGCCGCGATGCCGGTCGTCAGCGGCGTCGTGCGGTCGCCGACGGCGTAGAAGCCGCGGTTCGCGATCAGCAGTGCGATGAACGCCCAGACGCCGACGCCGTAGGCGGCGATCGCGGTGGAAGTCTGTGCGGCGTCCTGAGCGTCGAACGCTCCGTAACGAAACAGCGCGTCGGCGAGCGGTCGGGCCGTCAGCGCGAGTCCGACGCTGGCGGGCAATCCGATCGCGATCGACAACTTCAATCCCAACGTCAGAACGGACCGAAGCTCATCGCGGCGTCCGGCGGCGGCGTGCCGGGCGAGTTGCGGAAACAGCACCGTGCCCAGGGCCACGCCAAACACGCCCAGCGGAAATTGATAGAGCCGCTGACCGAGGAACAGCGCAGCCGCCGATCCCGGTTCGAGCGGATAGCGCAGCGGATCGGGCGAGACGGCGTCGGCCGGGGCCGTCAGCAGCCACGCGAACAGGCCGTCGATCAGGCCGTTGAGTTCCGTCACCGCCAGTCCGGCCAGCACAGGCAGCACGGCGAGAGCCACTTCCTTCACCCGCGGCTTCGTCGCGTTCCAGTCCCAGCGGAAACGAAACCCCAGCCGCTTCAGCGCCGGAACCGTCAACGCTCCCTGCACCATTCCCGAGACGACGATGCCGCAGGCGAGGGCGTAGATTCGCAATACGTCCGACTCGAAGGCCGCCAGCGCGATCGCCAGCGCCACGAGCCACACGACGTTCGCGACGATCGGCAGCAGAGCGGGCAGCGAGAACCGGCCGTGCGCATGCAGCACCGCCGCGGCCTGTGCCGCGACGCAAACGAACACCTGGTACGGAAACAAGGCGGCCGTCAGCCCCAGCAACAGTCGCGTCTCGCCGGGTGCGACGAGCAGCCAGCTTGCGACGAGCACGATCTCGGCGACGATCGTCACCGTCGAGACCGCGGCGGCCGTGACGACGAGAATCGCCGTGGCGAGCTTCCAGCCGGCGTCGGTGCCGGCCTGCTGCTCGCGCACGAAGATCGGCAGGAACGCCGTCGAGAACGCCGCCTCGCCGAACAGCCTTCGGGTGATATTCGGCAATCGGAACGCGACGGTGAAGGCGTCGAGCACCGGCCCGTTGCCGAACGACGCCGCCATCGCGGCATCGCGAACGAGGCCGAGCACCCGGCTGACGATCGTCAGCCCGCTGACGTGCAACAGGCCGGCGAGCGGACGCGACGGCGAAGCGGGCGGAATGCCGGGCGGCGTCGAGTTCGTTTCCGTCGCGATCTCGGCCATGTGGTGCCACGCTCGAACTTAGGGCGTCCTGACACAACTCC
>JBAQZJ010000078.1:0-8101 GCA_049790855.1 Planctomycetaceae bacterium | reverse complement strand
GCTGCGGGAGACGAGCAGCACCTCGCATTGGACGGTGATCGGCCACCGGGCGCGATGCTCGTCGATGAAGCGGAATCTCATTTCGACTCCTTCGCGAAGAAGGCCGTCGCTTTTTTAAAATCTCACGCTCCATCCGCAGCCGTGCGTTCTCCTCGCGCAGCCGGCGGTTCTCCGCTTCCAGGGCGCTCGGCTGCTGAGGTCCGGCGACCGCCTGACCGGCCGCATCGCCGAACTGCTTCCGCCACTTCCGCAAGAGGTTCGCGCCGACATCCAGCCGGCGGGCGGCTTCACTCACCGAGAGACCCTGCCGCTCGATGAGCTGCACGGCTTCCCGCTTGAACTCGACCGTGAACTGACGACGTGCTTCCGACATCCGGGGCGCTCCTTCCGTTCGAGGATA
This sequence comes from Planctomycetaceae bacterium, assembly GCA_049790855.1. Taxonomy (GTDB): domain Bacteria; phylum Planctomycetota; class Planctomycetia; order Planctomycetales; family Planctomycetaceae; genus JACCRE01. The sequence continues at coordinate 7,701 of JBAQZJ010000078.1, read as the reverse complement.
CGCTCTTCATCGAGCGCCCACCAAACGTGGGAAAGTCCACTCTCGAAGTACCGCACGATGGACGGCTCGTCGACGCAGAGGAAACGCCGCCGGTCCAGCACGGTTCGAGAGTGATCCAGGAGACACACCGTGATACTCTGCTTGTGGAGGTCGATGCCGGCGTACTTCATCGGTGGCGCCTTTCTTCTGTGGAAACGGAGTAGAAATCTACCCTCGACGTTTACCACGCGCTCAAGAACACCACCACCGCCGGCCCGGCCTCCTCATAGTGTCACCCTGCGTAAGAACTCGTCGTTCATGTTGTGTGTTGCGGCGTCCTTGGACGATGGTAGCCGCAGTCGCAGGGCGGGCAGCTACGTGAGGCTGCGGGTGTCGCGGACTCCGCAGACCTTGCGCTTGATCGGGTTTGCGAAACCGGACAGAAACACCGACATTCCGATGATCGCTCCGATTACCAGTCCTCCGACGAGGCCAAAGAACAGCACGAGACCACCCGCGTTCGCGAGCAGGAAATAAACGCCGATTTCGATCGCAAGAATGCACAGGACGATCAGAGCGACCATGAACTTCTTGGAGCACAGGAACCGCTGCATGTCCGTGGCGTTCTTCGTGTGCCGGGCGTAATAATCGCTGATCGTCTCACCTGTGTCGGACCACTCGAACTCCGTGATGGGATACATGGCACCACAACTTGAGCACTGCGTCTGCTCCATGCTCGACATCGGGTTGGAAACGACCTCAAACGGTTGCCCGCTGACGACGGTGTCATTCCCGCATTTGACATGACGGTAAGCGCGAGACTCTGGAACGGCTTGTTCATTCATCGATCGGCCCTTAAGTGTTTCTCTGCTGGCTGATCAAAAAGTTCACGTGCCCAACTTCGGACGTCTCCCTTCACACCCATTCCCGCTTCCCCTGCGACCGAAACCGGTTCGCCTCGTCGTCGTCGATGAATTCTTCCTTGACGGGATCGAACTGGAGCTTGCGTTTCAGGATCCACGCGATCGCCGCCGCGTGAGAGGCGATGTGGGATCGGCGCATGACGTCGGCATTCGCGGCGGTCATCTCGCGGGTGCGGATGCAGTCGAAGAAGTTGCGGGCGTGGGCGCCGACGTCGAGGCCGCGGACGCGCTTCGTCTGGTCGATCCCTTCGAGCAGCGAGGCGGGGTCGGCGACGATCTCGCCTTCGTCGCCAGTCTCGACGGAGCCTTCCTCGCCCACGAAACGAACCGGACAGGTTCCCAGGCGGGTGATGAAGTGCGGCTCGCGCTTGCCGAACGGCTCGGGCAGGAAGTCGAGGATCAGCTTCACGCCGTTCGCGTACTTGCAGACGATGTTCTTTTCGTTCGGTTCGTATTCGATCGGCATCGTGTCATCGGACTGGTTCGCCCATTGGCAGAGATCGACCGTGTGTGCTCCCCAGTCGAGCAGCCGTGCTCCGGAATCGAAGTCCCACTGCCCCCGCCATTTGCCGTCGACGTACTGCTGGTTGAACGGTCGCCACGCCGCCGGACCCAGCCAGAGGTTCCAGTCGACGACGTCGCCTTCCGGCTGCGGCTCGGCGGGCAGCCAGGTGTTGTCGAGCGTCGGCACGTAGACCGAAGCATGCATCGTGTGCAGCTTGCCGAGCGTGCCGTTGTGGACGAGTTCGACCGCCTTCTGGAAGTTGGGAACGCTCCGCCGCTGCGTGCCGGCCTGAAAGACGCGTTTCTCGCGGTGCATCGTGTCGGCGAGGGCCTGACAGTCGGCGATCGTGATGCCGCAGGGCTTCTCGCTGTAGACGTCTTTACCGGCCTCGGCGGCGAGCATCGACGCGGCGGCGTGCCAGCGGTCGCCGGTCGCGATGAGCACGGCGTCGATGTCCTTGCGGTCGAGCAGCTCGCGGAAGTCGCGATAAAGCTGGCAGTCGCCGTTGCCGTAGGCTTCGTCAACGAGTTTCTTGCCGGCGTCGCGCCGTTTCGCCTGCACGTCGGCGATGGCGACGCAGCGGACGTCATCGAAGCCGAGCATGGCTTTGAGGTCATAGGTGCAGCGCGGTCCGATGCCGACGACGCCGAGGGTGATCTTCTCGCTGGGTGCGGTGGCCCCGTCGCGGCCGAGAGCGCGAGCCGGCACGATCGTCGGCAACGCGGCGGCAGCGGCGGCAGCGGCCGTCGTCAGCAGGAAATCGCGACGCGACGTCGAGCGAGGCAGAGTCATCGGAAGCTCCTTCGGCGTGAGACGGATCGACCGCCGCAGCGATCGGCGAAGTTCCCAGCGATGTCGAAGAACCATCATGACGAAGAATTGATGCGTAGGTAAAGAACGAAGGGAATCTAGACGGCCATTCAATCTCAAGGTCGCTCGTCGCCGGTTCCCCTCTCCTCTGGGGAGAGGGGTAAAGGGTGAGGGGATGCTCTGCGACATCGGTTCGTCCTTGCTCGGTTTCGCCTTTGCGTCCTGGCGGGTGAAGACTGCCGTTGCAATGCGCGAAAGCACTTCCAGTCGCTCCCCTCACCCCCAGCCCCTCTCCCCAGAGGAGAGGGGAGGCATGATAAGCGATGCGATAAGCTTGGCCGGTTTGGAGTCGAACCCGTCTTGACCGCTTTGCGATGCCGGACTTACAGTCCGCCCCCTTTGCGGGCCGCGCTGCGCGGTCGGTTGCGCTGAACTGACGTTCGGACTCGGAGGGCTGACGCCCCCCGCTCGCCTTTGATGAGTACCGCCGAAGCCCTTGTTTCCTTCACACCCTTCGAGCAGCTTCGGCATGCGAAGGACGTGTTGCGGGCCGAGGCCGACGCGGTCGCGATGCTCGCCGACCGGCTCGATGGTGCGTTCTGCGAAGCGGTCGATGTGCTGGATGGCGCCGAGGGCGTCGTCGTCACCGGCATGGGCAAAGCCGGGTTGATCGGGACGAAAATCGCCGCCACACTGGCGTCGCTGGGTGTGCGGGCGCGGACGCTGCATCCCGCCGAGGCCGTTCACGGCGACGTCGGCGCGCTGCATGCGGGTGATGCCGTCCTCGCATTGTCTCACAGCGGCGAGACGGAAGAGCTGGTCCGGCTGCTGCCGATTCTGAAACGGATGCGGCTACCGGTCGTCGCCGTCACGGCGCATGCGTCCAGCAGTCTCGGACGTGCCGCCGACGTCGCTCTGCCGATGGGACGGCTCGCCGAGGTCGGTCCGTTCGGTCTCGCCCCGACGACGAGCACGACGGTCATGCTCGCGTTGGGCGACGCGCTGGCGGTCGTGATCGCGAAGCGACGGGGGTTCACGCCTCAGCAGTTCGCGGTATTTCATCCCGCGGGAAATCTGGGTCGAAAGTTGGCGCGGGTCGGCGAGATCATGCGCTGCGGCGACGAGCTGCGCGTCGCGTCGCAGGACCGCACGATCCGCGAGATCTTCGCGACGCTGGCCCGTCCCGGTCGTCGCACCGGGGCCGTCATCCTCACCGACGCCGACGATCGACTCGCCGGACTGTTCACCGACAGCGACCTCGCCCGGTTGCTGGAACGGCGTCAGGAAGTGCAGCTCGATCGCGCCATCCGCGAAGCGATGACGAAAGACCCGATCACCGCGCGGCCCGATCAGACGCTGGAAGAAGTCGTCGAATTGCTCTCCAGCCGGAAAGTCAGTGAGTTGCCGGTGATCGACGCCGACCGTCGCCCCGTCGGCGTCATCGACATTACCGACGTGTTGCCGTTGCTGCCGGACGAAGTCCACTCTCCTTGAAGAGGTCCACTCTCCTTGAAGAGGAGGGCCGGACGGGATCGCTGAAGTCTACGTTCCACGAAGTCTTGCCCGGACGCTGTCAACGCTTTTTCGCCGACCAGTCATGTCGACCGTCCCGTTTCCGCCGGCACCGAACGATCGCCCGTCGGGGTTTTCTCGACGGACGCTGCTGACGGCGTCGGCGGCCGCCGGGTTGAGCGGGTTGTGCGCCGGGTACGTCGCGATCACGCGACCGTTGCTTCGGCCTGCCGAGGGCGTCGACCGCCAGCCATTCGCGTTCACGTCGCAACCGCTGAATTCCGCCCGCATCAACAAGTCGGCGCTGCTGTATCTGCCCGATCAGCCGTGGGCGGCGAAGGCCGAGTGGGAGGTGCATAACGGACGCTCGATCCTGTTCTTCAATTCCTGTGAGCCGCTCGAGCCCAAGTCTGGCGAGCCGAACCCGCAAGGGTCGGAGGTCCGTCTCGAACCGTTCGCGATGGTGCTGCCCCCGAAGGCGGGACGTGAGGGCGAAGCGCCGGTGACGGTCGTCGCATCGGCGGCGATCTTGCGCGTGGCCGGCTCGCTCGAGTTCGAGAACGCCGACCCCGGTCGCATCATCGGCGGACGCATGCCCGGCGCCGTCCGGCTCCGAGGTCCCGAGGGACTCAATCTGCAAGGCACCGATTTCCGCTTCGACGAGGCCGCGCAGCGGATCTGGAGCGATAAGCCGGTCGCCTTCGTTCATGGCGCCCATCACGGCCGCGGTCACGGCGTTCAATTGGAGCTGTTCCGCGTCGCACCGCCTGAGGCCTACGACGCCGTTGCGGTCAACGGCGTGAGCGTCGTCCGCCTGCTGCGCGACGTCGACATGGAGCTGCAACTTGACGATGCGCGCGGCGGGCCGTTCGGCTCGCTGGAAGGTTCCCGCGAGACGACCGCGGATTCGAGCGAGAAGCCGCTGCCGACGCGCGTGACCTGTTCCGGTTCGTTCACGTTCGACATCGACAGGAACGAGGCGTCGTTCACGAAAGACGTCGTGGCCTCGCGGGTCGTCCCCGGCCAGCAGCCCGATCAACTCGAATGCGACGTCCTGTCGATCGGTTTCGAGCCGTCGACGGATGCGGCCCGGCACGCCGCCGTCGAGCGGCGCGGAAAGATCAAGGCGGGAACGCTCACCGAAGACGACGGCTTCCAGACCGTCGACGAAGATCTCACGGTGACGTGGCTGAAGGCGACGCAGTCGCCCGACGCGGCGCGTCCCGCGCGACTGCGATCGCCGGCCAACGAGTTCGTCGCCGATTTCACGCAGCTCGCCTACGACGCCGCGACCGGAGTGACGACGCTGACGCGCGAAGGCGGCGCGGTCGAGGCCCGCCAGAACGCCAGTACGCTCGTCAGCCCGATCGTGACGATCGAACCGGCGACGGGAGACGCCCCGCCGACGGTCGTGTGCGTCGGCAAAGGCTGGCTTCAGCACTTCGACGAACAGGGACACCCCGCCCTGACGGCGCACTGGACCGAAAGCCTCCGACGTTTGCGGGCGGCCGACGGTCTGGACCTGATCCGGCTGATCGGCGAGGCCCGCGTCGAGCAACCCCAGGACAAGTTCGCCCTTGGCGGCGATCGGATCGACCTGTGGCTCGATCCGAACGAAGGCAACGTTTCAAAACAGGAGCCTCGGGCCGAAAGTCTGGTCGCCTCCAGAGACATGAAGCCGATCCGGCTGCTCGCCGAGAGCCTGTCGCGCGACCCCGACCCGCGGAAGAACCTGCGGGTGAAGCTCCGCAGCCCCGAGTTGCTTGCCGACGCGACGCGGCTCGAGGTGGAGTTCGTCGACCCCGCCCCGGCGACGTCGACCGCCCGGCGACGCTCGCGATCGACACTCGCGACGGCGTCGAAGCGGCTCCTGCTGGCAGCGGCCGAGACCGACGGCCGGCTTCCGCAGGCGCCGCCGCCCGAGCCACCGGAGTTTCTTCCCCCGAAGGCTGCCGCTGCGAATCCTGCGTTGCCGTCGATCACTCCCGGCGACGCCGCGGCGGACAAAGTCGAAACGACGGCGCCTGCCGCTGCGCCGTCGGCCGGCCCGGCAACAGCGCCGGCGCAAACCGCCGTCGCGCCGCCGGAGCCGATCGAACTGGCCGCCGCGGTGATCAAGGTCATCGCAGAACGGCCGCAACAAAACGCGACGACCGCTGCGAGAACCTCGCCGTCGGATCGCGAAGGGCAGGTTCGCGAGGTTCATACGACCGGCGGCGTCATCGTGCGGCAGAAACGCAGCGACGGTGAGCCTCTGCTGATCGAAGGCGACCGGCTCGATCTGTTCAATCGCGGGGTCGAGCAAGAGCTGGTGCATATTTACGGAACGGCCGAAGAGACCGGTGTCGACGGCGGCGTACTTCGCAAAGCGGCCCCGGCCCGCGTGCATGATCAGGGAGCGACGCTGTTCGGGTTGAACATCAATCTCGACCGCGCCACGAACCGCGCCTGGGTCGAAGGCCAGGGCGTCCTGGAGATGCCCGCGAAGGGGGCCGCCGGTGCGATGGAACTGGACGACGAGGCGGCGAGCGAGGAACCGGAACCGCCCCTCGGCGAGCCGGCCGAACCCGAAATGCTGACGGTCTGGTGGCACGATTCGATGGAGTTCGACGGCGATCGCGCGAAGTTCTTCGGCGACGTGCAGACCGAGCTGCAGGCGAACCTGATGACCTGCCAGGAAATGGAAGTGCGGCTTACGTCGCGGTTCGATTTCGCGACCGCCGGCAAACCCGGCGCCGTCTCCGACCGGGAGACACGCCCCGAGATCGCCGAGGTTATCTGCCGGCAGCGGGTGCGCGTCGACGGCAAGGCACGCGAAGGCGATAAACTCGTCGAAGTGCGGCGGGCGGAGTTCGACGAGTTCCGGCTTGACCAGCGGACGGGCGACACGCATGCGATCGGCCCGGGCTGGATCGAAATCTGGCAGCGCGGCGACGGGAATCGGGCCGGCCTGGCCGCCGATAACGCCGTGCGGGCGAACTCGTCCATTTCGCGCGACGAGGCCGCCTGGGAATACATGTTCGTCGAGTTCAGCCGCACCAGCGACGGTAACTACAAACGCCAGACGACGAAGTTCCGCAACGACGTGCGCGTCGTCTACGGACCGGTGAGCGATCACACCCGCAAGATCGATCCACATCGACCGGACAAGGCCCCGGCCGAAGCCGGCTGGATGACCTGCAAAGAATTGACACTCACCCGGCACAAGAAGACCGAATCGACACCGACATACTCCGACGTGCTTGGCGAGGGCAACGTCCGCCTCGCCGGCCGCGGCTTCTCGGCCGTCGCCGACTGGGTCAGCTACGACGAATCGAAGGGGCAGTACGTCATCAAGTCGTTCGGCAAGCACTCGGCGACCGTCGCGAAGAACAACGCCGATGGGCAAGGCGCCGGCGATTGGGACGGCCAGCAGATCACCTTCTATCCTGCACTCGGCAAGTTCCACGTCGACAAAGCGACCGGCGGGGGCGGCGTGCAGTAGGGCCGGCTGTGCCGGCCGAGTGATGCGAGCGTTTGCACATTCCGGCCGGCACAACCGGCCCTACGGTCTCATGACCGGCAGCGTGACTCGCTCGGTCACCAGGAACTCGACGGCGCGGGCGACGTGTCGCTCGAAGAACCGCCGGCCGTCGCCGTCGGTCGTCGCCGTGAAGTCGCTCTCCAATGGAATGCCCATCGAGCGCAGCTTCATGTCGAGCCGATCGGCCCCGTTGAACCAGAAATTCCGACGGTCGGCAAGAAGCAATTGTCGTCGCGGCCAGCCGACGCCCTGCATCCGCAGAATCGCCGTCTGCTGTCGTGCCGCTTCGCACGTGGGGAACAGGTCGTCGATCGAAGTTCCCGATCCGTGCAGCTCGTGAAAGTCGATCGCCGGATTGACTGCCGCGACGACGGGAAACTCCCGCGGTCGCCGATAGGCGAGTTGCAAGACGCCCTGGCCGCCCGCTCCCCAACCAAGCAGCTTCACGT
>JBAQZJ010000077.1:0-13278 GCA_049790855.1 Planctomycetaceae bacterium | reverse complement strand
CCCCCGACAATCTTCTCCCTGCGCGCGAAGTCAAGCTGGTTGCCGCCCGGAAGTTGAGTCGTTTTCGGGGGGCGCACGCCTTTTCATCAAGCGGCCTGTCAACCTTTGCCGATCGGAGAGATACGTCCGGCTTTGCCGGTAATCCCGCGCCCGGTTCAATTCCGGGGCGGAAGATCGTCTCCGCTGCTCCGGTCCGGCTGAACGTGAACAAAACGCTCCGCCTTGCAACGTCTTTCCAGGGCCGCCGCTTCGTGTTGGCGACCTGGATCACCGCACAGCTCCTCGCCCCGGTGGCAGCGGCCGATCCCATCGTGCCGGCGCCGGGGTTCATCCGGCTGGGTGAAAAATCGGCGCAGGCTGCCGAAGATAAGACGCCGGCCGAACCTGCACCGAAAGTCCGTCTCAACGTCTTCAACGAGACGTGGCCGCGAATTCTGGAGAAGGTCGCCGAGCAGTCGGGTTCGACGCTGATTCTGCAGGACAAGCCGCCGGGGCGGCTCACCCGTGCCGATCACCGGACGTACAGCCGCACCGAGGCGGTCGAGATTCTGAATCGCGAGCTGGCATCGCAAGGCTTTCGGATTCTCGAGAACGACGAGTTCCTGATCGTCCTGCACGAGCGGACCATGCGAAAGCATTACCGGCCGCCGGTGGTGGCGCCGGAAGACGAACACGGACGCCCCGTGCCGAACGCGACCAGCCCGGAGCCGGTCCACCAGGGCTATCGTCGCCAGTTCGACACGATCGTGCCGGCCGGCGCCGAAAGCGAACCGCGTCAAGCGAACGGCGCCGAGTCCGGCGTGCGACCGCTGACGCCGCCGCACCCGTTCGAGCAGCCTGTCGGACAAACGCCGGCCCGTCCCGTCTCGAAACCTGCCGAGGTCGGACCGCCGGTCACGGTCTCGGTGCGCGTCGAACGCGGCTCGGCGGCGGTGGTCGCCAAGCGAGTTCATGACGCATTTGGAACGCGTTCGCGGCTGGCCGACGCCGGGCCGAGCGGGCTGCCGTCGTTCCGCGTGCAGTCTCTCGATGCGGCGGGTGCGGCTGAAGACGCCCGCACGGTCGCGTTCGAGGTCGAGATCGACACCGCACAGAACGAACTGCTCGTGACGGCGCCGCGGAAATGTGCGACGGCCGTCGCGGAACTGCTTCGCGACGTCGACCAGGTCGCCGGTGATCCGAATCAACTGATCCGCATCGAACCGGCCAGCGACGGCCAGATGCGACTCGGAACCCAGCTCGATACGGTGCTGGCCCAGATCAACGAAGGGCAGGGCGGTCAGAACCAGCCGAATCAGCCGATGTCGCAGCCCGGACGCAACGGGCAGGACGGTCAGCCGGGACAGAACGGCGACGACGAGCGCGAACAGCGACCGGGCGTCGGAAGCGATCTTCCGGCCCTGATGGCCAATCTTCGCGGCGAGGTCTCGGTGGAGGCCGTCGAGGATCTCGGCGTGCTGATCATTCGCGGCAACGACCAGGACGTGCAGGCGGTGCTCGAAGTCATCCGCACGCTCGAAAACCTGTCGGCCGGTCAACAGCCGGTCATCGAGCTGCTCAAGCTCGAACATGTCGATTCGACGGCGCTCTCCACCCTGCTGGAAGAGGTCTACGGCCGGCTGGCGACGATTCGCAACCGTGGTGAAGAAACACCGAGCCGCGTCGCGATCTTTCCGATCGTCAAGCCGAACGCCGTGTTGATCATCGCCCCGGAGGGCGAAGTCGACTCGGTGCTCGACCTGGCGACCGAACTGGACCAGCCGGTCGACCCGACGACCGAGTTCCAGGTCTTTCGGTTGCGCAGCGCCGTCGCTTCACAGGCCGCCGAACTCGTCGAACAGTTCTACGAAGAGCGAGCCGGCCTCGGAGCGCGAGGAACCGTGATCGCCGACATCCGCACGAACAGCCTCATCGTATCGGCCCGCCCGCGCGATCTCGAAGAGATCGCTGCGCTCGTCCGAAAGATCGACAGCGACGAGTCGGCGTGGGTGAACCGACTCAAGGTCTATCCGCTGCAAAGCGCTGCTGCCGAAGAGCTGGCCGAGGTGATCAACGCGGCGATTCAGAGCGTTATCAACCCGACCGCCGCCCAACAGCCGGGGCAGGGCGGAATCGGCGGTGGAGTGGGCGGCGCGGGCGGTGAAGAGGCCCAGGAACTGCGGACCGCGCGAAGTGCGGTGCTCGAATTCCTCGACGCCACGGGCGACGCCCCGCAACTCATTCGCAGCGGCCTGCTCGCCGACATCCGCATCACCGCCGACCCGCGTACGAACTCGCTGCTGGTGACGGCAGGAGAGCAAAGTCTGCCGCTCGTCGAGGCGATGATTCGCGCTCTCGATCGTCCGTCGTCGGCGGTTTCCGAAATCAAGGTGTTCAGCCTGCAGAACAGCGACGCGACCAGCGTCATCGAATTGCTCGAATCGCTGTTTTCGACCGAGGACCAAGGCGACGAAGACACCCCGTTCGGCGTCCAACTCGCCGGCGCGACCGACGCCGGCAGCAGCCTGATTCCGATCCGCTTCGGCGTCGACGTGCGGACCAACAGCGTCATCGCGACCGGCAGCGCCGATGCCCTGCGAATCGTCGAAGCGATCCTGTTGCGGCTCGACGAGAGCGACGTCCGCAACCGCGAAACGACCGTCGTCAAACTCAAGAACGCTTACGCACCCGACGTAGCCCTCGCCCTGCAGAACCTGCTGACTTCGCAGCGCGAACTGATCACGATCAGCGAAGACCTCGTCAGCAACATCGAGTTGCTCGAACGCGAGATCATCGTCGTGCCCGAGGCGGCGAGCAACAGCCTGATCATCAGTGCGACGCCGCAGTACTTCGACGAGGTCCGCCGGATCGTCGCGAAGCTCGACGAAGCCCCGCCGCAGGTGATCATCCAGGCGATGCTCGTCGAGGTCGTGCTCGACAACACCGACGAATTCGGCATCGAGCTGGGTCTGCAGGACAGCACGCTGTTCGACCGCAGCCTGACGACCATCGACCAGTTGCTCGAGACGACGACCACCTCGCCGAACGGCGTGCAGACGACGTCGCAGCAGATCATTTCGCAAAGCGGAACGCCGGGCTTCGACTTCAACAACACGCAGGGACCGCTCGGCAACAACACCGCCGTCGGCCCCGGCTCGGTCGGCACGCAAGGGGTGAGCAACTTTTCGCTCGGCCGGGCGAACGCCGACCTGGGTTACGGCGGCTTCGTCTTCTCGGCGAGCAGCGCCAACGTCAGCGTGTTGCTGCGGGCGCTGTCGGCGAAACGGACCGTGCAGGTGCTTTCGCGACCGCAGATCCGCACGCTCGACAACCAATTGGCGACGATTCAGGTCGGCCAGAACGTGCCGGTCATCGACGGCGTGACGTTCACCGGCCTTCAAGCTTCACCGAACATCAGTCGCGACGACGCCGGCCTGATCCTGCAGGTCGCGCCGCGGATCAGCCCCGACGGCAGCGTCGTGATGGAGGTCGCGGCGGAACGCAGCGAGTACACCGGCGCCGGCGTGCCGGTGTTCGTCAATGCGACGACCGGCGACACGATCGAGGCGCCGATCAAAGACATCACGACGGCACGGGCGACCGTTAGCGTGCCGACGGGGCAGACGATCGTGCTCGGCGGCATCATCACACGCAGCGACGAAACGCTCGAACGGAAAGTGCCGTATCTCGGCGACATTCCGTATCTCGGCCAACTGTTCCGTTTCGACTCGACGCGCACGCAGCGGCGGGAACTGCTGGTGTTCCTGACGCCGCGCGTGATTTACAACGACGCCGACAGCGAATTGATCAAGCAGGTCGAAGCCGACCGGCTGCACTTCATCGAGCAGGAAGCAGAAGCGATGCACGGCCCGCTGTACGCCGTGCCGCCGGCCGATCCGATTACGCCGCCGGGCGGTGTTCCGCCCGTCATCGGGCCGAACAGGATGCCGTCGCACGACTTCGTTCCGTCCGACCGGCTGCCGCCGGATGCCGAAGTCCTGCCCGGACTGCCCGCCGAGGAATGTCCGCCCGGCGTCTATCCTCCCGGCACCCTCTTCGACGGCACGCCGCCGGCACCGTCGCTGATGCCGCCGCCGGGTTACCCGCCATCGCCCTACGGTCCGCCTGGCTCGGTCCCGATGCGTCCCGGAGCACCGGACGACCTGCCGCCGCAAGCTCCCCCGGCCGACGGCGGGGTCTCCGACTTCCAGCCGATCGGCGCCGCCTATGCCAGCGGGCGACTCGCCGGCCGGGTCAGAACGACGGCCCACGCCGAGGAGAAAAAGTCGCTCCTGCCGCGGTTCCGAAAGTAGCCGCGCAACACGGATTCGGTCTCCATTCACGTCGACGTCATCCGCGGCTGGTGAGGACTATGGTTCGATTCGCGACGATCCCCTTCGTCACATTGCTCGCCGCGACGTGCGGCTGCGCGAGCGTCACGGATCTTTCGGATTCGCTCAACCCCTTCGTCAGTCGTCCGACCTTCGCCGACGCGACGAATCCGGCTGTCGAAATGGCCTGCGTCTGGCAGCCCGGCGAAGGTCGCGGCGGGCACGGCGTGCCGGCGCGCGGCTTCTCAGGACAGATCTTCTTCTTCACCAGTCGCGATGCAGAGCCGGTCATCGTCGATGGAAGCGTTCGCATCTATCTGTTCGCCGACCGCGGCACCCCCGAAGAACGCGCCAAGCCGCTGCAACAGTTCGACTACGCCTCCGAGGCCTGGGCGGCGCATGCCACGATGGCTTCGCTCGGGCCGGGCTATTCGGTGTTCGTCCCGTACCCGCAGATCGAGGCGTACCAGGTTCGCTGCCAGCTTCGTGCCCGGTTCACCCCGAGCTACGGCGGACCGCCGGTCTGGTCGGAGGCCGTGACGATGGTGCTCGACGGCCCGCCGCAACCCGGAGCCGAACCGGCCTGGTGGACCAACATCGACCGATCGAATGCGCCGCCCACTGTCGCCAATTACGACATCTCGCACAAACGAGGCACGCTGGAGCAGTTGAACGGCGGCGAAGAGATGGCGGGCGAGTCGCCGCGCACGCTGCGAACCGACACGTTCCCGCTGGGAGCGGTACGACCCGTCGCCTACGAAACACCGGTCCTCGGCGCGCAGGCTGCTGCTGCGCCGCGTTCACGATTGAAGGCCCGCCCGGCGCCCGGCGTCGTCGACGAACCTGGAATTCCGCCGACGCAGTCGCATCCGTTGACCGGCGGCGATGCGCTCGGGCCGGCGTCTCACCCGTTGAACCGTTCCACTTCTGGTCGACCTGCGAAGCGACATCCGCTGGAACAAGCCCCGATCCCGGAGATGTCGACACTGCCTGTTGAAGGCACGCAGGCTCAACCGTCGACGGCATCACGGTTCCAACTCGCACCGCCGGCATCCGCGGCACAGCAGCCGCTTCCTTCGGGAACGGAGGATCTGTCCTCGGGGAGTCCGACGCACCCGCTTGCCGAGTGACTTTGCTGACCGCTGTTTGCGCCAAGTCGCAGCGAGTCGTAGGGCGACAACCCTAAAGATGCGGGTCGGCGCATCCGGCAGAAAGGAACCACGGATTTCCCGGATCAACACGGATGTCGCGGATCAGGAACCAGGCGTTGGCCGTCGTCGTTCAACGTCTTTGACTCTCGCATGTCGCGCTGATTCCATCCGTGTGATCCGCGAAATCCGTGGTCCTGCCCGGCGCTGCGATCGACTCACCCTTTGAGGACGGTCGCTCCAGTCGGGTGGGTCGAGCCGCAGGCGAGGCCCACCTTACGAGCTTTGCCGGTCTGGCGATCATTGCTGCACGAACCGATTGAAACGGATCGCGGCGACGCCGATTGACATTCCGCACATGGGGAAAATCCGCGGTCCGGACGGGCCGTTGCCGGTGTTATACTAGACGGCGTGCCGGCGCAGAGCGCGGATGCTCTTTGCCGGCTCATCCCAGCCGCGGGAGCCGTCGATGCGTTACCCTCTGCTTCTGACGATCACCTGCATGATCATCTGGCCGATCGTCGGATCGGCCCAGACGAACAGCCTGTTCGGTAGCCGCGGCCCGCTCAGCCAGACCGGCTCCAGCACGTCTGCCTCCGTCGGCCGATCGGGCGTAAGCGGCGGGCAGACCTCCGGGTTCGACCAAGGCACCACGAATGGGTCATCCTTCGGCGGGTCGTCGATGGGTAACTCGTCGTTCGGCGGGTCGTCACTTGGGGGGGCGTCCCAGGGCAGCGGATCATTGTTCGGATCGGGGGGGGCCGGCGGTGGGCTGTCCGGCGGTCTCGGCGGCCAGCAGCAGGGTTTTCAACTCGGCGGCCTTTCCCAGACGATCGGCACCGGCCCCGTCATCGGACAGAGCGATAACCGCGGTCGTCAGGTCGGAAATCGCATGGCTGGTCAACAGGGGATCATGGGGGCCATGCAGGCACTGCAAGGGCTGCAGGGGCTGCAGCGCGGCGGCGGTTTCAACAACAACCAATCTAATCAGCAGGACAACGAACGGTTGCAATTGCGACCGACGCAGCGAATCGCCTTCGATTTCACCCCGGCGACGACAACCGCAGCCGTCGAACGTGTGAGTACGCAGTTCGCAGGCATCGCCGAACGCCGGCCCGAGCTTGCCGACGTCACGTTCGCGACCGACAACGACGGCAACGTGATTCTTCGTGGAAACGTCGCCTCGAAAGAGGCCGCCCAGCTTGCCGCGGCATTGGTGCGACTCGAGCCGGGCGTCCGCGGCGTCGTGAACGAACTGGACGTCGCCGGCGGAACGACCCCGTGAGGCGACTGATCGCGTCGACGTTCTTATTCATGACGCTCGCAGGCTGTGACGGGGCTGCCCCCGCACCGTCGGCGGCGCCTGCCGACGCGGAAGCTTCGTGGAGCGACCAGGTCGATGCCGTGCGCGGCGGACGAGCCGCGGAGATCCGGCTAGCAGCTACGGTGACGTCGGAACAGTTCCGCGAGCTGTCCACTGAGTGTGACGGACTGACGGCACTCGTGCTGGAACGTGCGCAACTCGACGATGCCGATCTCGCCGTCCTGACGGCGCTGCCTCACCTGCGATGGATCAAGCTGCCGTCACCTGTCGGAGATGAAGGTGTCGCGATCATCGGTCGGTGTGAGGTGCTGGAGATCGTCAATCTGCCGGCGGCCGTGTTTACTGACGCCGGGCTGTCGCATCTCGCGAAACTCGATCGACTCGAACTGCTGCGTTTCAGCTCTCCGAACGTCACCGACGCGGGGCTGAAAGAACTGCCCCGGCTGCCGCGGCTGAAGTTCCTGCATCTGCTCGACGTGCCGATGACCGACGCCGGATTGCAGCACGTCGCCGCCGTCGAAACGCTGGAGTCCTTCTACCTGGACGGCGAGACCGGGGCGACCGACGACGGTCTGCGGAGGCTGCTCGCGGAACGTCCCGACCTGCATTTCCACAAAGACCAGCAGCACCTGCCGGGCGATCCGAACGTGCACCGTCACGAGTGACATGCCGGGCATTCCGCGGGAGCGGCGTCGCGACGCCCGCTTCACGGCGATCTATCCCGGAGACGCTTTCGGAACGGCATCGAACGCATTAAGCTTTCGACATAAGACCGTGTTCGCCGTCGGAGCCTGACTGCCATGCGCAGCATTCGTATCGTTGCCGTCTTCACAGTCGTCCTGGCGTCGGCTGCGGTCTTGTCGTTCGACCAGCTTGCCGACTCACCCGGCCAGCGGATGTCGGCCGCGGCGGAGCGGTTCCTCGCGTCTTTGAATGACGAACAGGCAACGAAAGCACGACTGCCCTACGAGTCGGAACAGCGACTGGTCTGGAACTTCGTGCCACTGGAAACCCGCAAGGGTCTGCCGCTGAAGGAGATGACCGAACCGCAGCACGACCTGGCCCGCGAGCTGGCGATGACGGCTCTCAGCGAGTCGGGCTATGCGAAGATCGAAACGATCATCCAACTCGAAAACCTGCTCAAGGCGCTCGAAAAGAACGGACGCTGGCCTCGCGACTGGCAGCTGTATTACCTGACGGTCTATGGCGATCCGACGGGGGAAGCCCGCTGGGGGCTGAGCATCGAAGGGCACCATCTGTCGCTCAATTTCGTCGTCGAGAAGGGCCGCGTGGTCGCCTCGACGCCGCAATTCCTTGGTGCGAACCCGGCGACCGTGAAGACGGGCGGTGCCGGGATCGCTGCGGGAACCCGCGTGCTGGCGAATGAAGAACAGTTCGCATTCGATCTGCTGGCGTCACTCGAGGGCGATGCGCTGAAGGCGGCGAAAGTCGCAGCCGAAGCTCCGCGCGAGATTCGCGCCGCCGGCGAAGCACAGCCCCCGAAAGAGCAGCCGGCCGGCCTGGCCGCCGACGGAATGAACGACGCGCAGCGCGAGATTCTCAAGAAGCTGATCGGCGCGTACGCCTCGACGATGCCGGAGCCGGTCGCCGCCGCTCGGCTCGCCGCGATCGACGCGGGCGGCTTCGGGAAGATCCACTTTGCGTGGCTTGGTGCCGATAAGCCGGGCTTCGGTCACGGCTATCGGGTGCAGGGACCGACGTTCCTGATCGAGTTCGTCAACACGCAGCCCGACGCCGAGGGCAACCCTGCGAATCACATTCACTGCGTCTGGCGCGACATGCAGGGCGACTTCGGCATTCCGATCGAGTGACGATTCGGCCCTCAACTCGGTCAATCGACGACGAGCCGGATCGGGTAGAGTCGCTGGCGGTCGCCGTTTCTGGCGAGGTCGTCGAGCAGGGCGGCGGTGTCGGGCACCAGAAAGTCGTTGAAGGCCTGCCGGCTGCCGGTGCGGACTTTCACCCGCTCGTCGAGATCGACAAGCGTGCCGTTCAGCCGCAGCACGTACCGCGTGGCCGCAGAGGTCAGCGTGATCGTGTTGCCGGGAGTGATACGGGCCGCCAGCGTCATCGGGCGCGGTGCCGTGCGGCCTCGCGGGTTGGCGGCGTCGCCGACGAGCAGGTTCTGCGGAATGCCTTCGGCCGTGACCCAGTAGAACCGATCGTCACTGGCGCGCAGCACCTTGACTTCGATCGACGCCGGATCAGGCGCCCGCCGCAGACGGGCCATCCATTCGAGAACGCCGGGCAATTCCTCGAAATAGTATTCGTAGCCGCGGCCGATGAACTCGCAATAGAGAACGTCGTGCCCGTGCTTCATCATCCAGCCCAGATCGTCGGCGTTGACCTCGCGGGCGCTGCGATCGAGCGAACCGTTGATGACGTAGAACGGAACTCGTTCGGCGTTCTGCTTGTAATACTTGACGTGCTGTTTGCAGAGACCCGAGATGGGAACGGCGCCTGCAAACAGGTCGGGGTGGGAACAGGCGACGTCGAACGTCGCGTCGGCGCCCATTCCGTGTCCCGAAAGATAGACGCGATCGCTGTCGACCGGGAAGCGCTTCTTCGCATCGCGGATTGCGGCGAGGATCGCCAGATGCTCTCGCGCGGCGTAGCCGAACTCTTCCTGCTTTTCCGAAGCGTACTCGGGCGCGATGACGACATATCCGGCTTGCGTCGCCGGACCGGGGGCGGGCCGGCCGCCGGCGTCGCGTGCGACGCCCCAGAACTCCGCCGTCTGCTCGATCGTCCATTCCGCGGGCCGCAGCGCGACGACCATCGGGTAACTTCTCGTCGGCACGTATTCCGGCGGCAGAGCGACGGCATAGCGCACCGGCGCAGAGACGTTCGCGAGCAATCCCGACTCGCCGTCGCGTTGACCCCAGCCGGGAACTCGCTCGCCAGTTTCCAGAACGGAAACGACGCCCGGCACGACGGTCGGCGTTTCGATCCAGGGTGGGAGATATGGAACGAGGCTCGTCAGGGCGTCGGGACCGATGCCTTCCATCCGCGAGAGCTCCGTCAGCAGTGCGCCGCGACGGGTGACGTCGTCATCTCGAAGATATTCACCAACGAGATACCGCGCGCGCCAGAGCGCCAGCGCCGTCGTCAACTCGGTGGTGGCGTTCGAGCTGCCCACGACCCAGCCCGAGTAGGCGAGCGCGAGTCGTTCGCCTGCCGAGAGCGAGTCGTCATCCGCCAGCTTGAGGAACGCGTCCAGGCGGCTGAGCGTGTCCCAGTTCAACTGCTCGCGGATCAGCGGTCGAAAGTCGGAGACGGCCGAGCGCCGTTCCGGGTCTTCGAGCCGGGCTTCCAATTCTCCCAGCAAGAGCAGGGCTTCGTCGCCCTTCTCGCGTGCGGTGCGATATCCTTCCCGCAGGGCTTCCACCTGTTGCAGGACGTCGGCGTCGAATCCCTCATCGGTCGGAAACGACTCGGCCGCGAACAACGCCAGGGCGTGCTGGCCCGCCGCCTGACGCCGTCGGATCTCGGCAAGCAATCCGTTCGCCCGCAGTTGCTTCAATTCGCGATCCAGTTCGGCGACCTTGCCCGCCAGGAAGCTGAAATCGCTGGAGATCGCCTGCAATTCGGCGGCGGCCGCTTCGTACAGCCCCGCCTGCACGTAGAACCGCGCGATCGCCATCCGATCGTCGGGGTTCTCTTCATCGATCGACGAGTGCAGCATCGCCGAGAGTTGCTCCGGCGGCACGGCCGATGTCGCAATTCCCTGCCACCACGAATGCGTGATGCCCTCGACCGTCACGTACTGCGGGCTGAGCCGGGTGACCCCTTGAACGATCGGCAGTCGCCCCTGAGGAACCTCGAGCGTGACTGTACGGCGGCCATTGTCGTCGAAAGGCGTCACCTGCAGCGGCAACCCGACCGAGGCGACCTGCAGCGACTTCGGCGACCGCTTGTTAGGCAGCTCGAAAATGTCGAAGGGAGTCAGCGATTGCGCGGGATCGATCTCGGCGCGCTGTTGGTTGTGAAGAAAATACCGTTTATGGCCCGACTCGATCAGGATGAACGGCGTCACGCGAATATCCGACGCCCCCTTCGGAGGAGGCTGGTCGGTCAGCGACTCGATTCTCGCGATGTCGCCTTCCAGAACGGTGCCGTTCTCCATCGATACCTTCCCGGCGACTGCGATCGACGGGATCGCGACGGCCAGGACGGCGGTCAGCAGCAGCGGACGTCGATCCATGACGGCGTTCGTAGAAGGGTGGGGCGGAACGTCCTTCTCCATGATCGGTTCGATGACCGGTCATGTCCATCATCGAAATGATCCTCGGCGCGCGAAGCTTCCGCGCCAAATCTCTTCGCGTGCGAAGTGTCTGTACCCAAAACACCGGCGCGCGAAGTATTCGCATCGAAAATCTTCGCGCGCGAAGATTCCGCGCGCCGACGATCCGGCAGCGAATCGATTGCGGGAAACATCTGGGCGCGCGAAAAATCGGCAGGCGAACTGTCGCAGCTTGCGATTCTGCGGGATTTCAGTGAGCGGCGAAAACGCAAACGATGGTCTGGCGCGAATCGGTGTGAATGCGAATCATTCGCTGCCGAATGATTCGCGGCGAGACCATCTTCAGGCCCAGCGGAACGTGCCGCCGACCAGTCGCTCGTGGGCTTCGAGGTACTTTTCGCGCGTTCTGGCAACGACTTCGTCGGGCAGGTCCGGGGGAGAGCTGTTCTTGTCCCAGCCCGACCCTTCCAGCCAGTCGCGGACGAATTGTTTGTCGAAGCTCGGCGGATTGGAGCCGGGACGGTAGGAGTCGGCCGGCCAGTAGCGGCTGCTATCGGGCGTCAACGCCTCGTCGATCAACAGCAGCTCGCCGTCGCTCGTCTCGCCGAACTCGAATTTCGTATCGGCGAGAATCAATCCTCGCGACGCCGCGTGTGCGGCACCGGTCTGATAGATCGAGAGCGTGCGTTCACGAAGCGTTTCGGACAGCGGGCGTCCGACGAGATCGCACATTCGCTCGAACGAAACGTTCTCGTCGTGTCCCGACTCGGCTTTCGTCGCGGGCGTGAAGATCGGTTCCGGCAGGCGGTCGCAGTTCGTCAGCCCAGGTGGCAGTGCCTGGCCACAGACGGTGCCGTTGCGGCGATATTCCGCCCAGCCGGAGCCGGCGAGGTAGCCGCGTGCGACGCACTCGATGGGAACGACCTGTGTTTTTCGCACGACCATGCTGCGTCCCTCGAGCGTTTCGAGGTCGGCATCGGCGGGAAGGGGCAGGTCGCGGGGGTCGGTCGACAGCAAATGGTGCGGCACGCCCAACGCCTTGAACCACATGACGCTGATCTGCGTCAGAATGCGGCCCTTGTCGGGAATCCCCGACGGCAGAATCCAGTCGAACGCACTGAGGCGATCGGTGGCGACGATCAGTAATCGGTCGCCGAAGTCATAGACGTCGCGCACCTTGCCGCGACGCACAGGAATCCCTAGAAGGTCGGTCTGCAGCAAAGCTGTTCCGGGCATGGCGGGGGAATCGAACAAGGGAACGAGGCCGCGAGTGGCCGGGTCGGGCCGCCGCCGGAGTCGAGATTTGGAAGGACATCGCCGACCCGCTCGCATTCGGACGACCGTCGGCGGGGGCGACGCGATCCTGCCGTCGACTTCGGTCGTGCCGAATCGCGTCGTCTCCAGCCGTCCGTCGATCGGAAGGACGAATGCGTCTCCAATCGTGACGAAGCGCGGTGACGGAACGGGCGTTGCGGCACGCTACCGCGCAGTCGCTCATTGAACAACGTTCTGGCGGGAATTAGACTTCTGTCGATGGTCTGCGCAGGGATGCGGCCCGATTCGTCGCTGGAAGTCGTCGTGCCGCCGATGCCCGAACGTGCCTCTCACCCGTCGGAATCTCTCGATCGCTGCCGGGCGCGTCGTGCTACGGCCGTTCCATGTCGCGCCCAGCGAGAGGACCGACGATGGGCCTGATGCGCTTTCGGGTGTGCCCGCCGACCGCCGTCTCCGACCGGCCCGAACTGGAACGAGCCTATCTGGGAGGAATCGACGGTCGAGTCTTTCCGGCACGGCTGGAAGTGACCGGCGACATGTTGCTCTGCCATCGCGAAGGGTCGGAGAGCGTCCGGCTGCACGTCGCCTACCCGGTGCAGAAGCGTGGCCGTCCGGTGCTCTGCACGGCGTCGCTGCGCGAGCGCGACGAGCCGTATCTCCTGTCGCTCGAACTGGCGCGGGGGCGTCTCGGTCAACTTCGCGATCAATTGGCGGCGTGGCACCTGGCGGGCATGGTGATTCCCGCCGAGGCCGAGACGGCGATGCGCAACGCTCACACGGCGTTTTGCCGGGCGGCCTGTTCTCAGGACATGCCGGAAACGGCGTCGGCGGCCGCCGACGCCGCGATCGCGTCGGCCCTCGCCGCGTCGGAACGGCTGACGGAGGCTTATGTCCGTCAGCGGCTGACGGCGCGACGCCGCCGCTCGTCGCATCTGCCGGTCCTGCTGAGTTGTCCGC
>JBAQZJ010000076.1:0-11221 GCA_049790855.1 Planctomycetaceae bacterium | reverse complement strand
TCCATCGGCAACGCCATCTCCATCCCTCCGCTCAGAAACTCCGTTCCCACACTCCAACAACTCTAGCGCCGCCACTCTTTCTGGAAACCGCTGTAGGCGTCGATAAGCTCTGCCTGTCGCGCCCTGCAACATTTGATCACTCAGCCAAGCCACAGTAGCACTCTCCCTGATCTGCCGAAACCGGTCTTACATCAATCCAAGTACCGTCGCGTCATCTCCCCATACGCATCGATTCGCCGGTCGCGCAGGAACGGCCAGTGCGTGCGGACGGCGTCCAGCCGGGCGAGATCGATCGGGACGACGAGGACTTCTTCCTGATCGGCGGTGGCGCGGGCGAGGATTTTGCCGTCGGGGCCGGCGACGAAGCTTTGGCCCCAGAACTCGAGGCCGTCGCCCTTGCCGTCGGGCGTCGGTTCGTGGCCGGTGCTGTTCACGGCGACGACGTAGCAGCCGTTGGCGACGGCGTGGGAGCGCTGGATGAGTTCCCAGCTTTCGTGCTGGGCTTCGCCGTACTCGGTTTTTTCGCCGGGGTGCCAGCCGATCGCCGTCGGGTAGAACAGGATTTCGGCCCCCTTCATCGCCGTCAGCCGAGCGGCTTCGGGGTACCACTGGTCCCAGCAGACGAGCGTGCCGGCCTTGGCATACTTCGTGTCGAACACGCGAAAGCCGAGGTCGCCCGGCGTGAAGTAAAACTTCTCGTAAAAGAGAGGGTCGTCGGGAATGTGCATCTTGCGGTAGATGCCCAGCGGCGAACCGTCGGCGTCGAGCACGGCGAGCGTGTTGTGATAAATCCCCGCCGCGCGCTTCTCGAACAGGCTCGCAAGAATTACCACGCCGAGTTCCTTCGCGAGCGCGCTCATCCGCTGCGTCGTCGGGCCGGGGATCGGCTCGGCGAGATCGAAGCAGCGGTGGTCCTCGGTCTGGCAGAAATACCGGCTGCGGAACAACTCCGGCAGGCAGACGACGTTCGCCCCCTGTTTCGCGGCGTCACGGACGAATCGCACGGCGGTCTCGACGTTCGCATCGGGATCGTCGCCGCAACGAAACTGGGTGAGACCGACGTGAAGCGTCTGCGGAGAAGCCTTCGGCATTGGCAGCTTTCGTTCAGTAGGTGGATGCCGTTAGAATACTCGTTAGCGAGTCCACCCGGAGTCCTACTTGTTCATGATCCGATCGAAGGCAGGCGATGAACACCGACACCATCCGCGAAATCCTGAAGAAGGAGCCGTTCGAGCCGTTCGCCTTGTTGATGTCCAACGGCGAACGGCACGAAATCCGGCATCCGGAGTTCGCGATGGTCTCGCCGAGTCGCCTCGTGATTCTCGACCCGGTGACGGATCGGCTCTCGATCCTGTCGCTGCTCCACGTCGCCGAGATCCAGATGATCCACCCGACGGCTCGTGCGTCGTGAGTACGGCCGGCTGTGTCGGCCCTCCTCAGTAATCCCGAAACGGTCCCCGCGGTTCGCTGGCGTCCATCTCGGCCTGCCATGTGGCGAAACGGTTCTTGAGATCGGCGAGGACGTCGGGTTTTTCCGCAGAGAGATCGCGTTGCTCGCCGAGGTCGGTTTCGAGGTCGAACAGACCGCCGCCTTTGGTGCTCTCGATCCACTTGTAGCGGCCGATGCGGGCCGCTTTGTCGCTGCGGCGTTTCCAGAACATCGTCTCTCGCTTCGACGATGCCTCGCCCTTCAGCACGGGCCGCATGTCGAAGCCGTCGAGCTTCACACCGTCCGGCTTCGCAACGTTCGCTGCGGCAAGCAGCGTCGGGAAAACTTCGAGGCTCGTCAGGAACTCGTCGCTTGTTGTGCCTGCGGGAAGCTGTTTCGGCCAGCGGACGATCGCCGGCACGCGGAGGCCGCCTTCCCACATCGTCGCCTTGCCGCCGTGCAGCGGGCCGTTGTCGCCAGGGCCGCTACCGCCGTTGTCCGAGTGGAACACGAACAGCGTGTTCTCCGTCAGTCCCTTCTCGTCGAGCACATCGAGCAGTTCACCGATCGCCTCGTCCATCGCCGAGACCATGCCCATGTACTTCGTGCGGCGGTTCTTCGGGTCGGCGTCCGAATAATAGCGGTCGAGGTATTCCTGCGGCACCTGTTGCGAATCCTTTTCGAGATTCGAGGCGGAATGCGGGGCGTTGAACGCGAGGTACAGAAAGAAGGGCCGGTCGGCGTTCTTGCGGACGAAGTTCACCGCTTCGCGACGGAACAGGTCGGTCGCATAGGTGCCCTTGTCCTCCTCGGTGCGATCCAGCCCGCGAAACATCGACGGTACGCCGTAACGCTCGTGGGTGTAGTAGTCGATGCCGGTGTTGGCGAATCCGTAGAAGACGTCGAAGCCGCGGCGCGGAGGGAGGAACCGCTTGGCCCGGCCGCTGTCCCACTTGCCGACCATGCCGGTCGCGTAACCGGCATCGTGCAGCACTTCGGTGATGGTGATTTCACGCTCGTCGAGGCCCAGGGTCATCTCGGGCGAGACGGCGTATTCTTCTTCCGTATAACGATGCCCGTCGTTGACTCGATCGTTGCGAATCATATCGTACAGGCCGTTCCGCTGCGGATAGCGGCCCGTCAGGAGCGCGGCCCGCGACGGTGTGCAGGCCGGCCAGGCGACGGAGAAGTTCGTCAGTCGGACTCCCTCGGCGGCGATCCGGTCGAGGTGCGGCGTCCTGATCGCCTTGCCACCGAAACAGCCGAGGTCGGCGTAGCCCAGGTCGTCGGCGAGGATCAGCACGATGTCGGGACGGCCTGCCGATTCGGAAGATCGTGCGGACAATGCAAGGGTGACGACGAATCCGACGGTGCAGGCTCGCAATGCCTGTGTCGCTATTCCGGGTAGCGAATGCAGGCAAAAATCACCGACTGCTCGAGAGCGGAAGGTCATGGCGAAATCTCAAGGACGTACGGCTTCACCGCGGTCGGTCACACGGCGCAAGGTCGTCGAGAATGAAGGGGTTCTATCGACTTCCGTCGACGTGGCGATTCTCCCTGATGGCTAGACAGCCGTCAAACTGCCGCTGGTGCTTCGGTGCTGATCATCTCGAACCTCCTGAGTATCCTTTCCGTAAGAACGCCGGCTATTCGCTGCGGCCCGACGTCGCCCCTCGGCATCGCCGTTGCGACTGCTGCTGGTCCACGTGTCCCCCTAACCTCAACGACTGATTCGCACGATGCCTCCACACATTTCGAGTCTACTGCTCGCCTGCCTGATCTCGACCGGTCTCCCGGCGACGCTTGCGATGGCGCAGACCGATGCCGAGACGCGTCGCTTGCTGCCGGAGTTGCATCTGCTCGATCCGCCGTGGGTTTCGCCGACGATCTATCGGGAAAGCGTTCTCCTGTTGCAGGAGAACGACGGGGAACCGCTCGTCGGGCGACTCGCCTTTCCGGTCGAAGAACTGATTGAGGTTCGAGCGGCGGACGGATCACGCCTGCTGAAGCCGGGGACCGACTTCCAACTCGGCTCCGATCGACGAACGCTGCAATTTGCAGCGACCTCCGACCTGCCGTTCGTGAAGATGGGCGATCTCTTTCTGCCGAGCGGCAGCCCCGACAGTTACGCGCATCGCACCGGGCATCCCGAGCAGTCTTTGATGTACCATCCGGGGAAATGGTTTCATTCGCGCCAGTTTGAAGTGACATACCGCCGGTCCAAGGCGGAATGGCCCGACTCGGCTCCAGCGCTCGCCAAGAAGCATCTGCCGCGAACGTTGGAACTTCTGAAATCCGGCAAATCGCTCAAGCTGGTCGTCGCCGGCGACAGCATCGCCGCCGGCGGTGACGCATCGCTTCATGCGGGCGTCGCGCCACACATGCCGGCGTTTCCGGAACTTGTCGCCGCGCAGCTTCAGGAGCACTACGGAATTCCCGTCACGCTCAAGAACCTTGCCGTGGGCGGAACCAGCATCAGCCACGGCGTCGCGTCCCTCGAGAAATACGTCGCCGAACAGCCCGACCTGCTGATCATCGCCTTCGGGATGAACGACGTCGGCCGCCGCGATCCCGTCTGGTTCAAGGCGGAAACGCAGAAGCTGATCGACGGTGCCAAGACGGCGTTGCCGGATTCCGAAATCCTGCTGGTGGCGCCGATGATCGGAAACGCCGAATGGGTGCATACACCCCGTGAGATGTTCCCGAAGTATCGCGATGCACTCGCGGAACTGACCGGGCCGCGCGTCGCTCTCGCCGACCTGACGAGTGCCTGGGCGCTCCTGCTGGAGCACAAACACGACCTCGACATGACCGGCAACGGCCTCAACCACCCCAACGATTTCGGGCATCGCCTTTACGCACAGACGATTCTCGGCCTGCTGGTTCCGCCGTCGTCGGCAGGCCAGTAACCTGAACGCTCTTCGGGAATCGTCGCGCTGCAAATCGCCGGCGGTTCTCAGGCAACGTCTCTCACCTACGAGCCGCCCCTTCGGAACTTGAATCATGCAAATCGGTCGTCGCGCGGTGGTGTCCGGGTGGTCTCTGGCCGCTTCGCTCGCGTTTTGTCTCTTCGTGCAGCCAGTGCGGGCTGCGGACGCGGCAGAGGAATGTGACGTCCTGGTCTACGGCGCGACGCCGGCCGGATTCTGTGCCGCCATCGGTGCCGCGCGAGAAGGCTCGTCGGTGATTCTGCTGGAGCCGACGTCGCATGTCGGCGGCGTTAACACCGGCGGCCTGTGTTTCAGCGATTCCAACCAGACGGTGCGTGCCGCGCTCGGCGGGCTTTTTGAAGAGTGGCACCTGCGGATCGAAAAGGACTACGTCGATCGCGGCGTCAAGCTTCCTTATTCCGTCGACGTGAAAGATCACACCCATTGGACGTATGAGCCGCACGTGGCCGCCCGAGTCACCCGCCAGATGCTCGACGATGCGGGCGTGCGCGTCGTGACGAAGCAACCCCTGCAAGAGGTGGAAAAGGACGGTTCTCGCATTACGGAACTGACGACGGCGTCCGGCAATCGTTACCAGGCGCGTGTCTTCGTCGACGCGACTTACGAAGGCGATCTGATGGCGGCCGCCGGAGTCGACTGGACGATCGGCCGCGAGGGTCGCTCGGAATTCGGCGAGAGCCTCGCGGGCAAACGCTACAGCAAACCGGAGATGGCGATTTCCGGCTACGCCGACGACGGCGAATTGCTGCCGCTGATCACGACCGCCGACGGAGGCGCCGAAGACGCCGGCGACAAGAACGTGATGGTCTACAGCTTCCGGCTCTGCCTGACCCGCGACCCGGCGAATCGCGTTCCCTTCCCCGCTCCGACGCACTACGACCCTGCCCGCTTCGAGGTCGTGCGCCGCTACTATGAAACGACGAAGCGACCCGTCCTGCTGTGGGATCTCTATCCGCTTCCCGGCGACAAGTTCGACGCGAACAACGGCATCGGCAAACAGTTTTCGATGGGCCTCGTCGGCGCAGGCAACGGCTGGAGCGAAGCGAGCATCGAGCGACGCGCCGAACTGTTCGAAAAGTACAAACAGTACACGCTCGAGATGTATCACTTTCTGACGACCGATCCGGCGGTTCCCGAGACACTGCGAAAGGAACTCGGCTCGCTCGGACTGTGCCGCGACGAGTTCCCCGAGAACGGCCACTGGTCGCCGCAGCTTTACGTGCGCGAAGGCCGCCGCATGCGAGGGATGGTCGTTCTCACGCAGAAAGACGTGCAGATCGAACGCGAAAAGCCGGACGGCATCGGCATCTCGTCGTTTCCGATCGACTCGCACGACTGTCAGCGGATCGCCCGGCGAGACGGCGGCGTGATCAATGAAGGCACGATCTTTCCGGTGCGTTTACCCGGTCGTCGGCACGGGCCGGCATCGCAAGTGCCGTATCGCGCGATTCTGCCCAAACCGGAGGACTGCACGAATCTGCTCGTGCCGGTCGCGCTCAGCGCCACCCATGTCGCCTTCTCGTCGATTCGCGTCGAACCGACCTGGATGACGCTCGGCCACAGCGCCGGTATCGCGGCGTCACTGGCTGCAAGCCGCAATTCGACCGTCCAGGCCTTGCCGTACGACAGCCTGCGCGAGCGGTTGCTCGCGCAACATCAGATTCTGGACCTACCGGTCCTTCCGCCGCCGCCCGAGCCACCGATCAGCATCGATCCCGGTACGTTGGAAGGCATCGTGCTCGACGATGAGGATGCAGACCTTGCGGGGCATTGGGGACGGTCCTCGTTGTTCCAGCCGCATATCGGCCGAGGCTATCTGCACGACGACCGCCGCGGCGACGGGCAATCGACCGCCACGTTCCGATTCACCGCGCCGAAGGCGGGCCGCTATGAATTGCGACTGGCCTATTCGGCCCATCCGACCCGCGCCACGAACGTTCCGATTCGGGTGACCTCCGGCGAGCGACAATCGGAGTTGCTGGCCGACCAGACGCAGGCCTTGCCGAAGGGAAAGCCGTTTCGCCGCATCGCCGAGGTCGATCTCGTCGGCGACGTCGCGTCGACGATCACGATCTCGAATGCGAAAACCGACGGCTTCGTGATTCTCGACGCCGTCCAACTCGTGCCGCGCCCGCGCTGAAGTTAGCGTCCCCCGGAATGCCCGCTCGCCGTGATTTTTCGGCCACTTCTGTGGAAAGTCGGCAAAACTCTGGCGATCGACCGTCAGTTTGCAATAATTGGAGGAATCGACTGGAGTCCATCTGGCGTCTTTTGTTCCTATCGCTCGCTCATCATGGCAGAACGTCGCTCTCGCCCGGCCGGTTCGTCTCCGAAGCCCGCATCCGCAGACACGGCCTCAGCGACCGAACCTGCGGCAGGCGCCTTCACCTTTCAGGAGCCGACGGCGACCAGCCTCCTTGCATCCCGACGCCGTCGGCGAACGCCGCTGTGGCAAACGCTCGCCGTCTGGGTCGGTGTGATCGCCGTGCTGGGGGCGATCGGGTACGGCGGCTGGAAGGCGTCCCAAGGCTCCGGGTCTCAGGGCAAGCTGACGCTCCAGACGCCCGAAGCGCAAGCGATCGACGAAGGCACCTCTCTCGCCTTTCGCGTCGGTATTGCCGGAGAAGGATTCGACCCGACGAACCTGGCCTACAGCCTCGTCGCACCGCCCGAAGGCGCGACGATCGACTCCGCGACCGGCGAGTTCTCGTGGACTCCCTCCGAAGAGCAGGGACCGGGTGATTACTCGATCACGGTGCGTGCCGAAGCGAGCAATTCAACCGCGTTGTCGGACGAGCGAGAGTTTACGGTCTCGGTCAACGAAGTGCAGCAGCCGCCGACGATCGAGCCTATTGAAGAACAGGTCGTCGAGAGCGCCGCACCGGTCTCGCTCGCGGTGAAGGCGTCGGACCCGGACATTCCCGCGGCGACGCTGCGTTACGCGCTCGACGGCGACGGTTTGGACGGCGCGACGATCGACCCTGAAACCGGCCGCTTCGAGTGGACGCCGGGCGACGCCGGTCCGGGCGTCTATCCGGTCACCGTGCGCGTCGAGAAATCGGGAACCGACGGGCTGCATGCGTCGCACACCTTCTCTCTTCGGGTTCCCGAGCCGACGGGACCGCAGGCAACGATCGACGCTCTGGAACGCGACCTGAGCGATGCGGGACTGACGGTCTGGACGCGCAAGCGAGATCCGCTGCCGGGGCTTGACGGCGCGCCGCATGTGCTGACGGCGGGCGATGTCGAGGTCATCCTCCTTCCGTTCGCATCGAACGACGCCGCCGACGAGGCCGCTGCGAAGATTCCGCCGGACGCTTCGTCGTTGCTCGGAGACGAGCGGGTCGAAACCGAAGCGCTTCAGGTCTATCGGGGCGACGGATTAATTGCCGTCTACCAGGGGGGCGACGAGACTGTTCTGGCTGCCTTGAACAGGAGCTTCGGCTCGCCCTTCACCACCGTCGCCGCGCGCGAGATGAAGGAGTCGCCTCCGCCGACGCCCGAAGACGTCCAGTCGCTGCTCGGCCTGCTCGACAAGAAGTTGCTGTTCAACACGAGGCAGTATCCCGAAATCCGCAAGATCTTCGCGAATCGGTTCGAGCAGGAGTTCGACACCGAGATCCGCACCGCGTTCGGTGACGACTACGACGAGGTCAAACAGTGGCTCGACGAGCATACCGACCTGAAGGAAGAGCTCTTCACGGCGATCAACCCGAAGCATGACGACGTCGTCGGCGCGCTGGCACTGTTCAACGAGTTGAAGGAGCAGTTCCCGGAGAAGATCGAATCGTACGGCGAGCTGGCGATCGCCGTCGCCGTGACGTGGGATCGCGAACGCGGAGCGGTCTACGAATACGGCCACCATGCCCGTCGCACAGGCTCCAACTACGGCGGCGACCTGCTCGACGGCGTCGGCAACTTCCAATACTTCGCTGAAGCCGAACAGCGGATGCAGGGACGGGCGCAATTCCTTCCGTGGGAGTTTCTGGTTCACCTCGTCAATCACCGCACGCCGGTCGCCGAGCGGGCCTGGTCGTTGCAGGCCTACGGCGGTCGCCGGTCGATGTTCGGCAAGTGCTACAGCGACGTCCCCTACGACGACGAGATGCTGCGCACGTCGAGCGACGTCTGCCGCCTGAACGGCAAAGACTACGTGCTGCCCAACATTCTGCAGTTCGGCGGCGTCTGCGCGATGCAGGCCGACTTCGCTGCCCGAGTCGGCAAGAGCATGGGCGTTCCCGCCGAGTACGTCAGCGGCGAGTCGATTTACGGAGACCGGCATGCCTGGGTGATGTGGGTCGAACTCAAGAACGTCACGCGTTCCAGCATCGCCTTCACGCTCGAATCGCACGGCAGGTACCGCGGCGACAAATACTACGTCGGCGAGATCGACGATCCGCAGACCGGCGAAACGATCACCGACCGCGATCTGGAACTGCGCCTGCATAACACCGGCATCAACCCGCTTGCCGCCCGGCAGGCCCGGCTGGTCATGAAGGCGTACCCGCTGCTGCGCGAGACCGCCGCGATGGAAACGGGCCGGCGGCTCGTGTTCCTGAACGACGTCATCGACCTCAGCCCCGGCAACGAGGCGGCGTGGTCTGCGCTTGCGGCGATTCCCGGCGAGGGGCCGCTCGACAGGCCGAACGAACGGCTGATGCTCGGCTCGTTCGATCGGTTGTTTCGCACGTTCGCCAACTTCCCCGACTTCACCTGGAAGGTCTTCGGCGACATGATCGGGTTCGTCGACGATCCGAAGCAACGGAATCAGCTCTACCAGCGGCTCGTGGTGCTCTACGAAGCGGCTGGCCGCCCCGACCTCGCCTGCGAGGCCCGTCTGCAACTGACCGACCTGCTGCTGGCCGACGATCAGACCGGCCCCGCGATCGAGGGCCTCGCTTACACGATCAAGAAGTTTCCCGATGAGGGCCGCTACGTGCCGCAGATGCTCGACAAGCTCGAAGCGATCTGCGCCGACGTTCCCGATTCAGCCGGCCAGCTCGTCAGGTTCTACACCGAGTTCCTGCCCGCCATTCCCCGCGCCCGCGGCGACGAACCGAGCAAATACTGCATCGAAATGTACCAGCGCGCCGTCGCCCTGTTCCGCGAGAACGACCAGCCCCAGCTCGCCGCCGTCCTCGCCGCGGAGCTGGCACGAATCGAAGCGGCGCAAAGACGGTGATCGGCACGCGGCTGCCGCGTCCTCGACCGGCACGACCAGCGGGAGACCCAGGCAGATGGCCGCGTTCACCGGTTATGGAAAACACGAATATGAACTGATCGGCAATGATCGCCTGCCGGATGATCTCCGCGTCGCGATCATCGAGTTCAAGAACAGTCTGAAGGTCGGCATCGACCTCAAGTCCGGTGGACGGCTGGAAACATTCAAGAACAAGGAAGGACTCTTGCCGCCCCTGGCGGCTGGGAACCAGTATTACGAGTACTACGTCGGGCAAGCGCACACCGGCGACAAACGGCCGGCAGGACGACGCAGGCTCGTCGCTTTGGTGAATCCCTCGAACGTCATCCAGAAGATCTACTTCACCCAGACGCACTACAGCGGCTCAATCTGGAAGCAGCTTCAGTATCCGTGAACGAAACCAGTCGCGACGTCGCGAAACGTCAGTTGCTCAATTGTTTTGAGCTTTTGACGAACTTCTGATCGCGATCGTTCGGCCCGCCCGACCAAGATGATCTCACCTGTCACGGTCCACTTCACGGGGCCGCACCTCGACACGGGCCGACGGGAGTGTTCGGATGCGGTTCGAGCAATGGCTGAACGAGATGCGGGATTCGACGCGACTGCGACGACCCGACATTTCGACGGTCGCTGCCATCGAGCGGCTGGAGCCGCGGTCGCTCTCGGCCACATCGCCTCCGCCGCCTTGGGACTTTCGGGACTGCCGCGGTTGCTCTCCCCGGCCGCCGCAGAAGTCTCGTTTAATGCGTGGAGTGCCTTCAGTGGGCAAAACTTGCGCGCGCTACTTCGGCCCGGCGACGATGAACTTGCCGCGTTCGGCTTTGTCGTAGGACAGGCTGTGCACCGTCGTCCCTTGCCGGTTGTTCAACAGGATCCGGTCGCCGCCGTTGCCCAGTAGGAACGACTGGTCAAGCTTCAGCGTGCGGCTGCCGCCGCCGGCGATCGTTCCCGTCAATCGCAATCGATCGTTGTTGTTGTCGACAAGGCTCCAGCCCTCGAGGCCGACCTCGCTCGTCGCACTATTGCCGAGCGTGATCGTTTCCTGACCCTCGTCACGGCCGGCCGGGTCCGGGAAGAGCGCGAGGATGAACACCGACGAGTCGACCGGCGTCACGACACCATCGGCATCGGCGCCGATCGAGCGGCCTGCGGCATCGCTGGCACCGCTGCCGGCGGGAAACCTCGCTCCCCGTCGCCACGCCCTTGGATAGAGCGGCGCTTCGTCGGCGAACAATCCTTTCTTGCCTGCTCGCGCCTCGACTTCGAGCAGGCCGATCGCCGGATCGTCGTTGTAGTGGTAGAACCACCAGCCCCAGCCGTTGCGGATCACTTCCTTGTTGACGCTCGTCGTTCCAACAAAGAGTTCGCCCAGCGTACGGCCGTGTTCATCCAGTCCCGGCGAGACGACCGTCGCCGTCTTGTTCAGGCACAGGCTCTTGACGAACTCCCGCGAGTCGACGCCCCGCGGCTGGCCGATCTCGGGCGCGTCGCACAACAGGAACCGCACCTTGACCGTCGTGCCGTCGGCCTTCTGGATGTGTACGGTGTCGCCGTCGTGAACATGCACGACGGTGCCGGCGAACTGCGTCGGTTGATTCGGTTGAGCACCGAAAACGAATGCGAGCATCCAGACTGCGGACA
>JBAQZJ010000075.1:0-7724 GCA_049790855.1 Planctomycetaceae bacterium | reverse complement strand
GAGTTGCGCCATTCCCCACGGCGGTTCGCCGGGCGTCGGATGGCGCAGCGCGTCTTCGATCTTTCGCGCGGAACTCATGATTTTCACTCCGCGATCGTTCCGATCGGAGCGATCATGGCCTCATTCTCGCAGCCGCTCACACCTCGATCAACATCCGCGTCGGATCCTCAATGGCCTCTTTGATCCGCTTGAGGAACGTGACGGCTTCGCGGCCGTCGACGACGCGGTGGTCGTAGGTCAGGGCGACGTACATCATCGGGCGGATGACGACCTGGCCGTTCACGGCGACCGGCCGGTCGACGATGTTGTGCATGCCGAGTACGCCCGATTGCGGCGGGTTGACGATCGGCGTCGACAGCAGCGAGCCGTAGATGCCGCCGTTCGTGATCGTGAAGGTGCCGCCCTGAAGTTCTTCGAGACCGATCTTGTTGTCGCGGGCGCGATTGCCGAAGTCGGCGATCTTCAGTTCGATTTCGGCGAACGAGAGGCCTTCGGCGTTGCGGATCACCGGCACGACGAGTCCCTTGCCGCCGCCGACCGCGATGCCGATGTCGCAATAGTTGTGATAGACGATCTCCTCGCCTCGAAGCTGGGCGCCGACCTGCGGAATCTCGCTCAGCCCATCGACGGCGGCTTTGACGAAGAAGCTCATGAAGCCGAGCTTGATGCCGTACCGCTTCGTAAAGGCGTCCTGGTACTGCTTTCGCAGTGCCATGACGGGCGACATGTCGATCTCGTTGAAGGTCGTCAGCAGGGCGGCGTTCGACTGGGCTTCGACGAGCCGTTCGGCGATCCGTTTGCGGATCGGCGACATGGGAACGGCCTTCTCGCTGCGCTCGCCGGCCGGTGCCAGGTCAACCTGTGCCGGGCGGGTCGCCAACCCCCGTCCGGTCGGAGCGGACGGCTTCGTCGGGGCGGTTTTTCGATCGGCGATAAAGCGTTCGACGTCTTCCTTGAGCAATCGCCCGCCGGGACCGCTGGCGGGAACCTGCTCGGCCGACAGACCGTGTTCCGCAAGCAGGCGGGCCGCGGCCGGCATGACCGAGCCGCCGGCTTGCCCTGCGGCGGTTGGTGCGGATTCTGTCGACGGCGCTTTGGCCGCGGGTCCGTTGCCGCCCGAGCGGGCGTCGGACTGTGCGGTCGACTCGCCCTTGGCCGGCGATCCGCCTTTGCCGGTCGACCCGCTTGTTTCAGCTTTTCCGCCGGCGGGCTTCGTCGGGGCGTCGGCTTCTTCGAGGAGGCCGATCACTTCGCCGATCTGCGCCGTTTCGCCGGGTTGCTTGAGGATCTTCTGGAGGATGCCGCCTGCCGGCGCGGGAAGATCGACCGTCGCCTTGTCGGTTTCAAGCTCGACGAGGTTGGCGTCGGCGGCGACGTAAT
The DNA here is from genome assembly GCA_049790855.1 of Planctomycetaceae bacterium. Taxonomy (GTDB): domain Bacteria; phylum Planctomycetota; class Planctomycetia; order Planctomycetales; family Planctomycetaceae; genus JACCRE01. Next base: position 6,344 of record JBAQZJ010000075.1, on the reverse strand, counting down.
CGCCTTCCCCCACGTACCAGTTGGCGATCTGGACCTCGGCGATCGACTCTCCGACGGTGGGAACCTTCAGTTCGATAGGCATCGGTCAGACGTCCTGGTGCGTCGGCGTGGCAAGGTCGGCAAGGGGAAAGCCCACCGGTTTCAACCGGTGGGCTTCATGCGGTGACGATAGCGTTCCTCGAAGGCCGGTCAATCCTGAAGCGATTTCAGCCGCGCAGAGGATCGCGGAAGGCCTCGGTGAGCAGCATCTCTTGCTCGAAGGCGTGGCTGGCCATCGAGCCGGTCGCCGGGCTGGCCGACGCGGCTCGACTGACGCAGCGCAGCGAGTGGCTTCCGAACAGATTGCCGCTGGTCAGGCAGAACAGGTAGCGCCAGACGCCCATGTTCTCAGGCTCTTCCTGCACCCAGACGACCTCGACGTCGTCGCGATAGCCGGCGAAGGCCTCGCGAAGGGCCTGCTCGGGGAACGGGTAAAGCTCTTCGACCCGTACGATCGCCACGTCTTCCCGTTCGTACTTCTGCCGGAACTCGTCGAGTTCGTAGTACACCTTGCCCGAGCAGAGCAACACCCGCGTCACGCCGCCTCGTTCGCGGTCGGTGCCGTCGGGAATGATCCGCATGAACCGGCCGTCGGACAGCGAGTCGAGCGAACAGACCGCGTGCGGGTGACGCAACAGGCTCTTGGGGGTCATCACGACGAGCGGCTTCCGCCATTTTCGAACGGCCTGCCGGCGAAGCAGGTGGAAGTAATTGTCGGGCGTCGACGGATAGGCGACCTGCATGTTGTCGTCGGCGCCGGCCATCAAGAAGCGTTCGAGCCGGGCGGAGCTGTGTTCAGGCCCCTGGCCTTCGAAGCCGTGAGGCAGCAGCAGCACCAGGCCCGAGAGCCGGCGCCACTTGTCTTCGGCCGAAGTGATGAACTGATCGATGATGACCTGGGCGGCGTTGACGAAGTCGCCGAACTGGGCCTCCCACAGGACAAGACCGTCGGGCCGATCGAGGCTGTAGCCGTACTCGAAGCCGAGCACGCCGGCTTCCGACAGCGGACTGTTGGCGATCTCGACCGGCGCCTGGTTTTCCGAGAGATACTGAAGCGGCATATACCGCTCGCCGGTCACGTAGTCATGCAGCGCCGCGTGCCGCTGGCTGAAGGTGCCGCGTTCGCTGTCCTGGCCGGTCATGCGGATCGAGTAACCGTCGACGGCCAAAGTGGCGAAGGCAAGGCTTTCTGCGGTGCCCCAGTCGATCTTGCGGTCGCCGGCCGCCATTTCCCGCCGGGCGGTCAGCAGCAGCTTTTCGATCTTGGGATGCGGGGTGAAGCCCGGCGGGGGCGTCGCCTGCTTTTCGAGCAATTCTGCAAGTCGGGCACCGGGAACGCCGGTCTCGACCTCATCGGACTCGGCCCCGCCGCGGAAGTCCGTCCAGAGTCCGCCGCCGGTCCGCGGCTTCTCGATGTGCAGATCGGCACGGGCCGCCCGCAACTCTTCTTCGAGCCACGAACGGCTCGTTTCGACGATCCGGTCGGCGTCGTCGCGGTCGATCTCGCCGCGATCGAGCAGCTTGGCGAGGTAGCTGTCGTTGACCGTGGGCCGCTGACCGATCGTCTGGTACATCAGCGGTTGCGTGAATGCCGGCTCGTCGCCTTCGTTGTGCCCGCGTCGCCGGTAGCAGTACATGTCGATCACGACGTCGCGCTGCACTTCCCGCCGGAAGTCGAGCGCGAGATCGACGACGAACGCGACGGCTTCGGGATCTTCGCCGTTGACGTGGAAGATCGGGATCTGCAGCATTTTCGCGACGTCGGTGGCGTACGTGCTGCTGCGTGACTGCTCTTCGGTCGTCGTGAAGCCGATCTGGTTGTTGACGACGACGTGCAGCGTCCCGCCGGTGCGGTACGACTCGAGCTGACTCAGGTTGAGCGTCTCCTGAATGACGCCTTCGCCCGCGAACGCCGCGTCGCCGTGAATCAGCAGCGCGAGACCTCGCCGGCGGTCGAAGTCGCCGACGCGGTCCTGCTTGGCGCGAACCCGGCCGAGAACGATCGGGTTGATGAACTCGAGGTGGCTGGGGTTGAACGCCAGCGACAGGTGGACCTTGTGCCCGGTCTGCGTCGTCCAGTCGCTGCTGTAGCCGAGGTGGTATTTGACGTCGCCACCGCCGATGTGCGCTTCCGGGTCGGCGTCTTCGAACTCGCGGAAGATCTGGCTGGGCGGCTTGCCCATGATGTTCGCGAGCACGTTCAGTCGCCCGCGGTGGGCCATGCCGAGCACGATTTCGGCGGTGCCCTGCGAGCCGGCTTTCTCGATCGCCATGTCGAGCAGCGGAATCAGGCTCTCGGCGCCCTCCAGGCTGAATCGCTTCTTGCTGATGTACTTCTTCTGAATGAACTCTTCGAAGATGACGGCGTCGGAGAGCCGCTGGTAGATGCGAAGCTGCTCGTCGCGGGGCAGCTTGTAATAGCTGCCCGTGCCTTCCATGCGATCTTGCAGCCACTGCCGGACCCGCAGGCTGTCGATGTGCATGAACTGCGCACCGATGCTGCGGCAATACGTGTTCTGCAGCCAGCTGAGAATCTGCCGCAGCGTCCGCCGCTCGGGCCCGCCCAGCCAGCTCGTACTGAACTTGCGGTCGAGGTCGGCGTCGGTGAAGCCGTAAAACGCCGGGTCGAGTTCGGCCGGCATCTCCTTCGGTTGATGCAGCGGATCGACCTGCGAGATGATGTGCCCGCGCACCCGGTAGTTGCGGATGATCTGGTCGACGCGCTCTTGAAGCGATGCGACCTCTTTCATCCGCCGCTTCGTCGACTCTTCGGGGGTCTCGAGCGTGCCGGCCGGGTGATGGAAGATGCTGCGGCGCGGGAAGAGATCCTCGGGGTGCTGCTCGAGCGGGCATTTGCCCTGAGCGGCCAGATCCTCGAAGTAGTCTCGCCAGTCGGGGCTGACGCTCGTCGCGTCTTCCTGATAGGCCGTGAAGAGCTGTTCGATAAACGCCAGGCTGCCGCTGGGGGGGATTTCGGCCGTCGCCCTGGCGGGGGCCGTCGCGTCGACCGCTGGGGTCGTCGCGTCGACCGCTGGGGTCGTCGTCACACTGCGCTCGCCGGCTGGCTTCTGATGGGTCGGTTGACCGTTTCCGGCAGTGGACGAAGCTGCATCGGAGTGCTGCGTGAATGTCGGGGAGGACATATCTCTTCGGGATCAAGGAATACGGAGTCGCCGGACCCCCAGCGTCGGCCGTCTCGCCGACCGACGCGAACGCCAGACCAATTCCAAACCAGATTCGACCGATGGCCGGGGGTCACCGGCAGACGGCCTCGCCACGGACGACGGTTCACGGCCGAGCGGCCCGACAGGCAAGCCGGCTCGACGCGGAGGACACTCCGTCGCCCGCCGCGATCTGGACGGAACAGGTTGAACGACCGCTCGCACCCGGCGGGCGCGGGGATTTCTCCTACTCTAGACGATTCCGCGATTCTGGGCAGTCCAACCCGGCGCCTCGGGACGGAAATCGGGAAAAATTCGTCGAGCGATCGGCCTCCGGCTTGCATTTCCGGCCAATACCCGCCGATTTGCCCCTGCTGCCGATGACGGGTACAAGAGGCAATCCGAAACGCGAAGCACGAAACGCGATGCGATATTCGCCGTCGTCGTTCGGAGTTGTTTCGGATTTCGAGCGACTTGCTTCGATGTGTCCCACCTTACATTGCCGATTGACCGTACCTATGTCCCCCGCCGACCTCGCCGCCCGAAAACAGGCCCTGCGTGAACAGGCCTTCGAGAACCGCAAAGCCCAGGAGGACAAAGACGGCCTGTCGCGGCAGATCGTCGTGCAGTTCATGGCACTGCCCGAGTACGTCCGGGCAAAGACGGTCCTGTTCTACGTCGATGCCCGCAGTGAAGTCCGCACGCGGTTCGACCTGCCGGTGGCCCTCGAGGGTGGTAAGCAGATCGTCGTCCCCTGGTGCAACGACGCCGGAGAATTGGAACTGTTCAGGCTGGCGGACATGGCCGAACTGGAACTCGGCATGTACAAGATTCTCGAGCCCCGGCAGGGCCTGCGCAACCTGACCGAGAAGCAGGTCGCCGTCGAGGAACTCGACCTCGTCATGGTCCCCGGCGTCGCCTTCGACGCCCGCGGCGGCCGGATGGGCCACGGCAAAGGCTACTACGACAAACTCCTCCAAAACGCCCGCCCCGACTGCCCCCTCGTCGCTTTGGCCTTTGAATGCCAGATCTTCCCAGAGGTTCCGATGGGCGACCACGATATCTTCATGGACAAGGTGATCACGGAGACGCGGGTGATCGAGGGACGCGGGAGGCGGTGAGCATTGGTGAGCCGAGGGCGTCAGCCCTCGGGGTCATGTGAATCGAATCCACGATTCGAGAAGGCATCTCATGAGCCCCGACGCAAACCGCCACTGGTTCCTCACCTGGACCACCTATGCGACTAGGCTTCCGGGAGACCGTCGAGGCTTCGTCAGACCGGTATGGGAGCACGGATGATGCGACGGCTTTTGTTCAAGGTCGAGGACACGTTCGCGATCACCGGTCGGGGGCTCGTTCTCTGGCCGGGACTCATCAAGAGCGGTCCGCCGACGCGACTCACGATCGGGAATGCAGTCGATCTTCGACGACCTGACGGCACATCGTTACGGACGACGATCAGGGGGATCGAGATGCCGAGTCTTCCGGATTCGGTCCCGATCCTGCTGTCCGAAGAACTGACGAAGGACGACGTGCCGATCGGCACCGAAGTCTGGCACGCCGCGGAGTGAGCCAGGATATTCTTCTCCCATTCTCACTCCTCGATTCTCACTTCTCTCGCCATGCCCGCCCTCATCGACGACACCTACGCCGAAGCCTTTCGCAGCATCTATGCCGAGGTGCTGATCACCGCCCGAGACCGGAGGTGGCTCGATCATGCCGTCGCGAATGCGACCGGGCATGCGTCGAGCACGATCCTGTGCGACTGCGAAGCGGGTCTCGATCGTTACGTCGATGACACGCCCGACGGCCGCCCCGGCGCCGTCGTTCAGTTTCACGTTCCCCGCTTCCATAAAGATCGCGTCGACAAGCTGTACCGCGCATTGCTCGCCCGCATCAGTCAGAACGTGCTGACCTGTCCGACGGCGCGGGCTTTCTCGCTTCAAATCTGCGACGAACCGATTCCGCTCGGGCGCAAGATCGCTTACTTCGGCGACGGGCACGAATTCAAAGACGAGCGGTTCGGTCGGAAGGTGTGGGTCGTTCCGACGATGGGCGGCGAATTCGTCCTCGATCGCGACTGGGGCTACGCCGACGGCATCATGGGCGGCAATCTCTGGTTCATGGCGACCAGCGAAGACGCCGGCATCGCCGCAGGAGAAGCGGCGGTAGCAGCCTGCCGCGAAATTCCCGGTGTGATCTGCCCGTTTCCCGGCGGCCTGGCGGCCAGCGCCAGCAAAGCCGGCAGCAAATACAAGTTCCTGTTCGCCAGCACCTACGCCGAATACTGCCCGACACTCAAAGGCCAGCCGGGCGTCGATTCGAAGGTGCCCGACGGCGTGACGAGCATTCAGGAGATCATCATCAACGGCCGCGATCTGGAAACGGTCCGCCAGGTGACGTATGCCGCGATCGATGCCGCCGCGGCGGTGCCCGGCTGCGTCCGCATCTCCGCCGGCAACTACGGCGGAAGGCTGGGGAAGAGTTTCATCTGGCTGACGCGGCGGGGCGACGACTGATTCCCTCCTTCAAGGGGCGGGCATCACCACGGCGTCTCCATCAAATCGACGATCTGTCGGGCGGTGAGGTCCATCGCCTTGCGTTCGGCGGTTGCGCGGCTTTGTCCTGTTTCGGGAGCGAAGCTGGCCTGCGAGATGAGCCGCACGGCATCCGGGGAAATCGGAACCGTCTGGGCCGCGAGCACTTGGCCGCTGCGCTGGTCCTCCCAGGTCACGTCGATCGCCAGTTGGAACTCCAGTTCCCGCGGGTCGTCGAACGCCGTCGGCGTCAGAGCGAACTTGTTGGATTGAATGATTCGCCCGACGAGCCGCGTCTCCGCAGAATCGTCATGCACGATTCGCATCGACGGCCAGCGGACCTGGATCTCGCGATGAATCGCATCGGTCAGCTGATATTCCAGCCCTCGCCGGAAGGATTCATTGCCGAAGATCGAAACCGATACCGTCTGAACGGGCGCCTGAAAGGCGTTGCCGACCGTGTAGCCGCAGCCGACAAGCGCAAGTGCCGCCAGCCCGAGCAGGGCGGCGACGCGGCAGGCATGTCGGCGGGGAAGCGTCATCGGAGTGTTCGGCGTGGATCCGGAATCCTTCGTTGAATTCCCTCGCTGGCGCGTCGGGCTGGTGT
>JBAQZJ010000074.1:0-2053 GCA_049790855.1 Planctomycetaceae bacterium | reverse complement strand
GGCTTGGCCGACGCGCGTCGGGCAAGCCCGACGGCTAACGCGATTACATAATCCCCGAGCTTTGCAGAATCGGGAGCATCAGCGCGATCACCAGGAACAGGATCACGCCGGCGATCAGCGTCAGCATGACGGGTTCGAGCATGCGGACGAACAATTCGAGTTGCCGGTTCGTGTGCCGTTCCATGTTCTCGGCGATGTCGATCAGCACCTGTTCGAGGTTGTTCGCCTCTTCGCCGACGGAGATCATCTCGACGACCTCCTCCGGGAACTGGCCGCTCGATGAAAGCGGCTTGGCGAGGCTTTTCCCGGTCGAAACGCTGTCGGCCGCTTCACCGATCGCCCGGCTGAGGATCAGGTTGCCGGTCGCGTCTTTCGCGATCCGCAGCGATTGCAGAATCGGAACGCCGTTATGCAGCAACGTGCCGAGGATGCGGCAGAATCGAGCGATCGCAAGGCTACGCACGATCGGACCGAGACCGAACGTCCGGCCGCCGAACTTCAGCCCCGACAAGCGGAAGGCGTCCCACCGCAAGCGGCCTTCTTCGGTCGTCGTGATGTAGCGGTACAACGCGAACCCGCCGCCGACGACGGCCGCGAACAGCAGCAGGCCGCCCTTGCCGCCGACGAACTCCGACAGCGACATCAGTGCCGTCGTCGCGGCCGGCAAGTTGCCGCGTTCGTCCATCTGGTCGAAGATCGGCTGAAACTTCGGCACGAAGAAGCCGACCATGCCGATGACGATCGCCGTGCCCATGCCGAGCAGGAACAACGGGTAGACCATCGCCCCGACGACGCGGCTCTGAAGTTCCTGCTGGTGCTCGGTGAAGGCGGCGATCCGTTTGAGGACGTCTTCCATGAAGCCGCCCTCCTCGCCGGCCCGCACCATGCTGACGGCGAGTTCGTTGAACGCTTTCGGATGCCGGCGCATCGCCTCGGCCAGCCGGGTGCCGTCGGCGACGTCGGCCCGCACGTCGTCGAGCACCGCCCTGAGTGCCGGCACGTGCGTCTGCTTGTGGAGCAGCTCGAGCGAACGCAACAGCGGCACGCCCGACTTGAGCAGGTCGGCCAACTGACTGTAGAAGATCGCGAGATACCGCGCCCCGACCCGCCGGCCGGAATGCCGCTGCTGGGCTTTCGCCTCTTCCGCGAGATCGACGCGAACCGGGAACAGCCCCCGCCCGGCCAGCGACGCGAGCGCATCGGCCTCGCCGGTGGCCGAGAGCGTTCCCGTCACCTGTCGACCCGAAAGTTCGCGCGCGATGTATTGGAAGTCAGGCATACGCTTTCGAGGGCGTAAGCCCACCCCTTGCAAGGGGTGGGCATTTCAGTCGATGTCGCCTTTGGTGATTCGCTTCACTTCGTCGACGCTGGTGATGCCTTCACAGGCTTTCGCCCAGCCGCTTTCCCGCAGGGTCGTCATGCCGCGACTGCGGGCGTGCTGACGGATCTGATCGCTGGTCGCGTTGCTCACGCACAGCCGGCGGATCGTATCGTCGCTCCGCAGCAGCTCGAAGATGCCCGTCCGGCCGCTGTAGCCCGTCTCGCGACACGAACGGCAACCGACCGGGTGCCAGAGTTGTTCGGGCAGCGGCCCGCCGATGCCGGGCGGAATGTCTTCCGGACCCGGTGCGAAGGGTTTCTTGCAGTGCGAGCAGAGCTTGCGGATCAGCCGCTGCGCGAGAACGCCTTCGACCGTGCTGGCGACGAGGTACGGTTCGACGTCCATGTCGATCAAACGAGTGAAAGCGCCGGGCGCGTCGTTCGTGTGCAGCGTGCTGAAGACGAGGTGGCCGGTGAGCGACGCCTGGATCGCCGCCTGGGCGGTCTCGCCGTCGCGGATTTCGCCGATGAGCACGACGTCGGGGTCGTGACGCAAGATCGAACGCAGGCCGGCGGCGAACGTCAGCCCGACCTTCGAATGCACCTGAATCTGGCTGATTCCCTCGGTGTGATACTCAACGGGATCTTCGACCGTGATGATCTTGATCTCGGGGGTCTTGATCGCGTTCAAGCCGCTGTAGAGCGTCGACGTCTTTCCCGAGCCGGTCGGGCC
>JBAQZJ010000073.1:0-4928 GCA_049790855.1 Planctomycetaceae bacterium | reverse complement strand
ACCGCTGCCGGCCGCCCCGGAGTGCCCGCCGATCGCGCTTGAGGGCGGTCTCGTCCTTCCGCTGCCGGGTCGGTTGGAATGGCTCGCCGAGAAAGGCGGCCCCGGGAACGTCGAAGCGTTTCTGCTGGCGATCGAAGGCGAGGGTGAGCAGTCGCCGAAGTGGCGGTTCGCGACCCGCGTCGACCCCGAACTGTTCGCCGTCGCCGACGACGCCGGCACGCTTCGAGTGATTCGCCTGCGGTCGGAGCCGCTGCCGCACCTCGCCGAAGTCGCATCGCTTGCCCTCGACGTACCGCCGTCCCAGCCAATGGACGTCATCGAGGGCCGGATCGCGCTGGCGCTCGGCAACCGCGTGCAGTTGCTCGATCCGTCCGGGCTGCGGACTGTTGCGGAGGCGACCACGGACGGCCCGGTGACCGGAGGCCCGTGGGCCGCCGGACCGGTCGTCTTCGTTCAGGACGGCAGCCGCGCACTCGTTGCGTTCGATGGTGCGTCGCTTGAGGAGCGATGGCGCACGAAGCTCGATGCCCCGGTCGCCGGTCGTCCTCTGCCGTCGAGCGCGGGCTGGACCGTCGCGACGCAGGTCGGCACCGTCGTCGCACTCGGCGAGGACGGGGCCGAGACGCATCGAGCCTCGCTCGGCGCTCCGCTGACCGGACTGCTCGCGATCGGAGAAACCGTCGTCGCGACGAGTCTCGACGGCTCGCTCTATCCCGTCTCTTTCTCCGGCGGAACTCCCCCCGCTGCCGAGCCGGCACCAGCGACCGAACCGCCAGCCGCAGACGAATCGGCGGAGGAGGCGCCATGATCCGCACACGATTCCTTGACACCTGCTTGGCGGTCGCGGTCTTCCAAGCGGCCGCCTTGTCGCTCGTCGCTCAAGAAGAGGCGAAGCCGGGCACCGGAGGAGCCACGGAAAAGACTGAGCCGTCAGCCGGCGGCGAGGCGGCGACAACCGAAGAAGAGCTGCCGTTGTTGGAAGACATGGAATTGCCGACGTTCGACGAGTTCCTCGACCCGATGCGGCGCGACTGGGTCGTTCTAAAAGACGGACGAGTGCTCGTCGTCGAGCCGATCTATCCGCGACCGAACACGCTGGCACAGATACAGGCCGAGCGCGACACCCTCATCGCCGATACGTCGCGTCGCTATAGCGAAGAGGGCAAGCAACGGCTCGCAGAACTGACCACCCTCGGCATCTTTCTGCCAGGTGAAGAAGGCTCGCAGGAATTCCGCATTAAGACTGAAGATGTTCAGGAGGTCCGCCACCACGAAGACCTGATGTTGCTTCGAGCGGACCAGTTGGTCGAAGAGGGTGACACGCGGCGGGCGTTCGAACTGCTGTTCATCGTCTCCCGCATCGACCCGGCCTGGCCAGGTCTTGACGAACGGCAGCTCCGGCTGCTCGTCGCAGATGCTTCACGATGGATTGACGAAGGCCAGGGCGAGCGAGCGCTCGCCCTGATCGGCGCACTCTATGAACGCAATCCGGTGCCGCCTCAAACGGTGGCATTGCTCGGTCAAGCCGCTGCGGCGCTCATCGGCGGTGCGATCGACGAGGACCGATATCGCGAGGCGCGGTTCGCGTTGAACCGGGTGCGTCAGTTGGACGGCGATCACCCGGCAGTTCCCTCGTGGACGAATCAGCTCATCGAACGGGCGAGAACGTTGCAGGCCGAGGCGGAACGGGCCTCGACGGCGGGCGACGGCGCGCTCGCCGCAACTCTGATCGATAAGGCGGCTTGGGCATGGCCGACGCTCGCTGGGCTGAAGCCGGCACATGCACGCCTGACGAGCCGCTATCAGCGACTGCTTGTCGGCGTGCCGCGATTGGCCGGCGACAAGCCGCTCGTCCTGCCGACAGTTGCCGACGAGCGCGTCGCCCGGCTGACGACGGGCGATCTGTTCGAGGTGGAGGGATTTGACGTCGTTCCTGCCTATCGCAGCGTCTACTTCGACCGCTGGGAGCCGACCGATCTCGGTCGCCGGGCCCGCTTCGAGTTGCGTCCGTCGCTGCCGGGCTGGGCGGCCCGGCCCGCGCTATCGGCGTCGGATGCGATCAGACTTCTCAGCGACCGGATGCATGCGGACCACCCGAAGTTCGACGCTCGATTCGTCGATCTCGTGGACAGTCTCCAGCCCTCCGGCCCGTTCGCCTTCGAGGTGGTCTTCAATCGCATTCCGTTGCGCGCCGAAGCCGCTCTGACCGCATCTCGATCGACTGCGCGAATTCCGACGGCCGACGACGAGGCTTCGGCGTCGTCCAGCCTGTTCCAGCGCTTCGTTGAAACAGACCGGACGCTTGATCGCGTCGTTTATCAGCGTGCGCATGCCCCGGCAACCGACGCTCCGCCACATCTCGCCGAGGTCGTTGAAATCGGCTTCGCTAACTACGAGTTGGCCGCGCGGGCATTCGACCGCGGCGAAATCCGGATGCTTGCCGACGTGCCGATCTGGGACGTGCCGCGGCTTCAGGACGACAAGCGATTCGTCGTCACGAAATTGGCACTGCCGGCGACCCACGTACTGCAATTCCATCCGGGATCGGAGCCGTTCAAGACGGCGGAATTGCGACGTGTGGTCGCCGTTTCGACCGATGCGGCGAAGCTGCTGCCACTGGTCGCGGGGGCGGGGACGGCGGAGAACGCCCGGCTCGTGACCGCACCCTATCCGTCGACCCATGTCGGTTACAACCCGCTCGTCGAACCGCGTCCGACCGACCTGTCGCTTGCCTTGGCGCTCACGCTTGCCGCCGAGAGGCGATTCGAGGGCAATATTCCCGAGATCGTGTTCATCGCACCCGCGGAGGCGCCGGCCCGACAGGCGGCCGAAACGCTCGCCGTGACCTGGAAGCGGATCGGCCTGCCCGTCCGGTTGCAGACGTTCGACGAACTTGCCCCGGGCGAGAAATGGGACATCGCTTATCGCAAGCTGGCGATCGCCGACCCGGTCGCCTCGCTGGCCTCGTTCATCACGCTCGACCCCGCGGTTCATGTCTCTTCGCTGGCCGATCTGCCCGACTGGTTGCGACAGCGGTTGCTCGATCTGGAACGGGCGGGCGATGCGGCGACCGCACAGGCGATTCTGATCGACCTGCATCGGCAATTGCATTCCGACGTGCGATGCGTCCCGCTGTTTGAAGTCGACCGCTTCGTCGCCACCCGTGGTGCGATTCGAGGAATGCCTGGGCGGCCGGTCGCCGTCTATCAATCTGCCGAACGCTGGGTTCTGCCGACCGAATATCCGGAGGCGACTCCGTGAGCATCTCCGACGATGTCATTGCTCGTTTCGATGCGAGCCTGAACGTCTGGAAGCGAGTGCATGCGAGAGCCGCGGCCGGTGCGAACCGCTCCCCGAGCGTCGCGGCTTTGAGCTGCCGCCTGATGGGTCGAGCGACGCCGATGGTTCGTCTCGTGATTGCGGTGCTGGTGTCGGGGAGCTGCCCGCTCGCGTCGGCTCAGGAGGAACTCCCGCCCGAATTGCAGCCGTACCGCGTGTCGCTGTCGATCGCGTTCGACGATGTGCCCGGATTTCCGGCTGTGCTCCGTGACCGGGTCCGCGAAGACGTGCGGCGGTTGATTGATCGAACGCTCGGCGAGCGATGGTCGTACGAGATCGCCGACGTCGCACCGACGCCCCGCGACGCTGCGACCCTGGCTCGGTTGAGACCCGTCGATCTTCCTTTCGAACGCCAGGAGACGGCCGACGACGTCGAGATCGGCTTTCCGGTTCCTTCGGTGCCTGACAAAGCGCTGTTCGCGACAATCGCAGACGACGGTCCCGGATATGTCGTCTCGGCTCGCGAATGGGATCGACTGACCGATTCGTTCGGGCCGTTGCGATCGAACAGCGTGACGACGCGTGATGGATTGGCTCGCGGCCTGGTCACGACGCTGATTTCCGTTTTCCGGCCCGTCGCGATGATCGAAGAATCCGAGGAAGCGGCCGTGCCTTTGATCCTGCGGGCATCAGGCATTCCGACGCCCGACCCCGCTGTCGGATCGGTGGTACCGGGAATGCTGTTTCTCCCGCACCTGCGAGGATTCGACCGCGACGGCAATCTCAATCAGGTTCGCGAGATCCCCTTCACCCTGCTGCGCGTCGCGAAGACGGAAAATGACGGTGTGGCCGCAGAAGTGCATTCGGCATTGAGGTCGCCTCTGGGGAGTCGGCGGGGACGCATCGAAGCCTGGGCCGTCGCGGCACCGCCGGCCGGCGGAGAGACGCGGCTGACGCTCGTTCGAAAGGGCGACGAAGTTCCTTTGGCAGGCCGGATCGTCGAGGTCCGGACAACACCATTTGCGCCCGGCGAGAAGCCGCCGCCGCCCGAAGCGACATTGCTGACGGACCGTTCCGGGTCGGTCGTGCTGCCGGCCGATGCGAAGCGGACGATCGTCTGGTTGACGATCCGCAGCGGCACGGCCGTGTTGATGCGGTTCCCGCTTGCACCCGGCATCGAACCCGAGATCGTGCTGCCTCTGGGCGACGACGTCCGGCGTCTCGACGCCGAAGGACGTCTTGCGATTCTGTCAGGCGAACTGGTCGAGACGGTCGCCAAGCGGGCGACCCTGCTCGCCACGGCACGAGCCGGCGCCCGTGCCGGCCGATATGAAGAAGCCGAGGCTGCCGTTGCCGAGGCGGCGGAACTGCCGGACATCGCGGCCTTCCGCCGGCGTATCGCGGCGGTCGCAACCCCGGCGGCGAAAGCCGCCGAAGAGGCGGGCGACCGCCTGACCGCGGCTCGCATTCGTTCGCTTGGCCGGCAAGCCGGGGAACTCGTCGATCGTTATCTCAAGGCCGACGCACTGAACGCGACGCGCGAAGAGGTCGAGGAACTCAAGCGAACCGACCCCGATCGCGATGCGAACAAGGGTTAGCCGCCCCGCTTGCGTGGCGCGTCGGCCGGGGCCGACGGCTAACGCTCCGAG
>JBAQZJ010000072.1:0-6652 GCA_049790855.1 Planctomycetaceae bacterium | reverse complement strand
AAAGGGAACCCTTTCGCGGAGCGAAAGGCGACAATGAGACCTGACATGAAACCGCTCGTTCTCGCCATGACCGGTGCCAGCGGGGCGATTTACGCTCTCCGGCTGCTGGAAGTGCTCGTTGCCGCCGGTCGCAGCGTTCACCTGACGTTCAGCCCGGCAGCATCGCATGTCTTCCGGGAAGAATTGGGCCTGACGCTCGATATCGAGCAATTCGAGCCGGGACGGCTTCTCGAAGCGGCGAGAAATCTGACCTCGGGGGTCTCGACGCAATCGCTGGCGCCTTCGTGCGAACTGCCGTCCGTGATCTATCACGACAGTCGCAACTTCTCGGCAGGAATTGCGAGCGGTTCGTTCCTGACCGACGGCATGGTCATCTGCCCCTGCTCGATGGATACGCTCGCCGGCGTGGCGCACGGCCTCGGCTCCAATTTGATCCATCGGGCGGCCGCCGTGCATCTCAAGGAGCGTCGCAAGCTCATCGTGGTGCCGCGTGAAACTCCGCTGAGCGGCATTCAACTCGCGAACATGGCCCGCCTCGCGGATGCCGGTGCGATCGTGCTGCCCGCGATGCCGGGCTTCTATCACGGTCCCGAGTCGATCGGCGACCTCGTCGACTTCATCGTCGCGCGGATCTGCGACCAACTGGGGGTCGAGCACGGGTTGATGCGGCGATGGGGCGTCGAGTGAAGCCCATCCCTTGCAAGGGGTGGGCTTTAGGAATCCTCGATCGGATCGCCCCAGCGCCAGACGTAAGCCCTGACCCTCCGATGGCGGACGATGTAATTCAATGTATTGATCTGGTGAGATCGATCTTTGACGGGTTCTACCCCGCAGCGCTTCGCCCAGAGAAATCCACTCCAGCCGACCTCTCGCAAGGCGCAGAACGCATGTTGCTTGGCATGACCGATCTGTCGCCGAACGTCCTTCGGAATGAACTGGCCCAGAACGTGCCCATGCCGACCGGACATGCCGACGGTGATCACCGTGTCGCCTAATCCGACAAGGCGTTCATGGATTGCCAGCACGACGAGACGTCGCTGGGCGGGTGTGAGCAGGACGGGCGGAACCTTACACAACTTTCGGCTTCTCGCATGGCGTCCCGCATAGTCTTCTTCCGGCGGTCGCTTGTAATCGCCGTCGACATGTTCGCGGTGGTGACGCGTCCGGAAGCCGCGGGGATCGCCGGGGAGCCAGGAACCATACGTCGTGATCGTCACGTGGAACCAGCGGCGGTCGTCGTTCATGCGGCGTTTGCTCCCCAGAGATAGCGAAATGTGAAAGCCCACCCCTTGCAAGGGGTGGGCTTTAAGGATCGCTGGTTCGCGCAGCCGACGGCTTACTTGAGCCTCCGCCAAAACCCTTGACCTACTGAACAGCGTGGTCTGCAAGTTGCATGCGAGAGTCCTCCGCAAGGAGGGTTCGACCCATGTTGACGACCGCGTTTTTCCCCTCGCTGGGGCGGTATGACGCGGCGTCCAGGACGGATGCCCGCAGACAACTCTCGGACGAGCAATGGCTTCTGATCGAAGACCTGTTTCCCTGGGAGCCGCCCTCATCGCTCGGCGGCCGGCCGGCGGTGCCGCCGCGGGCGGTCCTCGAAGCACTCCTGTGGTTGCTCAGGAACGGCGGAGGCTGGCAGGATTTACCAGACGCTTCGCCCTCGGAGTCGACCTGTCGAAGGCGGCTCATCGAATGGACCGAATCCGGCCGGCTCGTCGAGGTCTGGTCGCGGCTGGTCGATCTGGCCGACGAGTTCGGCGAGATCGACTGGGAGCATCTGATCGCCGACGGCACCTTCTGCCGGGCGAAAAAAGGGGGGATTGCGTGGGAATCGGCCGCAAGGGCAAGGGCACGACGGCGCTGGTGCTCATGGACGGCGACCGCACGCCGCTGGGCGTCGTGATCGCCCCGGCCAACGAGCACGAGTCGCGGCATGTCGAACGACTGCTCGATGCGGCGGTCGTCGAACTGCCCGACGACTGCCGGCTGATCTACGACGCGGCCGCCGACAGCGATCCGCTGCGGGAGCGGCTGGCGGCGCGGGGCGTCGAGCTGATCTGCCCGCATCGCTCGAACCGCGTGAAGCCGCCGACCCAGGACGGCCGTAAGCTTCGCCGCCGTCGGCACCGCTGGCGAATCGAGCGCACGAATGCGTGGCTGCAAAGCTACGGCCGCATCATCATCCGGAAAGACCGCCACGGCTCACTCTTCCTGGGCTGGCTCCAACTGGCTTGCTTGTTCATTATCCTTAAGCGGTTTTGACGGAGGCTCACGTGTTTTCCGCGTAGGCCACGCAGTCTCTGGAGTTTCCGGGGGAGGGGCCAAGATGCCTGGCTTCGAGGTTTGTGCAACCACTGCTGCACGTGAACTGAGCGACGGCCGCGCCCTCGAACACCAACGCGAGGCCAAGCACGAGCAAACCGACAGATGACACGAATCGCAGGTACGACATCTCGATTACTCCCGGTCTGGAATGGTACACGAACAGCACGCTTATGACGCAGCGCGGCGTCGCAGCGCGAAATACCCGGCCATCAGGATGCAGACCACGCCCAGCGCCACGAATCCCCAATATACTCCTGCGGATCCCCTCGACTGCTCTCTTGCACGCTGCCTTCGGTGTTCCTGCATCGCGTCAAGCGGAGCCTTCCCCTCGTCCTGAATCCTCAAAAACTTGCCCTTGGGACGGTTATAAACCACCATTCCCGGCGTCGGTACGACGTAAAAGTGCGACTTCGCGAGCGGCGGATTAGTCTGGATCTCCTTCGTCTGAAGCTCCTCCCGTAATGAAAGGTTCTCGCGGTCGAACGCCGCCATTACAATACGGCTTGGGAAATCAGGATGCGTCGCAGAATCGTATTCCATACTCAACGACAACGCGATGTCATCTTCGACGATCATGAAGTATCGCACGACGCGGTACGTCATGTCGTCAGTGATCCAGAGTTCGTGCTCGATCGGAAGCTCCGTGTCGCCCGGCGGCGCAAGAATGACACAGGCATGATCTTCGACGACGGCGCGGCCGAGGACTTGCATGTCCTCGATCCGGGCGACGTCGCGGAACGTCACCGGCGCTTCGTGACCGCCCGTCACCGGCGGCAGGACGCCGCATGCGAAGAAAACCGGCCAAATCGAGCGTTTCTCGAATAGAAACGTCCGTTTTGGGGGATCCTCGATCGTCAATTCGGTCTCGATGTAGCGCTCCGGCACTTCGTTGAGATCGGGAGGCGTGTGCTTCTGCGACCGGGCACCGTCGAACAGGAAGATTTCCGCGACGCGACGCCATTCGGGTTCCGGTCCGAACCGATCCTCTTCCGTTTCAAGACGGAACCAGTCGCGGTTGAAATCGGCCGACAACGTGTACGACAAATCGTACGTATGATTTTCGGCCGGTAGATTCTGGTCCTCGGGCAGGTTGAAATCCGCTTGTAATCCATTGAGCGATCCCGCGGTGCGCAAACTCTCCCCCTTCAGAACGCACCGGACGCCGGTGACGGACTGGCGACGGTCTTCCCAGACTTTCACAATCTTCTCGATCGTGCTGCGCTCTTCGCTCGCAGCGAGCGGCTCGACGCGAGGTCGTTCCTGAGACACGGCAGGGGTCGCCAGCAGGAGACATGCCGCGAGGCCGCCGCACCGCCGGAAGGACAAAGAGCGCAATTGAAAGACCGGGCTATCTCGCATCTGTGTCTCTCTCGGGCAACCCCAGACCTCGAAGCGTCACAACCAGCGAAACGGTCTCTTTGCCGTCGATTCCCACATCAACGCCGACGACATCCTCATACGGTCCGGGTCGTTCGATACGGCGGCGCACTTCGTAAAGAGGACCACCGAGCGCGTCCTTGTCGACCAGAGCGACGGCCACGTCGCCGTTCGCCTTTGTCGCCGCAATGTTGAAACGCCGTCCACGTCGCGACTGAATCTGGAACCGCGACATCACTTCCGAACCGATCCGCCCCGGTTCAAAGCGCGGCGCGCGAGGCATCACAATCAGATCCCGCGTCACGCTCCCGCTGACGATCAGCGGAACGGCCGGCAGTTCGCTGCCGTCGGCGAGTTGGGGGACGAGCGGAATGGCGTAGCGGAAATGGCCCGGTGCCAACGCAGCCGGCGGTGTGACTTCAACCACTGCTTCGCGCGAGCCGACGGAGACCAGTTTTACGGTGCCGCGGTCAACGACCGGTTCGACCGCGACCGAAACGACACCGTCTTGCAGCGGAATTCTCAGTCGCTTCGAAGACGGCGGGACGCCTTCGATCAGCGCGTCGCCCCCGGTAAACGTCAACGCCGGTCGCACTCGGAACGGTTGCCGGATCGTTCCACGGATCGTCCATTCAGCCGGACGCTCCCGGTCTTGGTCGGTGATGAACCGAAGAACCGTCTGGAACGGCCTGTCGGCCAACGCGGCTTCCTCCCTGTTGCGGGGGAGAAGATTCAACGTAACTTCCACGTTCTGCCGCCCGCCCGCTGCGATAACGAACGCTGCTGGGGAGATCTGAGAGCAACTACACGTGCCAGCGGCGTCGATAACTTTGACGGGAGTATCACTCGGGTTGTGAACAGGAATCGTCAGTCGCATTGACGGCTGGGTCCACACCGATCCGAAATCGAGCGCGTCTTCGGAAATCGCCAGCCCGGACGGGCGCACAGCGCTTTCCGCCCGCACGTTGAAGAGCAAAAGCCCCGTGGCAGTGACAGCGACACCAACCATCGCCGCGATCAGGCACAATCCGATCGGCAGCCCGAGCCGTCCCCGGCGGGCCGCCGTCCTCATCTTGCGTGCAGGGGCATTGGACATGGAGCCTGTCCCGTCAAGCGGCCGGCCCGCGACAAATTGCCGCCGGCTCTACGAAAACTAGCGACGCGACGGCGGAAGTTCCACAACCAATTTCGAAAACAAGTGGAAAATTAGGGGAGTTGACGTTTTGCGACACCAGCGTCCATTCACGTTTCGCATCATCAGCACGTCGAACATCAATTCGGCCCGTGAACGCCAGCGACCGGGTCGGCCTCCGCCGACGGCATCGACGTCGGTCACTCGCTCAGCCGGCGGAGCGTCGGCAGCACCTGGTCGAGCCGAATCGCCTCCGAGCCGGGCTGGCCGAACGCGAAGTAGAGCTTGCGATAATTGTTAAAAAGCTCTTCGCAAATCGGAACGGCGTGCGGGTCGGGATCAATGGTTTCGTAGCGCGGGCAGAGTGCCCGCTGCGCCTCTTCCAGCGACTCGAAAGTGCCGGCGGCAAGAAAGGCGAACACGGCCGCCCCCAGGCCGGTCGTCTCCTCGCGCGGCACGAGGATCGGAACGTTCAGGGCGTTCGCGTAGACCTGATTCAAGACAGGGCTGCGACGAGGGATTCCGCCGGCGTTGATGACGCGATCGACGGGGACTTCGTGCTCGGCCATGCGTTCGAGGATGATCCGCGTCTGGAACGCGGTTCCCTCGATGGCGGCGAACAGTTCATCGGCGGCGGTATGACCGAGGTTCCAACCGAGCGTGACTCCGCCGAGATGCGGGTTGCCGAGGACCGTCCGGTCGCCGTTGTCCCACGCCAGGCGCAACAGTCCCGTTTGCCCGGACCGGTGACCTGCGATCTCGCGTGACAGTTCGGCGAGCGTGGTTCCGGCCCGCCGTGCGATCGCGTCGAAGACGTCGCCTGCGGCGGAAAGCCCGGCCTCGATGCCGACGTGCTTCGGATGAACCGAGCCGGGGACCACGCCGCTCACGCCGGGAATCGGCTCGGCGCGTTCGGTGATCGCCATGACGCAGGTCGACGTGCCGATGACGTTCACGATGTCGCCGAGACGGACGCCGGCCCCGACGGCGTCCCAGTGTGCATCGAGGCCCGCCACCGGAATCGGGATTCCGTCGCGCAGTCCGAGCCGTTCGGCCCATTCGGCGCAGAGCGCCCCCGCCACCTGGTCCGATGCGGCGACGCGGCCGGTCAATTGGTCCCGCACACCGCTCAGAACAGGGTCCAGCGATTCGAAAAAGTCCTCGCCGGGCAGTCCGCCCAGCGATTCGTTCCACATCCATTTATGACCCATCGCACACACTCCGCGAGGAACCTGTTCCGGTTCCCTCATGCCGCAGAGGTGCGCGACGATCAGATCGCAGTGCTCGAATGCCGAGACGAAATCCGACCGCTGGTCTGGATGATGCCGAAGCCAGTGCCAGAGCTTTCCGAGTGCGAACTCGCACGAATAGGAGCCTCCGCACCAGCGGAGGGCTTCCAGCCCGGAGTCTCGCGCCGCGGCGGTCAGCAGTTCCGCTTCGCGCCAGGCCCGGTGGTCGCACCAGAGGTAATAGTCGTCGAGCGGAACCAGCCCCTTGCCGACGGGCACGATCGTCGAACCGGTCGTGTCGATTCCCAGCGCGTCGACGTCGCGACCGTCGATTCCCGCTGCGGCGATCGCCTGTCCGAATGCGGTCGTCAAGGCCGTCACGTGGTCGCCGTGACTCTGGGCGGCATAGTTCGGGTCGTCCTTTCGGCGATGAACCGGATACGAGGCGGTTCCCGAACCAAGTCGGCCGCGCTCGCTGTCGTAGACGGAGACGCGAACGCTTTGCGTGCCGAAATCGACGCCGGCGACGACCGCCATGAACTCTCCTTAGAGCGTCCGGACAAAACCTCGAAGCGTGTCAAAACTGTTC
>JBAQZJ010000071.1:0-9837 GCA_049790855.1 Planctomycetaceae bacterium | reverse complement strand
CCCCAGGGAGAGGGGAGCAGGCGCGAAGGAGAGGCCAGTTCAACGCGGATCGTGTGTATGCCGAAATCCGTTCTTCCACCCTTTTGATCTGTTCCTGCTTGGCACGGCGTGAGTCGGAGGCGTAGGCTGGTGTTGAGGTGGGATCCACCCGCCCATCCGGTCGCCTGCCATGAACGCCTCGTCACCGTCGAATTCTGATCCGCACGTCGGTTCGATTGACGAACGGACATTGATCGGTGCCCCCGGAGACACCGTTTCCCCGCCGGGAAAGCTTGGCGGCGGGCATCAATGGATCGGTCGAACGCTCGGCCATTATCGACTGACGGGGCTGCTGGGCGGCGGGGGGATGGGCGTCGTCTACCGCGGTCGCGACGAGGTCATCGAACGCGACGTCGCCGTCAAGGTTTTGCCGCCCGACCTCGCGCAGGACGCGACGGCCCTTCATCGGTTCTTGTCGGAAGCGCGGGCGGCCGGCCGACTCAATCATCCGAACGTCGTCGGGCTGTACGACGTCAGCGAGCAGGACGGCACGCAGTTCCTCGTCATGGAACTCGTCACCGGCGGCAGCCTTGCCGACGAAGTGCGCCGCATCGGTCAGCTTTCGCCGTCCGCGGCGACTCGCGCGACGCTGGAAGCGGCCCGCGGTCTGGCGGCCGCTCACGCGACCGGGCTGGTTCATCGCGACATCAAGCCCGCGAACCTGCTGCGATCGTCCGAAGGAGCCGTCAAAGTCTGCGATTTCGGGCTGGCGAAAGAGACGCTGGCCGATCACGGCGTGACGAAGGCCGGCCACGTCGTCGGCACGCCGTACTACATGAGTCCCGAACAATGCGAGGCGCGGCTGGTCGATACCCGCAGCGACATCTATTCGCTGGGGGCGACCTATTACTACCTGCTGACGGGCACCGAGCCTTACGCGACCTCCGGCAGCACCGTCCAGGTCATGTTCGCCCATTGTCACGGCGAGCCGCTCGACCCTCGCGTCTTGAATCCGCTCGTTCCCGAACAATGTGCCGACATCATCCGCCGGGCGACGGCGAAGAATCCCGATGATCGGTATCAGACCGCCGCCGAGATGGTCCACGATCTCGAAGCGGCATCGGCGTCGTTTTCCGGCGGCCGATCGGCGGTTCGCACGACGCTCGGGCTTTCCGCGGCGGACGGCACGGGGCTGCGGGCGGCCTCCGGAGCGGTGAACACGACCGACTCGTCGGTGGTGATCAAACGCCCGCAGTCGCCCGACGCTCGACCCTGGCCGGTCAAGGTTGCGGCGGTTCTGGCGGCGATCACCGGCGTGATTCTGATGGCGAGCTTCGCAACGTTTGCCTGGAACAACCGTGGGGCCGATGACGGGCCGGGAACATCGAACGCCGCCGCCGACGACGGCGTCGGGTCGGTCGCTTCCTCGGCAACCGATCGGCCGGACGGTGTCGCTGCGGCGCCCGCCGGCGAGCCGATCAAGGTCGGCGTGCTGCACAGCTTGTCGGGAACGATGGCTGACAGCGAGTCGCCGGTCGTCGATACGGTCCGGCTCGCCATCGCCGAGCTGAACGCTTCCGGCGGCGTGCTGGGACGGCCGGTGGAAGCGGTCGTCGCCGACGGACGCAGCGATCCCCAGACGTTCCTGAACGAAGCCACGCGACTGATCGACGAAGAGCAGGTCGTCGCGGTCTTCGGCTGCTGGACGTCGGCGAGCCGCAAGACGGTCGTGCCGCTGTTCGAAGATCGCGACCATCTGCTGATCTACCCTGTTCAGTACGAGGGTCTCGAAGAGTCGCCGAACGTCGTCTACACGGGCGCCGCCCCGAATCAGCAAATTCTGCCGGCGGTCCAATGGGCGGCCGAGACGCTGGGCGCGAAGTCGTTCTTCATCGTCGGCAGCGATTACGTTTTTCCTCGGGCGGCGGGAGAGATCATCAAGGATGCCGCGCCCGGTATCGGGGCGACGATCGTCGGTGAAGAATATCTGCCGTTGGGAAGCCGAGACGTCGCATCGACGGTCGCCGCGATCGCCGCGGCTCAGCCGGACGTCTTATTGAACCTCGTCAATGGTGATTCGAACATTGCCCTGTTCACGGAATTGCGTACCGCAGGCGTCAGCGCGGCCGATGTTCCGACCATTTCGTTCAGCGTGCATGAAGAGGAATTGCGGCGGCTCGATATCGCTTCCGTCACCGGCGATTACGCGGCGTGGAACTACTTTCAGTCTATCGAATCGCCCGAGAACGCCGCATTTCTGAAAGCGTTTCATGAGAAATACGGACCGCAGCGGCATGTGACCGACCCGATGGAAGCAGCCTACGTCGGCGTCAAGTTGTGGGCACAGGCGGCGATCGAAGCCGGTGCGGTCGAGCCTCGGCTTGTCATTCCGGCCCTGCGAAGCCAGAGACTCAAGGCGCCCGAAGGGGCGGTGCGCGTCGATGCGACGTCGCAGCACCTCTACAAGACGCCGCGCATCGGCCGGATCGGCGACGACGGCGAGTTCCAGATCATCTGGTCGGCCGACGCCCCGGTCGCCCCGCAGCCTTATCCGTCGACCCGCAAAGTCGAAGACTGGCGAGCCTTCCTGCGAGATCTCCATCGCGGCTGGAAGGGCCAGTGGGCGGCGCCGGGGCGATGAGCGTCTCTCGCAGAGCGCCGCTCGTCATGTCGCCCGTCATCGACGGCGAACCTGCAAGCGACAAGTGGACCGCGTCTCCGCTACGATGGCGTCATGCCCCGTCCCGAACGATCCCGGCCTGCCGGCCGCAAACCCGTTTATGCCGCCGTTCGCGAAGCCTACGGCATGTCGGCCCGCGATCGATCGCCGTTGTCGCGCGAGCATCTTGGCGATCGAGCGCTCGATCCGCCTGAGGAACTGCCGACCATCGAATGCAAAGCGCCGTCGTGGCATCCGCACCTGTTCCGCAAGCGGCTCGGCGTGTGGGATCGGCGCGCTGCGCACGGCGACCTGGTGCGAGTCACCCAGACCGACGGCGAGACGTTCGGTTACGGAATCTTTAACCCGCGATCCGAGATCACCGTCCGGTTGCTCAACCGCGGCCCGGCCGTTCCGGACGCCGCCTGGTGGCGCGATCGGCTGACGGCGGCGGTCTCGCTGCGACGGGATCTGCTGAAACTCGATGACGTCACCGATGCCTGCCGTCTCGTTCACGCCGAGGCCGACGGGCTGTCGGGGCTGATCGTCGATCGCTTCGGACCTGTTCTCTCGGCGGAAGTGTTCGGTCTCGGCATGTGGCAGCGACGGGTGGCGATTCTCAGCCTGCTTCAGGAGATCGCCGGGACGACGCACGCCCTCGTTCAACCCGGACCGCGAACGGTCGAGCAGGAAGGGTTTGAAGCCGGGACCGAGTTCAGCGCCGATTGTCCCGAGCAGGTCGTCGTCACCGAGCACGGCGTGCGATTTCACGTCGATTTCGCGTCGGGCCACAAAACCGGATTCTTCTGCGATCAGCGCGACAACCGTCGGCTCGTCGCGGCGTTCGCGAAAGGTCGCAGCCTGCTCGATTTGTGCTGTTACACGGGCGGATTTTCGCTCGCGGCACGGCTCGCCGGGGCGAATGACGTGACGGGCGTCGATCTCGACGAGCAGGCGATCGCGGTCGCGAAGAAGAACGCGAAGCTCAATCGGACCGACGCGCGGTTCACGCATTCCGACGTCTTCCCCTACATGCGCGACCTGCAGCGCAACGAGCGGACGTTCGGCCTCGTCGTGCTCGACCCGCCGAAGCTGATCGCCGGCCGCGACGAGTTCGACGAGGGCCGCAAGCGGTACTTCGATCTGAACCGGCTCGCCATTCCGCTCGTCGAACCGGGTGGACTCATGTTGACGTGCAGTTGCAGCGGACTGATGCCGCTCGACGAGTTTCAGAAGACCGTCGCCGCGGCCGCTCCGCCCGGCCGGCGGGTGCAGATTCTGGAAAGTCGAGGCGCGTCCCCCGACCACCCCGTCGGCACCGACTGCCCCGAGACGGCGTACCTCAAATCGCTGTGGCTGCGTGTCGAGTGACGGATTTTCTCTCGCCAAGGCGCAAAGATCGCCAAGAATGAAGAAGGGTCTCACGCAGAGCCACAGAGGGCGCGGAGGAGCAAGACAAGTTCGGCTGACCCTCTGCAATCTCTGGACTCTACGTGAAACCTTTCCTTCCCTTCCTTGGCGACCTTTGAGTCTTATCCGAACTGGAAGTTCGGCCCCGTGTCCTTGCCGCCAGGGGGAGTGCAATGCGTCCCGTCCACCGCAGAACGTCACTCGCAGTCCGTGGCGGCCTCGCCCTGCGGAAGAACCGTGCCGATCTCAGTCCGCATTATTCTCAGACCGACGTGAGCGGCCTTGTGATCGACCGTCGGCGACCCGGTGCGGGATACCGGCATGTCCTGACGATCGAGGATGTCCATCGGTTCCTCGACCTGCTGCCCGATCGCGACGCACTGCTCGACGGCCTGCGGGCGATCGTGCTCGACGAAGGCAGCACCGAGCACCTCGGCTGGTGCGACCTGTATTGCGTCGCCGTTTGCGCCTGGGAGCGCGACCTGGAGCGGACGTGGCATAAGCAGTTCGTCACCGAACATGCCGAACTTCTGCAACGGCTCGGTGTCGAACGGTCTGAGGCGTCCGGACCGTTCGTCCGCTGCCGATTCACGCCGTCGTCGGCCCGCGGGTTCCTGCTCATGCACATTCTGCTGCACGAGCTGGGCCACCATCGCGACCGGATGACGAACCGCTCCCGGCAGCATTGCGCCCGCGGCGAACGTTTCGCCGAGGACTACGCGAACCGCATGGCCGACCGCCTTTGGAACCGCTACTACGTCGAGTTCGGGTGGTGAGAGGGTGTCTCTCGCAAAGGCGCTAAGATCGCGAAGAATGAAAGAAGAATAAAGAAGCCCTCACGCGGAGCCGCAGAGTCGCAGAGAGGAGGGTGCTGAACAGGATGATCGTTCGATGACCCTGCCTCCACTTGACAATCCACACAGCCGCTCTGCGGCTCTGCGTGAGGCTGAGCCTTACCTTGGCGATCTTTGCGCCTTTGCGAGAGACCTTCTGTCCCATGCGGATCATCCTCGAAACCCGGCGGCTGGTGCTCGGCGAGATGTCTCTCGACGATCTCGATTTCATCGCCGCGATGACGGCTGATCCGTTCGTCATGCGGTGGTATCCGAAGCGTCTCAGTCGCGAACAAGCCGCCGCGGGCGTCCGCCAGCAACTCGACCGCTACGCCCGCGACGGCATCGGAGCCTGGCTCGCGCGGGAGAAGTCGACCGGACGGCCGATCGGACGAATCGGGCTTCAGACGCGGCCGGTCAACGGCGTCGTCGAGACCGAAATCGCCTGGATGATCCACCGCCCGTTCCAGCGCTGCGGCTACGCCAGCGAAGGCGGCGCCGCCTGCCGCGACTTTGCACTCACGACGCTCATACTCGCTCGGGTGGTCGCGTTCGTCCGCCCGGAGAACGTTCCGTCGTGCGGCGTGGCGATCAAGCTGGGGCTGAACCACGTCGATCGTACGGTCATCGCGGGGCTTGAGCATCGCGTGTATGCGGCCGTACAACTCGATTGATTCGCCGGTTCCGGATTCGTCGTATGCCGCCGTTCGAGATCGTCAGCGAGATTTCCGAAATCGAGACGATCGCCGTCGGACGGTCGATTCGGGAACTGGCACGACTTCGGAAAATCTATGGAGCCGGTCGCTGGCGGAAAATGAAAGGCGTCGCGACCGTTCGACTTGCCAGCGGACATTTGCGCCTGGCAGAGCTACACTGGTACGAGGCTCACGGAATCGGACGGAAAGAGTTCAAGCGAAAACAGTATCTGGATTGAGTCCCATGCACCGGACCGCTGCGGCGCGTTTCGCGATCTGCATCAGAAACGACGGCTATCCTGCTTCTCTGGAAGTGCATAAAGTCTACCGTGTCCTCTCGGACAAAGACGCCGAGCGGGACGGCGACCTCCGTGTGATCGACGAAAGCGGTGAGGATTACCTCTACCCGGTTGAAGCGTTCATACCGGTCGAATTGCCACACGAATCCGTCGTCACGCTGGAACGATCGTATTCGTGCGAACCGTGACCCGCCGCGATGACGCCCTGACGACCCTCAACGTGCCGCAGGTGGTCGTCGCCTTCGTCCCACCCGAGAACGTTCCGTCGTGCGGCGTGGCGGTCAAGCTGGGGCTGAACCACGTCGATCGCACGGTCATCGCCGGGCTTGAGCATCGCGTGTATGCTCTCGGCCGATCCGAAGCGACCGACGAACGGGGGGTGATGCATGCTCAGGAAGCTGCTTCTGCCGGCGCAGGCCGCTCCGGCGCCTGAATCGTCGGATCTCACCTCGCTGATCTGGTTTGCCGTCGCGCTGTTTTTTCCGTTGCTCATCGTCGCCTATATGGTCTGGGTGGTTCGCTACGCGAAGACCCGTCGACGCGTCAATGAAGATTACGTCGAACGACTGCTCGCTCATATGCAACGGAACGAGGAACAGTTGGACCGCATTACAACGGCGCTCGACGAAATCACGGCGGCGGTGAAAGCGAACGCGTCGAAGCCGTGATTCGGCATCAGAGCCGCGACCGTCAGGAAGCGTTTGCAGGCGTTGATCGCGGTTGGAACGCTTCCGTCTGCCGAGAGACCCCGCAGGCGGGCCTCACTCCGTTCAACCCGCCCTACTCGATCTTGCCGTCGAGCCGGGCGAGTTCCTCGAAAACCTTGCCGACCAGCTCCTTCAGCCCCTGTCCGGTGACCGCTGAGATCGTCATCACCGGGCGGCCGAGGTGTTCGCCGAGCAGTTCGGCGGCGGCTTCGGCGTCGGGAAGTTCTGCCTTGCTGATGCAGAGGATTTCGGGACGTTCGGCGAGTTGCGGGTCGTAGAGCTTCAGTTCGTTGCGAATCGCCCGGTAGTTCTCGATCGGATCGCTGCCGTCCATCGGCGTCGGTTCGACGAGATGCACCAGCAGCCGCGTCCGTTCGACGTGCCGCAGGAACTCGTGGCCGAGACCGACGCCGGCGTGTGCCCCTTCGATCAGGCCGGGAATGTCGGCAAGCACGAACTGCTGGTCAAACCCGACGCGCACCACGCCGAGATTCGGGTACTTCGTCGTGAAGGGGTAGTCGGCGATTTCGGGCTTGGCGGCCGAGAGGCGGGAGAGCAGGGTGCTCTTGCCGGCGTTCGGCTTGCCGATCACGCCGACGTCGGCGATCAGCTTCAATTCCAGTGTGACTTCGCGGTATTCGCCGGTGCCGCCCGGCTCGTGGTCGCGGGGAGCCTGATTCGTGCTGGTGGCGAAGTGCTTGTTGCCCCGGCCGCCCCGGCCGCCCCGGGCGACGACGACTTCGCTGCCTGGGTCGCGCAGATCCTTCAGGACGTGACCGCGCTCGGCGTCTTTGACGAGGGTGCCGGGCGGAACGACGATGATCGCCGGTTTCCCGTTCTTGCCCGAGCACAGGCTGCCCATGCCGTGCTGGCCGCGTTCGGCGTTCCAGTGAACGTGACCGACGAGGTGCGCCAGGTTCGACAGGTTGTGCTCGCAGCGCACGACGACGTCGCCGCCCCGGCCGCCGTCGCCGCCGTCCGGGCCGCCGCGGGGTATTCGCGCTTCGCGGCGAAAACTGAGGCAACCGTCGCCACCGTCACCCGCACGGCAACGCAGGGAAACACGATCGACGAACATAGGAGGTGGCGAGCGGCGGGCGTCAGCCCGCCGGTGGGTTCATGGAAAGAAACGGGTGCGAACGGAGGCGATCGAACGCACCGGCAGGCTGCCGCCGGCCGCTCGCCGATCATAGCGGTTCGCTCGCCAATCGTCGCGGTTCGTGCGGGTCTTCCTACACCCTGCGTGCCGTTTCGCCTTGTCAACGGGCGGCTTCTGATGCACGATTCAGAAAAACACCGACCCCGCAGGACGCCCCCATGTCGGAGCGGTTGATCGTCGATCAGGTGGAATTCGAGGCCTTCTGCGAGCACGCGCGCCAGCGACGACTCGTCGCCTTCGATTCGGAATTCGTCTCCGAATACACCTACACGCCCGAATTGTGCCTGCTGCAGTTCGCGACCGACGAACGCCTGGTCGGCGTCGATCCGTATGAAGTGCCCGACCTGACCTCCTGGTGGGCGGTCATGGCCGATCCTGACGTGACGGTCGTCGTGCACGGCGGGCAGGCCGAGATTCGCTTTTGCCTCGACCTGGGCGGTCGGAAACCGGCCGGCCTCGTCGACGTGCAGCTCGCCGAGGGGCTTCGCAGCCGCAGTTACCCGCTGGCCTACGATTCGCTCGTGTCGCGCGTGACCGGCCAGCGATCGAAGGGCAAGGAAACGCGAACCGACTGGCGACAGCGGCCGCTCTCCGACAAGCAGATCGCCTACGCGCTCGCTGACGTCGAGCACCTGCTCGAAATCTGGGGAGTTCAGCAGAAGAGCCTGGCGGAACGCGGTCGGCTCGACTGGGCGACGGCCGAGTTCGATCGCATGATCGACGATATCGCCGACGACACGCAGCGGCCGGCGTGGCACCGGTTGCCGGGAACGCATCGTCTGGGGCCGCGGGAGTTCGCCGCGGCGATCGAACTGGCGGAATGGCGCGAGCGGGAAGCGAAAAGCAAGAACCGTCCGCTGCGGAAGGTGCTTCGCGACGATCTCGTCATCGAACTGGCCCGCCGGCAGCCGAAGACGATTCAGGATCTCGCGGCGACGCGCGACATGAACCGCGGCGATTACCGTCGCTACTTCGACGACATGCTCGCCTGCCTCGACAAGGTCCGCGACCTGCCGAAATCGTCACTCCCCAAACCGCCCGAAGCCGACCGCCCCGATACGAACCCCGACGAGCACGTGCTGGGGCAACTGCTGGGCATCGCACTGTCGAGCCTGTGCGCCGAGAAAGAGGTGGCCCGCACGCTCGTCGGCACCAGCGCCGACCTGCGACACCTCGTCCGCTGGCACCTCTACGGCGAAAAGAACGGCGACACCCCGCGACTAGCCCGTGGCTGGCGCGCCGACCTCTGCGGCGACCTGCTCACCGACGTCATGGACGGCAAGATCGCCATGAGAGTCGCCGACCCGAACAGCGATCATCCGTTGGTGTTTGAGAGGTCGGGGAGAAATGACGGTTGAAGAGGACTGATATAGCGTGCCGTTTGCTGGAATAATAGTGCACGTGTTACCCGACCCCGATTGCAGAGACTTTCAGATTTCGAGCGGAGTAGAACGTGCCAGCCCAATTGAAGTCAGTCAAGTTCAAGGCTCCCAAAGTCAGAGACAGCATTCTACTCGACCGAATTCGATCGCTCGCCGGCCACAACGATTGCCAGAAACTGACTTTCGCGCTGGTTTCTGGTGGGGACTCTTTCGATGTTACCTATGACCAGTTGAGCAATAACGATACCCTTCGGTCAATTGCGGAATTGGACTCATTCTCGTTCGAGTCCATTACCGTATTCTTCAATGGCAATGCGAGTGTTAGAGTACACTATATTGAAGAGGAGCCACTGTTTCTTCAGGTCAGCGTGTCCCACGGACAACTTTCGGATCGGACCAAGTACCTCCAGCTGATTGCAGCGGCCAAATCCGAGTTGCGAGAAGTCAGTCCTGAGCATGCCTTCAATGAATACCTGAATGAAGATGCCCAGCGGTACATCCAGACAAGAGATTTGTTCCTCGAACGGCAAGAACAAACACTCAATAACACAATTCATCGGCTAAACGAGTACGTGCAGGAACTGACGGGAGCCTCCGCCAAAACCCTTGACCTACTGAACAGCGTGGTCTGCAAGTTGCATGCGAGAGTCCTCCGCAAGGAGGGTTCGACCCATGTTGACGACCGCGTTTTTCCCCTCGCTGGGGCGGTATGAC
>JBAQZJ010000070.1:0-10604 GCA_049790855.1 Planctomycetaceae bacterium | reverse complement strand
ACCATCGGGAGCGCGGGACGACGCGCTCCCGATGGTCGCGGCTCAACAGGGAAATCGATTCATGAACTGGGGAAACGTCCGATTGATCTTCCTGCGGGAAGTGCGCGATCAGCTCCGGGATCGGCGGACGCTGTTCATGATCGCCGTGCTGCCGGTGCTGCTGTATCCGGCGCTCGGAATCGGCACGGTCGGAATGACCGTGACGTTCACCCGTCAGGCGCGGACGGTCGTCGTGCTCGGCGCGGCGGATTTGCCGGGAGCGCCACTTCTCGAAGGCGATCGATTCGCATCGCGCTGGTTTGACGCTCCCGCGCAGGTCGACCTGCTGTCGGTCGTTTCAGACGGCATGCCGAGCGACGCCGTTGCCAACGGAGAAGCACCGGTCTCCAAGCTTCTCGCGACGGCGAAGCGAGTCCGCGACGCACACCGGGATCATGAACGGCTCGACCGCGAGCACGCCGCCGCGGTCGACGCGGGCGACGAAGCCGCTGCCGAGCGACTTGCGGTGCAGCGCGAGGCTGCCGAACGGCATCGAGCGGTGCTGTTTTCGGACGGCGGATTGCAGGTGCTGATTCTCGTTCCGCCCGAGATGAAGGCGAAACTCGCCGCAGCGAACGCACTGATCCGCACGCGCGACGCTTCGGCGACGGAGATCGAAATCCCGAAGCCGCTCGTGCTGTATAACGGTGCCGACGAGAAGAGCCTTGTGGCCTACGCCGGCGTCCGCGAGGTTCTCGGCGAGTGGGAAAACGAGCTGCTGAAAGACCGGCTGCGCATCGCCGAAGTTCCCGTCGATCTGCCGGACCAGATCGCGCCGACGACGATCGACCTGGCCCGCGACGAAGAACGGTCGCGCGCCTTGTGGAGCAAGCTGTTTCCCGCGCTGCTCGTCATTATGACCGTGACCGGGGCGTTCTATCCGGCGGTCGATCTCGCCGCGGGAGAGAAAGAACGCGGCACGATGGAGACGCTGCTGATCTGCCCGGCGTCTCGCGCCGAGATCGTGTTCGGCAAGTTCCTGACGGTGATGCTGTTCAGCAGCTTTACGGCGCTCCTGAACCTGTTGACGATGGGGTTGACCGGCCGGTTCATGGCGTCGTTTGACTTTGGCGGTGCGACGTCGGCGGCCGAGATTTTCTCGCCGCCGCTCGCGTCGCTGATCTGGGTCATCGTGCTGCTGATGCCTCTGAGCGCCCTGTTCAGCGCGTTGTGCCTGTCGCTCGCGACGTTCGCCCGCAGCAGTAAAGAGGGCCAGTATCACCTGACGCCGCTGCTGCTGGTGACGGTCGGCCTGACGGTGTTTTGCCTTTCCCCGGCGATCGAGATCACGCCGCTGTACAGCGTGCTGCCCGTCATCGGCGTTTCGTTGCTGTTGAAGGAGCTGCTGGCCGGCGGCGACGGATACGTGTATCTGGCACCGGTGCTGGTGACGAGCTTCGGTTACGCGGCGATCGCGCTCTGGTGGGCGATCGAGCAGTTCAGCCGCGAGGAAGTGCTGTTCCGCGAAGCCGAACAGTTCGAGCCGAGGCTCTGGCTGAGACAATTGCTGCGTGACAAAGAGGACACGCCGAGTTTCGCCGAGGCCGGCTTCTGCTTCGTGCTGGTGATGCTGCTTCAGTTTGGCGCGATGAAGGTGTTTGCCGACGCCGTCGCCGGCGGTCCGGCCGACGAGTACGACGTGCGGATTCTCAAGGTGCTGCTGGTGCAGCAGATCGCGATCGTGGCGACGCCGGCATTGCTGATGGGCGTGATCCTGACCCGGAGCGTCTGGAAGACGTTCCGCTTGCGGCTGCCGGCGTTCCGGTATTTCGCGGTCGGCGCCGTGTTGCCGCTGGCGTTGATGCCGTTGGCGGTGTCGCTGCTCGAACGGATGTCGTGGTTCTTTCCGCCGTTGCCGCCGTCGGTCATCGAAACGCTTCAGCTGCTGAAGAGCACCGATGTGCCGCTCTGGCTGACGTTGCTGGCCTTCGCGGCGGCACCGGCCTTGTGCGAGGAAATCACGTTCCGCGGATTCATTCTGAGCGGCTTTTTGAAGGGCCGGCGGATGTGGCTCGCGATCGCGTTGTCGAGTTTCGCGTTCGGATTGATGCACATGATTCCGCAGCAGGTGTTCAATGCGACGCTGCTCGGGCTGGTGTTGGGATTGCTGGCGGTTCGCTCGGGCAGCCTCTGGCCGGGCGTGCTGTTTCACTTCATCTTCAACAGCTCGAACGTCGTGCTCGGTCGCGTCGCGCCGCAGTACGCCGACGGCGGTTATCCGTGGCCCGTCCTGCTGCTGTGCGCGGTCGTGGCCGGGACGTTGATCGGCTGGTTGATTCGCACGGGCCGGAAATCGACGGCCGATTCGTCTCGACCGCCGCGAGTGGAAGAGACGCATCGCCGAGACGATGTGACGGTTGGTGCGATGTGACGGAGGCGACGTTCACCAGCCCGACGCGCCAGCGCGGGAACCGAAATCGTGTTGTGTTTTTTTCGGCGAGCGGCAGGCGTTCGCCTGCCGGTGCGTTCCACGTCTCCCCGGCGCATTTCGCAAGCGTCAGAGCCGCGACCGTCAGGGAGCGTATTTCGGCTCGCCCGCGTCGTCGAAGGCTTCCTGACAGTCGCGGCTTTGATTGAAGTGCGATACAACGCACGACGTCTGCGAGAACGACGACAAACCCGTTGAGGCGACGGTTCGCGTGGTCAGTGCTCTCACGGCGTATCGCGCCGATTGGATATTCCCAGTCTGTGGACCGCCGATTCGCGACGGCGTCCTCGAGATCACCGCTGACGGTCGAATCGCCGCGATTCGCACCGGTCGCGACCGCGATGCCGTCGATTTCGGCGAGTGTGCCGTCGTTCCCGGACTGGTGAACGCCCACGTTCATCTCGAGTTCAGCGATCTTGTTCGACCTCTCGGACCGGCTCGCCCGTTTTCGCAATGGGTACGGAACGTCGTCGCTCATCGCCGGCAGCGACTCGATTCGACCGAGGCGATCGTCCGGCGCGGGCTGAACGAACTCGCGATCAGCGGCACCGCCGCAGCCGGGGAGATCGCGACGTCGGACGGCATCGACGCCTACGCGAGCGGGGCCGTCGACGTCACCATCTTTCGCGAGCTAATCGGCCCGCTGCCGGAGCAGTGGCCCGCACTTCTCGCCGCGGCTGAACGACATGTCGCCGGGCAACCGGCGGCTCCGGGTCTCCGTCACGGCCTGTCGCCGCATGCGACTTACACGGTTCCGCAGGAGTTGTTCGAGCGTGCGGTCGATCTGTCGGTCCGGTACGACGCTTCGATCGCCGTGCATCTCGCCGAGACGGCTGCCGAACGGGAACTGCTGGCCGACGGAACGGGCGAGCTGGTCGAGTTGATGCGGTCGCTCGATCTCTGGCGCGACGAACTGCATCCGCGCGGCCGGCGGCCGCTCGACTGGCTTCGCCGTCTTGCAGAAACACCGCAGGGGCTTGTGATCCACGGCAATTACCTCGACGACGACGAGTTGGAGTTCCTGGCCGGCTCGACGCTGTCGCTCGTCTATTGCCCACGAACGCACTCCTACTTCGAGCATCCGCCGCACCCGTTTCGACGAGTGATCGAGCTGGGTGGCCGAGTGGCGCTGGGCACCGACGGCCGCAGTTCCAACCCCGATCTCGACCTCTGGCAAGAAGCCGTGTTCCTGCGGCAGCGACACGCGGACCTCGGGTGTGATACGATCCTCGACTTGATCACCAGCAGCGGAGCCGCAGCGCTCGGTATTGCTGATCGGTGCGGAGTGCTTGACGTCGGTCGACGTGCGGATTTCCTCGTCGTTCGACTGGCGGCTGTGGGCGGAACGGAGCCGCCCGACCTGTTCGCCGACGGAAATGCCGTCTCGCAGGTCTTCCGCGCCGGGATCGCCGTCGACCGACCTTCCACCGACTCTCTCCGTCGTATTCGATGACCGATACGTCTTCCTCGTCTTCCGTCGAACGCGAGCCGTCCGACGTCGAGTTGCTTCGCTCCTTACGCTGGTCGCCTGGAACGAACGGGTTGGCGACAGCGTCCCGGCTCGGCGACGTCGCGGCCTTCGCCGGTGAGGTCGGCCGGGATCTCCGCCGCCGATTCGGCTGCAAAGGCGGTGATCCGATGCGAATCGCCGCTCGTTTTCCGCGGTCCGAGGCGGTCGCCCGCGCTTCGTATCAGCGATTCGTCGAGCCGGAAGCCGACAGCGGAAGCACCGTCGAGAATTCGACGGAGGATCTCGTTCGGATCGCGGCACTGCTCGACGGGCTGCGTCGCTACGGCGGCCGGCTGGATGCGGCAGCGCTCCATCCGTTGTGGCGTGAGGCCTGGATCGCATCGACCGATCGCACCGATTTCGCCCTCGCCGAAGATTCGCCGCTGGCACGCGTCGTTTCCGCCGAGATCGCCTGGGCCAGCGGAATCCTTTTCGACGGACACTCGGGCCTG
The DNA here is from genome assembly GCA_049790855.1 of Planctomycetaceae bacterium. Classification (GTDB taxonomy): domain Bacteria; phylum Planctomycetota; class Planctomycetia; order Planctomycetales; family Planctomycetaceae; genus JACCRE01. The sequence goes on along the minus strand of JBAQZJ010000070.1, from coordinate 6,175 downwards.
CGGAAGCGACGGAAATCCGGTCGCGAGCGATTGCTCGCCGAGTTGGAGGCCCGCACCGACACCGACGGCGCTCCGCACGCCGAACTGCTACCGGTCCTGGCGGAATGGTTCGCCTCGCTCGTTCGCTGTGCCGCCTGGGCGAAGGCGGGCGACGTGCGACTTTGGAATGCCGAGATGTCGGGCCGGTTCGACGGACTTGTCCGGGCGACGGCGTCGCTGACGCGTGCCGACGGCCGTGTCAGTCTTTCGACTCGCGTCGACGTCCGGCCGCTGCTGGCCGAGGCCGTCAAACGATCGGGCTGGAAAGCCGGGGCGCCCGTGCGTCGACTCATGGCGCGGCTTCAGAGCCACGACGAACTGCCGCCGATTCCCGAAGACGGCGAGAAGACGCTGCTGCATCGCGCCGATCGGACGTCGCCGCCCGTCGTGCAGACGGATTGGGGGAAACTCGTCGTCTGCCGGAACCGTTGGCGCCCGGAGTCCGATCTGCTGGCGATCGCGCATGCCGCGGCGACGCCTTCGTTCGAGTTTTCGGCGTTCGGGCAATCGGTGTTCGCCGGTGAATGGGGGCTGCGGATTCGCATCGACGGCGACGACCTGACGCTGACGCCCGAATGGGAAGCGGTCACCTGGTTCAGCGATAAGGATGCCGACTACGTCGAACTGGAATGGCCGAACGAGCGAGGGGTGACGGTCTGCCGGCAGGCACTGCTGACGCGCGCCGATCATCAGCTTGTTCTGGCCGATGCCGTTTCGACGCCGGGCCGTCCGGAATCGCGGATCGAAGTCGAAACGCTGCTGCCGTTTGCGGCCGGAGTGTCGGCGACGCCACGCCGGCCGCTGCGGGAAGTCGCCCTTGCGGCGAACGGCCTGCCGCTTCGCTGCCTGCCGGTCGCGTTGCCGATGAACCGCGTCGAACAGGCCGCCGGCACGCTCGAGACCGACGCCGATCGGCTCGTCGTGCGGCAGTCGGGAAGCGGCGGCGTTTACGCGCCGCTGGTGTTCGACTGGCATCCGCGTCGTCGCGACGCCTTCGTCGAATGGCGATCCCTGACTGTCACCGAGAACCATCGGCGGCTCGGCCCGGCCGACGCGTCGGGGCATCGGCTGCGAATCGGCGAACGCCAACTGTTGCTCTATCGCGGTCTGAACGGCTCGAAGGCGATGCGGGCCGTGCTGGGCTACCACCACGGCTCCGAGTCGGTCATCGGCCGCTTCACGAAGGCGGGAGAAGTCGAGCCGCTGGTGCTCGTCGGATGATGAGACGGTCGCCTCATTCATCTCCGCGGGCTTCTCTCGCGCCAGCCAGCCGCCGATACTGGTGGGCGCTGCACCACATTCCCGATTCGACGCCGTACCGATGCCCGAAACCCTGTTGATCCGTTATGGCGCGATGGGCGAGATCGCCCGGTTCGCGTCGGAGCTTGAAACGACGCCGGGAAGCGTCGTGGTGGTTCGTTCGGGCCGTGGGGAAGAACTCGGCACGATCGTCGGCAATGCGCAGCCGGGTGAGTCGCACGACGGCGGCGGCCCCGACGTCCTGCGGATCGCGACGAACGAAGACCTCGACGTCGCCGCCCGGTCTCGCACCGGCTGCGAAACCGAGTTCGCCCCTTGGCAGGACCGCATTCGCGAGTGGAACGTCAATCTCGAACTCATCGACCTCGAACGAACGTTCGACGGCAAACTGATCCTCTACGTGTTGAACGACCGCGGTCCGGAGACCACCAAGCTCGCACTGCGTGCCGCCGCTGCCGGTTTCGGCGTGATCGAAGTTCAGCCGGTCGGTCCGGAAGGACTGATCCAGGCCACAGGCGGCGGCGGTGGCTGCGGCAACTGCAACCATCGCAAGTGAGTGGTGAGGGACGAGGGACGAAGCGACTGGATCGACGGAAAGGACATTGATGACGACGCCTGCTTTCGAGACGATTCGGACCGCCCTGGAAGCCGACGGTCCGCAGGCCGCCGCGGAAGCTCTCGTCGAATCGCTTCGCGAACGGCGCGACTACGATCGGCTGTTCGACGCCTTGATGATCAAGGAACGTCTGAAGCTCGGGCTGTCGGTCGCGAAGCCGGCGGCGCTCGACGACGTGCCCGACGACAAACTGTCCGCGTTCGAGCTGGCCTATGTGTCTGCGGCGCGCGAGGTCGGGCGGTTGCTGCTTGACAAAGGCGACGTCGCGCGGGCCTGGGCGTACTTCCGCACGATTCGCGAGCCGCAACCGGTGATCGACGCGCTGAACGCGATCGACCCGACGGCGCTCGATCACGAACGGACGAACGAGCTGATCGAGGTCTCGCTGCACGACGGGGCGAATCGCGTCGCAGGCTTGCGGATCATGCTGACGACGCACGGCACTTGCAACACCGTCACCACGACCGATCAGGTGCTGCATCTGATGACGCCCGACGAGCGGCGCCAGGTCGCCGCGATGCTCGTCCGCAACGTCTACGACGACCTGGCGGCGAACTTGGCGCGGGACGTCGAATCGAGGGTCGCGGGCGTTGCAGCGCCGACTTCGATTCGAGAGCTGATCGACGGCCGCGACTGGCTCTTCGAGAACGGGAACTATCACATCGACGTGTCGCACCTGCATTCGGTCGTCCGCTTCGCGCGGGCACTCATGCCGGACGATCCGGAATTGTCGCTGGCGATCGAACTGGCCGAATACGGCTCGAAGCTCGACGAGCAACTGCGGTATCCGGCCGATCCGCCGTTCGACGATTACTACCGGGCGCACCTGGCGTATTTCGGCGTCGTCGCCGATCGCGACCGCGAAGCGTCGATCGCCTGGTTCCGTGATCGGCTGGCGGCGGAGACCGACGAACGCGACCGGCAGATCATCGCCTATGTGCTCGTCGATCTGCTGACGCGCTGCGACCGCCTGAACGACGCCGCAGAAGTCGCCGCGGCTCATCTCGCCGATCTCGAGGAGCCGGGCGGATTCAGTTTCGCCTCGCTGTGCGGCCGGGCAGGGCGGTTTGTCCTGTTGCAAGCCGCCGGCGAAAAGGCGAACGACCCGGTGCGCACCACGGCGGCCATGATCGAGAGAAGGCGACAGGAGTCGGAAGGGAAGTGATGGGGAAGAGTCTGTAGGGCCGGCTGTGCCGGCCGGAAGACGGTCGGGCACGTGGCATGAACTACCGGCGATCGAAGTCCGATGCGCACCAGCGCTCACGAGAATGGGAGACTTGGATTGAGCGAAATCGATCCCTATTGAAATCTCTCGGTCTGCCGGCCGTCGTTTATCTCGACGAGCCGCATTGGCATGATTTCCTCGAGAATGGACATATGCACTGGCATGAGGATCCGAGCGGATTCGCATTTGACCAGCTTCCGAGTGACCAACTTGCTGAGCTTGCTCGCTTCCTGACGCGGGAATACGAAAACGACGAAGGTAGTCCGCCGTTGCTTCGATGGATTAGGGTTCGTTGCGGAAACCTGGACATCGTTCCCGATTGATGCGCCGAATGCGGCCGGCACAGCCGGCCCTACGATTCCTTTCCCCGATGCAGTACCTTCGCGTCAACTCGGCCGCTTACGACCGCATGGTCGCAGCCGGCAGCGTGTTCGCGAAAGTCGCGAGCGACGAAGAGGTCGCCGAGCCTCTCAAAGTGCTCGACGGTCGCGGCTGGCTGCCGGCGAGCGTCGCGGGGATGGACGTGCTGTGCCTCGCGGCAGGGGGCGGCTGGCAGTCGGTTCTGTACGCGGCGGCCGGGGCGAAGGTGACGGTCGTCGATCTATCGCCGGCGATGTTGCGGCTCGACGAGCGCGAGGCGAAGCGACGCGGCTCTGCCGTCACGCTGATCGAAGGCAGCATGGACGACCTTTCGATACTGCCCGAAGCCGGGTTCGACGTCGTCCATCAGCCGGTCAGCACCTGTTACGTTCCCGACGTCGAAAAGGTCTATCGCGAGATCGCACGGGTGCTGCGCGACGGGGGAATCTACATCAGCCAGCACAAACAGCCGGCGAGCCTGCAGGTCACGCACCGCACGCCGGAAGGGCAGTACGTCGTCGGACTGGAGTACTACCGCGACGGGGCGTTGCCGACGACCGACGACGACGCCTATCGCGAAGCGGGCACGGCGGAGTATCTGCACCGTTGGGAACAGCTTGTCGGCGGCCTGTGCCGCTCTGGATTCGTGCTGGAAGACATGACCGAACCGCTGCGGGCCGACCGCACCAGCCCCATCGGCCACTTTCGCCATCGCGGCCGTTACGTTCCGCCGTATGTGCGGTTGAAGGCGCGACGAGTCGCGCGGACGGAGTCGCGCGAAGAAACCTCGCGGCTGTGGGTGCCGTGACGCACTTGCTCAGAGCCGCGACCGTCAGGGAGCGCTCATCGGCCAGGGATCGTCGAAAACGCTCCCTGACGGTCGCGGCTCTGAATTCGCGGCTTTGGTCGCCGTCGGGAAGCCTCTCGACCGGCCTTGACCACTGTGCGGGCGTTTGAGACATTCCCGACCCCTCTGAGATCGAAAGTCGGCGGCCTGCGAGCCGCCCGAGTGCCGCTTTCCATCGGCCATGCAAAGGAGTGCAGCCGCCGTGAAGTCCCCATTCTGCTTCATTCTGACCGGTGCGGCCCTGTTCGCCGCGGCCAGCCCGTTGGCGGTTCACGCCCAGAATCGCGCCTCGGCCCCCGCCGCGAGACCGGCTGCCACCACGTCGATCGGCAAAGTCGGGCTTGTCGACGTCGGCCACATCTTCACCCACTACGAGAAGCTCAAAGCCAACCGCGACGCGCTTCAGAAGGAGATGGAAGCCAGCGACAGCAAGCTCAAGCAACTCCAGGACGAGGCCCAAAGGATCACCGAGCAGCTCAAGAGCGGCACGATCGTCAAAGGCTCGGAGCAGTGGACCGACCTGGAAAAGCAGTTCACCGAGATCAACGCCAAGGGCCAGGCCGAGATGAGCAACCTCCGGCGGGAATTCGCCCGCAAAGAGGTTCAGATGTACAAGCAGATCTATGACGAAGTCGCCTTCACGGTCGGCCAGTACGCACAGGCCCGCCAGTATTCGCTGGTCCTTCGCTATCAGCGGGAATCGGAAGCGGAAGAGGCGGCCGGCATCGAAGACCCGAACCAGATCATGAGCCGAGTCAATCAGCTCGTCGTCTATCACCAGGACACCGACGACATCACCGATGAAATCCTCAAGTACATGAACGAACAATACCAGCGGACGGCCGCCCGTCCGGCGGCGGGCGCCGCACCGCAGGCGCCGGTTCGCAAGTGAGCTTCGGACCGGCAGGCGAACGGGCGTCCTCGTCGCCTGCCGGTCTTTCGCCCATCCAATCCTCACATTTGTCGGTCAAAGTTCTGCGTTCCGCATGACGAGTCTTCCGAAGCAGCGAACCCTCGCACAGCCTGCCGTCGTCTCCGGTTTCGGTTTCTTCACGAATGCCGACGTGACGGCCCGGTTTCTTCCCGCCGAACCCGATACCGGGGTTCTCTTCGTTCGCGGCGATCTGCCGGGCCGACCGGAAATTCCGGCGACGATCGCCTACGCGGTCGAACGGCATCGGCGAACGGCCCTCGAGCATGGCGGCGCATCGGTCGAGCTGACCGAGCACCTGCTCGCCGCGCTCGCCGGCTTGTGGATCGACAATTGCATCGTCGAACTGGACGGCCCCGAGCCGCCCGGCGGCGACGGCTCGGCCCGGCACTTCGTCGACGTACTGCTCGCCGCTGGAATCGTCGAACAGGAACAGCCGGCAGCGATCTTCGGCGTGCCGTCCCCGATGAGCGTGGCGCTGCCCGACGCGGCCGGCTCGATCGTCGCGACCCCGTTCGCGGCGCCGCTCGCCGACCGATTCGGTCGGGGGCGATCGAACGGGCCGGCGGCTCGCTCGCGCTGCGTCCTTCGCTACGAACTCGATTACGGCGCCGGCGCGCCGGTTCCACGTCAGTCGGCGGAATATGCTCTGACGCCCGAACTGTTCGCCGCCGAAATCGCCGGCGCGCGAACCTTCATCCTCGAAACCGAGATCGAGGCGCTCAAAGCGCGGGGCTACGGAACCAGGGTCACTTCGGCCGATCTGCTGGTGTTTGGCAAGAATGGCGTGATCGACAATGCCTTGCGCGCCGATAACGAATGCGCCCGGCATAAGCTGCTCGATTGCATCGGCGACTTCGCGCTGATCGGCGGGCGGCTCAGCGGCCGCTTCACGGC
>JBAQZJ010000069.1:0-2999 GCA_049790855.1 Planctomycetaceae bacterium | reverse complement strand
GGGATGAAGATGCGCAGGGACTGCTGGCGATGCTCTTCGAGTTGCAGGAAATGCTCGCCGAGATCGCCGGCTTGCCCGCGGTCTCCCTTCAGCCGGCCGCGGGCGCACAGGGCGAATTGACGGCGCTTCTGGCGGCAGCGGCTTATTTTCGCGACCGGGGTGAAGTGCGGACCCGGGTGATCTTTCCGAGCAGCGCGCACGGCACGAACCCGGCCAGCGCCGCACTCGCCGGGTTCGAGACCGTCCAGATGAAACCGTCGCGGACGGGTCTGGTCGACCTCGACGAACTGCGGTCGCTCGTCGACGGGCGGACCGCCGTGTTCATGATCACCAATCCCAACACGCTGGGGCTGTTCGAACCGCAGATCGGCGAGATTGCGGAACTGCTGCACGATGCAGGGGGCCTCGTCTACATCGACGGGGCGAACCTGAATGCCATTCTCGGGGTGACGCGACCCGGCGATTTCGGCGGCGACATGATGCACTTCAATGTCCATAAGACGTTCACCGGTCCGCATGGGGCGGGCGGTCCCGGTGCGGGGCCGATCGCCGTTCGCGACTTCCTGGCCGATTACCTGCCGGGACCGGTCGTGAAGAGGCGGGAGAGCGGGGGAGGCGGGGGATTGAGGAACGAGCCGGAGTTCTTCCTTCGGACGCCGTCCAAATCGATCGGGCGGGTTCGGAGCCACTTCGGAAATGTCGGCATTCTGCTGCGCGGCTATTTCTACCTGCGAACTCTCGGCCCCGACGGACTGCGGGCCGTCGCCGAGAACGCCGTGCTGAACGCCAATTATCTGAAAGTGCTGCTCGAGAAAGAGTTGCCGGCTCCGCACGGCGATGCCTGCATGCACGAGTTCGTCGGCTCCGCAATCGCCGTGAAGCGAAAGGGGGTGACGGCGATGGACCTTGCGAAGCGGTTGCTCGACTACGGCTTTCACGCTCCGACCGTCTACTTCCCGCTCGACGTGCCGGAAGCGGTCATGATCGAACCGACCGAGACCGAGTCGAAAGAGACGCTCGACGCCTTCGCGGCGACCCTCCGGACGATCCTCGCCGAGCCGCCCGAGATCGTGAAGACGGCGCCGCATTCGACGCCCGTCTGTCGGCCCGACGAAGTGACGGCCGCTCGCAACCTCGTGTTGCAATGGCGACCGGTGGTCGAAAGCACGGCCGGAGTTTCCGCCGATGTCCGCCGCTGAGTTTCCCGGACGACTGCTGGTCGAGTCGGCCCCTCGCGACGGCCGCTGGAACATGGCGTTCGACGAGGCACTGCTGGAGGCGGCGGCGAATCGCGGTGAGACGACGCTGCGAATCTATCGCTGGTCGCAGCCGACGTTGTCGCTCGGCCATTTTCAGAAGTCGCTGCCGCCCGATCTGCCGGCATCGCTGCGCGACGTGCCCTGCGTGCGGCGACTGTCCGGCGGCGGGGCGATTCTGCATCATTACGAGTGGACCTACTCGGTGGCGGTTCCGAAGGGGCATCCCCTTGCCGCGCGAACGGAAGCGCTGTACGACGCCGCTCACGAGGCGATCACGGCGTCGCTGGTGAATCTGGGGGTGACGGTCGCGCTCCGAAAGGAAGCGGACCGCGCCGCGGATCTGAATTTTCTCTGCTTTCTGCGTGGTGATCCTCGAGACGTTCTGGCCGCGGGTCGCAAGGTCGTCGGCAGTGCGCAACGTCGGCGACGCGGCGCGGTCCTGCAACACGGCAGCGTCGTGTTGAGGCGTTCAGAACTCGCGCCCGACGTTCCGGGACTGGCCGAGCTTGTCGCCGGCGTTCCCGACGATCCGTTGTGGGCGGCCGCGGGTTTCGTCGAAGAGTTGGGACGGCGATTGTTCGCGGCGAATCCGATCCAACTGGCGAACGAAACGGACATTGCGTTCGCCGATCGTCGGATGTCCTCCGAATCACGGAATGACCGCATTGAGGGTCAAATTACATGTTTGTAAGTTCCGATCCACGAATTGACAGGCATACGAAGGTGCCTTAGCATGCGGAAGGTACGTGGCGCACGGCATTCCATTCTCAACGGTTCCTCCCGTAATCCGTGCTCGTCCCGTGCTTGACCTGGTCGAAGCGATTGAGTCGGTCGATGCCCGCAAGGTCGCGGTCCGTCGGCAAAAAACGCTGCCGGCTTTTCAGCCGACCGGCGTTCGTGTCCCATCTTGCGGAGTGCACGGCCCATGTTGGAAGCGAGGCTGAAGGTTCTCGGGGGGAAGCACCAGGGCAAGGCGATTCACCTGCCGCCGGGACGGTTTCTGGTCGGCCGGGAAATGGACTGCCATCTTCGACCATCAAGCGATCTTGTCAGTCGGCATCACTGCGTGTTCTACATCGACGAATATGCGGTCCGCTTGCGTGACTTGGGCAGCCGCAACGGAACGCTCGTCAACGACGAGCCGCTGCATGGCGAGACGACGTTGCAGGACGGCGATAACGTCAAGATCGGCGGGCTGGATCTGAAGCTCGTTTTCCGCGAGATCGAAGCGCCGGCTCCGGCCGCGCCGCCGGAACCACCGCAGGAAGACGGTCAGGTCATCGGCGATACGGCGATTTTGTCGACGGCCGAGACGGCTTACGAATTGCCGCAGTCGCAAGTTCCGTCCCCGTCGCAGTCGCAGCCGGTCGAATCGCCGACGCCGCCGCCGGAGCAGCCAACGTCGCCGAGCCAACCGGCGCAGCCGGCACCGGGCTACGGCTATCCGCCCGGGTACGGTCCTTCACCGGGTTACGGAGCGCCGCCTCCCGGCTACGGCTATCCGCCGCCGGGTTACGGACCGCCTCCAGGCTATGGTCCGCCTCCCGGCTACGGTCCGCCGCCGGGATACGGCCCACCGCCGGGATACGGTCCGCCCCCCGGCTACGGCCCCCCTCCCGGTTACGGTCCCCCGCCGGGCTACGCTCCGCCCCAGACGCCGCCTTCGCAGCAGGGTGGGTCGATGAACAAGGTGGAGTCGCCGCCGGTCAAACTGCCGCCTCCCCCCGAGCACGTTTGACG
>JBAQZJ010000068.1:0-16249 GCA_049790855.1 Planctomycetaceae bacterium | reverse complement strand
TCCTTCGCAAGCCCGACGCGCCAGCGAGGGAACCTGTCATGATCTGACGATTTTAGCGTAGACGGACCACTACGCCTCATCAGGCGAGTTCACGCTCGATGTCTGTCCGGACGTATGCGAATCTGCTTCTCGGCCGGCGAGTCGAACCGTCCGGACCGTCGGCGGAGTTGCTCGCCGCAGGCGACGGTTTGCCGACGGCGGCGCACGGGGCCTCGTGGCTCATTCAGTTGCGGTGGGTGGCGGTCGTCGGCCAGCTCGCCACGATCGCCGTGGCGCGTTACCTGCTCGACGTCTCGCTGCCCGTCGTCCCGTTGCTCGTCGTCGTCGCGGTGACGGTGCTCTCGAACGTCGCGTTGGCGACGTGGTCGTCGTCGCATCGCTCGGCAGACGAAATGCCCGGCACCCGGTCGGACGATCCGACGACGGTGCCGATTCTCGGTCTCGTGCTGCTGATCGACCTCGTGCTGCTGACCGTGCTTCTCGCGTTCAGCGGAGGCCCGACGAACCCGTTCTTCATCTTCTATTTCGTCAACGTCTGCCTGAGTGCGGTCGTGCTGCCGCGAGGCTGGGCGATCGCCGAAAGCCTCGTCTCGGTCGTCTGCTTCAGCCTGCTGCTGTTCGTGTTCCGCCCCTTGCCCGAGATGTGGACGGCGGCGAAGATTGATCCGCTCGGGCCGGGTGAGCCGCTTTCGCGTGCCCATTGGGGTCTGATCGTCGCCTTCACGACGTGCGCGGCGGTCATCGTCTACTTCACGAGCGTCTTGCGCGATCAGCTTCAAAAGCGGGAGCGGCAGCTTCACGCGTTTGAGGCCGATCGGGCGCGGACGCACAAGCTCGAAGCGCTCGGCACCTTGGCGGCCGGTGCGGCGCACGAATTGGCGAATCCGCTCGGAACGATCGCAGTCGTCGCCCGCGAGGTCGAACGCCGCGTCGCCGGAACGACCGCCGAGGCGACGGTCGCCAAGGACATCGCGCTGATCCGGTCGGAACTGGAAACCTGCCGCAATATTCTGAAACGGATGAGTGCCGACGCCGGCCAGGCGATGGGCGAGCAACTCATTCAGGTGACGGTGGGCGAACTGATCGACGAAACGCTCGAAGGGCTGCGTGCCGCCGATCGGGTGACGGTCTCGATCGCACCTGACGTCGAAGAGTCGGTCCTGACGGTTCCGCTGGTCGGGCTGGCCCAGGCGGTTCGCGGGATCCTTCAGAACGCCCTGTCCGCTTCGGCCAGCATTCAGCGAGTGCGGGTGTCGAGCGACCGGCTCGACGGTCGAATCCGACTCGTCGTGCGCGATGAAGGCGTCGGCATGCCGCCGGCGGTTCTCGCGCGAGTCGGCGACCCGTTCTTCACGACGAAAGAGCCGGGCAGCGGGACGGGGCTTGGCGTGTTTCTCGCCCGAGCGGTGGTCGAACGTCTCGGCGGTCGATTGACGATTGAGTCGATCTCGGGCCGCGGAACGACCGTGACCATCCTCCTGCCGGTCACAACAGCGTAGAATCGTGTCGCACCCGTTCCCGGCATCTCGAACCTTTGGAAGCACCAGCGGGGAGTGGCCATGATGTTGCAGGATCCGCTTTCAGTCGAGGTCCGTCCGCAGACCTGCCTGATCGTCGACGACAACGAACTGCTGCGAAACAGGCTGGCGGAGGCGATCGCCGAGCGCGGCTATCGAACCTCGACGGCGCGGAATTACGACGAAGCCGTCCGCCAGATCCGCGAAGAGGCTCCCGAGCTGGCCGTCATCGACCTGAAGATGCCCGGCAAGAGCGGACTCGAACTGGTGCGGATTCTGCGCGAACTGTCGCCCGAAACGAAGGCCGTCGTCTGCACCGGCTTCGGCAGCATTGCGAACGCCGTCGAGGCGATTCACGCGGGTGCCGTCAACTACGTCACCAAGCCGGCCGATGCCGACGAGATCCTCGCGGCCTTCAAGAAGGCGGAGGAGCCGGAGAGCGACGTCGCCGAGCTTGATTATCAGCCGGTGACGCTCGCAGAAGCCGAGTGGGAATACATCCAACAGGTTCTCGCCGACTGCGGCGGCAACATCTCGAAAGCGGCACGCCTGCTTGGCATCGAGCGCCGGACGTTGCAGCGAAAGCTGAAAAAGATGCGTCCCTGAGAGCCTCTCGGACCGCCTTCGGCGTCGCGGCAAGGCGGTCCGCGTTGTCTTGCGATTGAGCCGGGGTTCGGCGAAAGTTGCATCTCTCGAATGTCGGCCGGCGCGGAACCGGATTCGTGGACCGTCCGCGGCGCGGCAGAATGACGCAGCTCGTGCGGCCCTTTGTCGCGTCGCGATTTGCGTTATGAGCCTATAGAATCCGAGCCGATCTTCGGGGGATGTCCGCGCCTGTTTTGCTGGCGGGCTTCAGATCCTCCTCTCCGACACGCTCCACCGCCGGATCAGAATGGGCAGGTTCACTTTCCCGGCCTGGGTCAACAGTCTCGTTCTCCCAATGCTGGGGGTCATCGGGCTTGGCGTGGTTTATCTCGCCGTCCTGATCCCGTACGCGGGGTCGCCCGAGACGCTCGTCGCCGGATATCAGCCGGAGCAGCCGGTTCCCTTCAGCCACGCGTTGCACGCGGGGGAAATGAAGTTGGACTGCCGGTACTGCCACTCGCACGTCTTCGAATCGTCGCACTCGAACATCCCCGCGACGGCGACCTGCGGGAACTGCCACAATCACCTGAAAGGCCCTGACGGCACGAATCTGACGGTCGCCGTTCATACCGACAGCATCCGCCTGGAGCCGGTCCGGAAGAGTCTGGCGACCGGGGTTCCGGTCGAATGGGAGCGGGTGCATGATCTTCCCGACTACGCATACTTTGATCACAGCGCCCACGTGAATCGCGGCGTGAGCTGCGTCGAATGCCACGGGCGCATCGACAAGATGGAAGTCGTCGAGCGTTTCAGCCCCTTGAACATGGGCTGGTGTCTCGACTGTCACCGCGACCCCACCGAACACCTGCGGCCTCTCGATCTGATTACGAAGCTGGACTGGCAGCCGGAGGGCGACACTCCCGAGGAGGTCGCCGCAAAGCGCCTGGAAATCGGCGAGCAGATGAAAGAAGAGCTTGGCATCCGCTCGCTGACCGATTGTTCGACCTGCCACCGGTGATGCCGGGCGTCGGCTTGAACCGTCCTGACGGACACCTTTGAATCCGGCCGGCATTGCCGGCCCTCCGCCAAGAACCGGAATCGCGCGAGCGTTCCGGCGACCTGATCCCCATGCCGCAGACTGAATCGACTCAGCCGACGTCCGCCGGCCCGGACCCGCGGGCGACCTACTGGCGAAGTCTCGACGAACTGCAGTTCACGCCGCAGTTCGAGGAGTTCCTGCATCGCGAGTTTCCGCAGGCGGCGTCGGAATTTCCGGAAGGGCTGTCGCGGCGGCGCTGGTTGCAGTTGATGGGGGCCTCGCTGTCGCTGGCCGGCGTCGCCGGCTGTCGCTGGGACGCCGAGCAGTTCATGCCGCACGCGACGCGGACGCCCGATTACATTCCGGGTGTGCCGCAGTTCTTCGCGACCTTCCAGGAGCTGCGCGGGTTCGCGCGCGGGCTGGTCGTCCGGCAGTTCGACGGTCGTCCGATCAAGGTCGAAGGCAACCCGCAGCATCCGCAGAGTCGCGGTGCGACCGACGTCTTCGCCCAGGCCTGTATTCTCGACCTCTACGATCCCGACCGCGCCGGACGGCCGCGACTGCGTGACGGCGACGCGCTCGCCCAGAAGTCGTGGGATGAGGTTCGCGAGGCTCTGCGTTCGCTCGGCGACGAACTGGGCGACGGGTCCGCGTTGCGTGTCCTGGCCGGTGCGTCGTCCTCTCCCAGCCGGGAACGGCTCGAAAAGGCTCTGCTGGAGCGATTCCCGCAGGCGAAGTGGGTCGAATACGAACCGGTTTCGCGGCAGTCGGTCACTCAGGGCGCTCAGCTTGCCTTTGGCAAGCGGCTGCGTCCGCATCACAAGTTCGATCAGGCCGACGTGATCCTCGTGATCGACGGCGACCCGTTCGGGGCCGATCCCGACCAGCTCAATCATTCGCGCGGCTGGGCGTCGCGCCGCGCTCCCGAAGACGGCCCGATGAACCGGCTGTACGTCGTCGAAAGCCAGTACGGTTCGACCGGCACCGCGGCCGATCACCGCGAGGCGATTGCATCGTCGCGCGTGCCGCAGTTTCTTGGCGAGTTGGAGGCGGCTGTCGACGAGACGCTCGGCGGTGGCGAAGCGACGACGGAGAACCTGTTCCTCAAGGCGCTGTCCGCCGATCTTGCGGAACATCGCGGGAAGAGTCTCGTTTACGTCGGGCCGCGGCAGCCGGCCGCCGTTCATGCCCGGGTTCATCGGCTCAACGCCAAACTCGAGAATCTCGGCAAGACGATCGTATTCAGCGAGGAGCAAGGCCCCGAACGCGCCCCCTATGCCGAAGCGATCGCCGAACTCGCCGAAGATATGCGCAGCGGCACCGCCCAGGCGCTCCTGGTTCTCGGCGGAAACCCGGCCTACGACACACCGGGCGACGTGCGGTTCGCCGAAGCGATGGAGATGGTGGCGAACACGATCCATCTCAGCGGCTACCAGAACGAGACGAGCCGTTTGTGCGACTGGTACCTGCCGGCGACGCACGACTTGGAGCAGTGGGGCGACGGTCGCAGTTACGACGGCACGCTCTCGTTGCAGCAGCCGTTGATCGCGCCGCTGCACGACGGCAAGTCGGAATGCGAACTGCTGTCACTGCTGCTCGATGAGGAACCGAAGGTCGGCGAGCAGATCGTCCGCGAGACCTTTGCGGAGATTGCCGGCGGCGAAGAGCAGGCCTGGAAAAAGGCGCTGCACGACGGGTTCGTGGCCGAGTCCGCCTTCGAAACGGTCGAAGCCTCTCCGCAGGAGGCCGGCGACGATGGAGGTTCCGAGGCGGCTTCTCTCGGAGAGAACGAGTACGAGCTGGTCTTCTGCGAGAGTGAGCAGGTCTACGACGGCCGGTTCGCGAACAACTCGTGGTTGCAGGAAGCTCCGGCGTATCTTTCGAAAATCACCTGGGACAACGCCGCGTTGCTCTCGGCGACCGATGCCGAACGGCTCGGCGTGAAGATCCAGGACGTCGTTCGACTTACGCTCGGCGAAGAGAGCGTGGAGCTGCCCGTGTATGTCCTGCCGGGCCAGGCGATCGGTTCGATCGGCGTCGCCCTGGGTTATGGCAGAACCGCCGCAGGGCTGATCGGCGGTTTCGTCGACTCCGGCGGCGAAGGAAGCCGCCAGGCGCCGACGGTCGGTGCCGACGTCTATCCGCTGCGGACGACCGGGGCGATGGAATTCGCGACCGGTGTGAAAGTCGAGCCGACCGGCAAGGTTTTTGCGCTCGCCACGACTCAGAATCACCACGCGATCGACACGCTGGGGCAGCAGGAGATCGAACAGCGGATTCCGTTGCTCGTTCGTGAAGGGACGCAGGACACCTTCCGCGACCATCCCGACTTCGCGCAGCACACCGTCCATCATCCGCCGCTCGAGTCGCTCTGGGAATCGCCCGACTACGCGAAAGAGCATGCCTGGGGCATGGCGATCGACCTGACGAAGTGCATCGGCTGCAACGCCTGCGTCGTCGCCTGTCAGAGCGAAAACAACGTGCCCGTCGTCGGCAAAGAGCAGGTGCTTGCCGGCCGCGAAATGCACTGGTTGCGGATCGATCGCTACTTCCGCGGCGATCCGAAGGCGGAAGGCTCGGGTAAGGGCGGCGTCGTCACGGTCGGACAGCCGGTGCTCTGCATGCACTGCGAGCATGCCCCGTGCGAGCAGGTCTGCCCGGTCGCCGCGGCCGTCCACGATCATGAAGGCTTGAACCTGATGGTCTACAACCGCTGCGTCGGCACGCGGTATTGCAACAACAACTGTCCCTACAAGGTCCGCCGGTTCAACTTCTTCAACTACGAGAAGATGCCGGTCAACAAGAAGTATCTCGGACTGACGGTCCTCCAGCCCGGTACCGAGCCGGAGCCGGAGAAACGAGAAGAGACACAGGACAAGACCCAGGCACTCGCTCGGATGGTGTACAACCCGGAAGTCACCGTTCGCAGTCGCGGCGTGATGGAAAAATGCACCTACTGCACGCAGCGGATTCAGGCCGGCAAGATCGAGTCGCGCAACGAGAGCATCCGCGAGGGCAAGCCGAGCACGCACGTTCCGGACGGGAAGATCAAGACGGCGTGCCAGCAGACGTGCCCGACGGACGCGATCGTCTTCGGCGACCTGCTCGACGGCGAAAGCCGGGTCTCGAAACTGCATTTCGCTCCGAAGGCCAAGGGAACGAAGTCGCATCCGCGGGCGTACGCGATGCTCAGCGAACTGAACGTGCGGCCGCGAACTGCGTATTTGGCCCGGATTCGGAATCCGCACCCGCTGCTGGCCGATTCGGAACCGTATGCGACGGTGCCGGTCGGTCATGCCAGCGAGCATCACGACTCGCCGGGCGAACATGAACACGAAGAAGAGCACGCCGAGGCCGGTGCAGGTCACACCTGATCGCCTCGCTCCTCCGCCTCGAAGACGACAAACACTCCAGCCGGACTGATCGAATCAATGGCTGTCGGCACATCCACACGCGACCCCGACAAGGTCTATAACGTCATCGACGAACCGCCCGGCGGGCGGACGCCGCTGGTGACGGGCGAGCCGACGTACTCGTCGCTGACCGAAACGGTGTCGTCGGTCGCGGAGATCAAGACGCCGCTCGCCTGGTACATTCTGTTCTTCGTCTCGGCGTTCTGGGCGTGCGTTCTGCTGTTCGGCATCGGCTACCTGATCGCAACCGGCGTCGGCATCTGGGGCCACCGGAACCCGGTCTACTGGGGCTGGCCGATCGTGAACTTCGTGTTCTGGGTCGGCATCGGCCACGCCGGCACGCTGATTTCGGCAATCCTGTTCCTGTTCCGCCAGAATTGGCGGACGGGCATCAACCGCTTCGCCGAGGCGATGACGATCTTCGCCGTGATCTGCGCGGGGATCTTTCCGGGCGTCCACGTGGGTCGTATCTGGGTGGCGTATTGGCTCGCCCCGTACCCCAACCAGATGGCGATGTGGCCGCAGTTCCGCAGCCCGCTGATGTGGGACGTGTTCGCCGTCAGCACCTACTTCACGGTGTCGCTGCTGTTCTGGTACATGGGCATGATTCCCGATCTCGCGACGTTCCGCGACCGGGCGAAAAGCAAGACTGCCAGCATGATCTACGGGCTGTTTGCTCTGGGGTGGAACGGTTCATCGCGGCAGTGGCATCGGTACGAAGTCGCTTACGGCCTGCTGGCGGGTCTGGCAGCACCGCTGGTGCTCAGCGTGCATACGATCGTGAGCATGGACTTCGCCGTCTCGCAGTTGCCGGGCTGGCACACGACGATCTTCCCGCCTTACTTCGTCGCCGGGGCGATCTTCAGCGGGTTCGCGATGGTGATCTCGCTCGCGGTGCCCGCGCGGGCGTACTTCGGGTTGAAGAACATCATCACGCTTCGCCATCTCGAGAACATGTGCAAGGTCATTACGGCGACCGGCACGATGGTGGGCTACGCCTACATGATGGAGTTCTTCGTCGCCTGGTACAGCGGCAGCGGCTTCGAGAAGTTCGCGTTCATCAACCGGGCGTTCGGCCCCTACTGGTGGGCGTACTGGATCATGATTTCGTGCAACGTGATCAGCCCTCAGATCTTCTGGTCGAAATGGGCGAGGACGACGCCGTGGTTCATGTTCGTTGTCAGCATCTTCGTGAACATCGGCATGTGGTTCGAGCGATTTGTGATCTGCTGCACGAGCCTTAGCCGCGATTTCCTCCCGTCGAGCTGGGGCTACTTCAGTCCGACGCTCTGGGACTGGCTGTTCCTGATCGGCAGCTTCGGGTTGTTCCTGACGCTGTTCCTGCTGTTCTGTCGGTTCCTGCCCGTGGTCGCGATGGCCGAAGTCAAGTCGGTCATGGAGCCGGGCAACCCGCCGGATCACAAAGACTATCGAACGGTGCTGGTGCACTAGGAGACCCGGCACCCTGGTGCCGAGCCGCTTCCGATGAATCGTGCAGCGACATCGCCGGACCCGACAAAGCCACTCCCGACTCGTCCAGACAACATGGCCGCAACCGCCCCCTCTCCGGAGCTTGACGCCGACGTCGCCGACCACCAGGACGTCGTGTTCGAGCCGCGGCTCGCCGGCGTGGTCGCGGAGTTCGACAGCCCGAAGACGCTGATGGCCGCCGCCGAGGTCGTGCGCGACGCCGGCTACGTCCGCTGGGACACCCATACGCCCTACCCGATCCACGGGATGGACGAGGCGATGGGAATTCGGCGGACCGTATTGCCCTGGATCGTCCTCGCCGGCGGACTCACCGGCGTGACCGTCGCCATCCTGCTGCAATACTGGACGAACGCCTCGGCCTGGGCCGAGAACATCGTCGGCTGGCCGTTCTCGGGCTATCAGTATCCGATCAGCGGAAAGCCCTACTGGAGCCTGCCGGCGAACATTCCGATCGCCTTCGAGCTGACCGTGCTGTTCTCGGCGTTCGCCGGCTTCCTCGGCATGATCGCGCTGAACCGCCTCCACCGGTTCTACAACCCGATGTTCAAGTTGGAGCAGTTCCGGCGCGTCACCGACGACCGCTTCTTTCTCGCGATCGACGCCAACGATGCGAAGTTCAACGCCCGCGAACTGCCCGCCTATCTGCGAGGACTGGGCGCGATCACCGTCGACGAATGCTGGGACGACGAGCCGCGACGGATTCCTTCCGGCTTCGCGACCGCCGGGCTGGTGATCTTCGCGTTCGCCCTCGTGCCGCCCGTGCTCGTCATGCGGCATCGCAGCACGACGTTCACCGTGCCCGAGTTCCACCCCGTTCAAGACATGGACTTCCAGCACAAGTTCAAGTCGCAACAGCGGAACGTCTTCTTCGCCGACGATCGGGCCATGCGTCCGCAGGTCGACGGCACCATCGCCCGCGGACAGTTCGCCGGCGACGAGCGGTATTACTTCGGCATCGAGCCGGGGCAGGCCATGGCCTCGCTGCTTCAGGAACCGGAAGGCGACGCAGAGCCGCCCGCCGGCGATGAAGCAGCCTCGGATGCCGCGCCGAACGGGCAGCCTGCCCCGCCCGCCGCCGGCATGAACGAAAACCAGAACTGGACGGCGACGCTGCCGCCGCAGATCGAGATCACCGAAGAGGTCATGCTTCGCGGCCAGGAGCAGTTCAACATCTATTGCGCCCCGTGCCACGGCATCGGCGGCTACGGCGACGGGCTGGTGAACATGCGGGCGCTCGACCTCAAGGCGTCGACGTGGATTCCGGTTCCGTCGCTGCACGCTCCACAGACGCGAAACCGGAAGGACGGCTACATCTTCCGCGCGATCACCGAGGGCGTGCGGAAGATGCCGGCCTACGGAAGCCAGATCGAGCCACAGGACCGCTGGGCCATCGTGCTTTACGTCCGGGCGCTGCAGAAGAGCCAGGGCTGGAAGCTCGAAAAAGCAGAGAAACCATAGTTTTTGTCGGCCGCCCCGCCGGGCGCGGAGATCTGCCGGTCGGTCCGGCGGCATTTCAGATACGCGAAGTTTGACGCAACGTTCCGATGCATCACCGACACGTCGATCCTGCCTCGCTCGACCTTGGCCAGACGGTCCGCGACCTCGGTCCGGGCGTCACCCGCTGGCCGTTTCTGATCGGGATCGGCGGTCTCGTCGTCGCCGTCGTGCTCGCGCTCGTGCGGGCCGCGGTCGTCGGCGACGGCGGCAGCCTCGAACGGCTGATGTTCGCCTATCTGCAGAACTTCTTCTTCTTCCTGACGATCATGTTCGGGGCGCTGTTCTTCGTGCTGGTCTCGCATCTGACGCGCGCCGGCTGGAGCGTGACCGTCCGCCGCATCGCCGAGGTGATGGCCGCCACGATCTGGCCGTACTTCGCGCTGATGTTTCTGCCGATTCTGGCGTGCGTCTGGCTGTCGCCCGGCCTGGTCTACCCGTGGACCGACTCCGGATATGTGGCGAGCCACCCCGCCGTCGCGCATAAGACGGCCTACCTGAACGCGACGTTCTTTACGATTCGCGCGGTTGTCTACTTCGCCTCCTGGGCGTTCCTCGCGGGCAAGTTCTATCGCGACAGTCTGCGGCAGGACGAGACGGGCGAGGCGCAGATCAGCAAGCGGTTCGAGGGCCGCAGCGCCTGGGGCACGTTGATCGTGTTCCTGACGGTGACGTTCGCTGCAGTCGACTGGGTCATGTCGCTCGCCCCCGAATGGTACAGCACCATGTTCGGCGTCTACGTGATCGCCGGCAGCATGCTCTCGTTCTTCGGCGCGCTGTGGGTCGTCGTCCACCTCATGCAGTCGCGGGGCGTGCTGCGGGACGCCGTCACCGTCGAGCACCAGCACGACATCGGCAAATACATGTTCGGATTCATTATCTTCTGGGGCTACATTACGTTCTGCCAGTTCCTGCTGATTTGGTACGGCGACATTCCCGAAGAGACGCACTGGTTCCTCGATCGCCAGTACGGCGGCTGGCAATGGATCGGCATCCTGCTGATCCTCGCGCATTTCGTCATTCCGTTCTTCGGCACGATGAGCCGCCACGTCAAACGGAATCGCAAGGCGATGCTGTTCTGGTGCGTGTGGATCGTCGTCGTGCATTGGTTCGACGTCGCCTACATGATTCTGCCCGAAGCCCAACCGGCGCTGCTGCCCGGCTATCGTTCGTTCGCCGTCGAAGGGACCGGAGAGACGATCTCGGCGGCCGCGTTTCTGCTGAACCTGCTGATGGATCTCTCGATGCTGGTCGCGGTCGGCGGACTGACGGTCAGCGGATTCGTGCGGACGGCGGCGGGTCACGCACTCGTGCCGCTCAAGGATCCGCGGCTCGAAGAATCGCTGGCCTTCCATAACGTCTAAGAGAAATCGACCGCGACTTACTGACGCGGCCGCGACGGGGTGCCCCCCCGCCGCGGGCCGACTACAATGACAATCCCACGCCGGGCACCGATCCGGCCGAACGCCATGGCTTCCACTTCGTCCGATCACACACCGTCGAATGCGGCGTACGACGACCTCAGCATCCGGTCGATCGCCCTGGTGGGCGGCGTCGGGTCGGTGCTGGTGTTCGTCGCCGTCATTGCGGTTCAGGTAGTGTTCTTCCGCTACGAGCAGGCGGAATACAAGCGCAAGGTTCTCGACGTTCCCGCGGTGAAGATCAACGCGGTTCTCGACGCCCAACGGCAGAAGCTCAACGAAGCCGGCGCCGGCGCCAACGCGGAGAGACGCGAGCGCAGCATTCCGATCGACGAGGCGATGACCATCGTCCTCGCCGAATACCGCGAGCAACGATCGAACGGCGAACAGAAGGATCAGGCGTCTCAAAGCGAGAACGCCGAGAGCGATCTGCGAGTCGCCCGCGAATCGAAGACCGCTGCTGACGAATCGCCGGCCGGCGAACCCGCATCGGAGGAGAAATGACGGCTCGATTCGGCCATCGACGCGCGACGCTCGTCGCCGCAGCAATGCTGCTGGCGACCGCGACGCCGTTATGCGCCGAGTACCGGAAGTCGATGCCGAAACAACTCGAGAACGTCGGCATCGACGAGCACCTCGAAACGCAGATTCCGCTCGATACGGCTTTCCGCAACGAAGGGGGCCGAATCGTCCGGCTTCGCGACTATTTCAAGGGCGAGCGTCCGGTCATTCTGTCGCTGAACTATTCGAGCTGCCCGATGCTGTGCAACCAGCAGTTGACCGGGCTGACGAACGGGCTGAAGAACGTCGAGTGGACCGCCGGGAAGGAGTTCGAGGTCGTTTCGATCAGCATCGATCCCCGCGAGCCGCCGCACCGGGCTGAAGAAACGCAGAAAAAATACGTTCAGTTGTACGGTCGCGGTCATGGCGGTTGGAACTTCCTCGTCGGCAGCCACAAGTCGATCGACGCGGTCACGTCGGCCGTCGGTTTCCGATATCAATACCTTCCCGACGTCAACGAGTACGCCCACCCGGCCGCCGCCGTGCTCTGCACGCCCGACGGACGGATCTCGCGATATCTGTACGGCGTCGAGTTTCCCGAGCAGATGCTGCGGCTCTCGCTCGTCGAGGCTTCGGAAGGCGAAATCGGAACGCCGACCGACCAGTTTCTGCTGTTCTGCTTTCACTACGATCCGCTGACGGGAACGTACGCTCCGCGGGCGGCCCGCTTGATGATGTCCGTCGGCGGGCTGCTGACGGTCGTGCTGATCGGCGGCGGATTGTTCGTGCTCTGGTCGAAAGATTCGCTTCGCGCCTCGCGCGACGCGAATCCGGTTTCGGCCGGAGCCGAGACGTCACTCCACAAGACCCCGACGGGCTGAACCGGCTCGTCCCGCGAATGCGTTCCGACATGATCGCAACCTGGCTCACGATGATTCCGGCACAGTCCGGCGACTCGCTCTGGCTGCCGGAGCAGGCCTCGACGATCGCCTCCACCGTGGACGACGCGTGGTGGCTCGTCTACTGGATCTCGGTGTTCTTCTTCGTGATCATCCTCGCGGTGCAAGCGGTCTTCATGTGGAAGTACCGGCGACGACCGGGCTGGACCGAGCAGCGCACCGCTCACCACAACTATCCGCTGGAACTGACTTGGTCGATTCTGCCGTCGCTGGTGATCATCGTGATGTTCGTGAAGGGGTTCCTCGGCTTCATCGATATGCGGACGCCGCCGGCGAACACGTACGACGTCAACGTCGTCGCGGCGAAATGGAGCTGGACGTTTCAGTACCCGCAGGGAATTTCGCACAGCGAACTGCATGTGCCGGTGAACACGAACGTCAAGCTGGTCATGTCGTCGAACGACGTGATCCACAGTCTGTTCATCGATGCCTTCCGCGTGAAGCAGGACATCGTCCCCGGCCGGTACAACTATCTCTGGTTCAACGCCACCAAGCCCGGAACCTACCACCTGCAATGCACCGAGTATTGCGGAAGGAATCACTCGGACATGCGGACGACGGTCGTCGTCCACGACGGTGACGGAATGGACCAGTGGGTCGAAGAAGAGATCAAGAAGATCTTGAACATGCCGCCGATCGAACTCGGAGCGCTGCTCTACGAGCAGCGCTCCTGCAACCAGTGCCACGCGCTCGACACGACGACGAAGGTCGGCCCCGGGTTCGCCCAGACCTTCGGCGAAGAACACAAGTTCCAAGGCGGCGAAGCCGTCAAGGCTGACGAGAACTACATCCGCGAATCGATCGAGAACCCGCAGGCCCACGTTCGGGCCGGCTTTCCCGGCACGATGCCCACCTATAAGGGATTGCTGCGGGAAGAGGAGATCCGCGGGCTTGTCGCGTACATCAAGTCGCGCAATCCCAAATACAAAGCCGAGGCCGAGCGACAGTTCGCGAAGCCGAAGACCGACGAACAGCCCGACGGCGACGCCGAGACGCCGCCGTCGGATTCCGCTGAGAAGGACGACGGAGCGACGGATGCCGAGGGCGGCGACGTCGCCCCCGGAGACCGCGGCGGCGAACCGGCCGGCCAAAGAGAGTAACCCAACGCCGGTGCGAGTCGATTTCGACCCGATTCCGACGAAACCCGTTTTTCATCGATTCGATCAGGACAGGGCAGCAGCATGTCGAGCACGCTCGATACGCGCCATGAAGTCGCGGAGCCGATCGGGCACGCGGCTCGCGACAATTACCTGACGCACTCGCGGGGGTTCCTCTCGTGGGCGCTCACTCTCGACCACAAGCGGATCGGGGTGATGTATCTGGTGGGGGTCTGCTCCGCGTTTCTGCTGGGCGGCATCTTCGCGATGGTGCTGCGCACCGAGCTGCTGCTTCCGAAGGACAAGGGGCCCGACGACATCTTTCTGTTCACCCGCGACGCCTACAACCAGCTCTTCACGCTGCATGGGGCGATCATGGTGTTCCTGTTCATCATCCCCGGCATTCCGGCGGCTCTTGGCAATTTCATTCTGCCGATCATGCTCGGGGCGAAGGACGTCGCGTTTCCGCGGTTGAATCTGTCCAGTTTTTATCTCTGGTGCTTCGGCGCCGTGTTCTTCGTGACGATGCTCGTCACAGGCGGGCTCGACACCGGCTGGACCTTCTACACGCCCTACAGCACGACGACCTCGACGGCGGTCGTCACGTCGGTGATGGGCGTGTTCATCCTCGGGTTCAGTTCGATCTTCACAGGGCTGAACTTCATCGTGACGATCCACACGATGCGCCCGCCGGGAATGACCTGGTTCCGGATGCCGCTGTTCCTGTGGGCGATCTACGCGACGGCTCTCGTGCAGGTGCTGGCGACGCCGGTGCTGGCGATCACGCTGCTGCTGCTCGCCGCGGAACGGATCATGGGCATCGGCATCTTCGACCCAGGCCTCGGCGGCGATCCGGTGCTGTTCCAGCACTTCTTCTGGTTCTACAGCCACCCGGCGGTCTACATCATGATCCTGCCGGCGTTCGGCGTGATCAGCGAGCTGGTCACGACCTTCAGCCGCAAGCATATTTTCGGCTACCGCTTCATCGCCTATTCGAGCGTCGCGATCGCGCTGCTCGGGTTCCTCGTCTGGGCGCACCACATGTTCGTCTCGGGGCAGTCGGCGATTTCGGCGATGGTCTTCAGTGCGATCACGTTCACGATCGCGATCCCCTCGGGCATCAAGATCTTCAACTGGCTGGCGACGATGTATAAGGGGTCGATCAGCTTCGAAACGCCGATGCTGTACGCCTTGGGATTCATCATCAACTTCACGATCGGCGGGCTGACGGGCCTGCCGCTCGGCACGCTGGTGACCGACGTGCATCTGCACGACACCTATTTCGTGGTTTCGCACTTCCACTACGTGATGGTGGGCAGTTCGCTCGTCGCTTTCCTCGGCGGCCTGTTTTACTGGTGGCCGAAAATGTTCGGCACGATGTACCACGAAGGTCTCGGGCAGATCAGTGCGATCACGGTGTTCATCGGCTTCAACGCGACCTTCTTTCCGCAGTTCATCATGGGGGCGCGGGGCATGCCGCGACGCTATGCGAGCTACCTGCCGGAATACTGGCCGTGGCACGTCGCTTCGACGATCGGCGCGTACATTCTCGGAATCGGTCTGGTGATCGCCGCGATCGCGTTGGCCTGGGGGCTGTTCCGCGGGAAGAAAGCGCCGGCGAACCCGTGGGGAGCCGCCACGCTCGAGTGGCAATGCAGCTCGCCGCCGCCGCATAACAATTTCGATCATCCGCCGACCGTCACCGATCCGTACGCGGTGCATCAGTTCGTCTATGACCCCGACCGGGCCGGCTGGGTCCGCCGCGACGAAACGATCATCGAATCCGATTTGCGCCAATCGTCACACTGATCCGGCCGTTGGCCGCCGCAGCACGGTTCGCCAGGCACGAGCCTGACCTCTGACGACCGAAGAGCCTTTCATGTCCGCCACTGTTGAACCTTCGACCGCGACTGCCGAGCACCAGGGTGACGATCACCACGGTGACGAGCACGGTCACCACGAGCCGTTTCTGGCCCACCACTTCGAGTCGTGGCAGCAGCAGTTCGATGCAGGCAAGCTCGGCCTGTGGCTGTTCCTCTGCCAGGAGATCCTGTTCTTCAGCGGGCTGTTCTGCGCCTACTCGGTCTACCGGATGCTGCATCCGGAAGTGTTCCAGTACGCCGATCAGTTCCTGTCGGTTCCGCATGGCGCCGCCAACACGATCGTGCTGCTGTTCAGCAGTCTGACGATGGCGTGGGGTGTGCGATGCGCGATGCTCGGCCAGAAGCGGGGGCTGATCGCCTGCGTATCGATCACGCTGTTCTGCGCGTCCCTATTCCTGGGCGTCAAAGCCTACGAGTATACCGAGAAGTTCCACGCCCAGTTGATTTGGGCAGGGGCCGATCCGCTTCAGGTGTCGCCGGGCGGCGTCCAGGCGGTGCCGCCGTCGTTACTGCATCTCGATCCGAAAGATCGCAGCGTCGGCGAGGAGTTGGAACGCAAGCTGACGCACTCGCTGAACCAGATCGAGTTCGGCGTCGGCGTCGTGGGGCTGCTCGCACTGGCGGCCGCGGTCGGCATTTACTTCTTCGACCGCGAAAAGCTCGGCCTGATCGTGACGGCCGGTGCCATCGCACTCTCGGCGATCGCGTTCATCGTGGGCGCCATTGGCAGTATGGGAATCCATCACTGGGCGCACGACGCCTCGCATGACAGCCATGCCGCCGAGCATTCCGAGCACGCGGCCGCCGATGAACCCGCGCATGGCACCGCCGACGCTCCCGCCCCCGAAG
>JBAQZJ010000067.1:0-6039 GCA_049790855.1 Planctomycetaceae bacterium | reverse complement strand
TCCCCTCACCCCTAACCCCTCTCCCCAGGGAGAGGGGGACCGACGATCGACCTCGATCGCTGTGGCGGCCGAGGTCTGATAAGGGCACTCTGACGGCATGGCGTCTGTCCGGCGGCGAGCCACTCACCGCCGGTTCATGAGTCGATCGAGCATTCCGTTCGCACTCGTCCGCATCACAACGTCGCCCTGGCCCGCGTCGACGAGTGCGGTCGCCAGTCGCGGGTGTTCCGTCCATTCGCCCGCCGTCCAACCGCGGACGTCGGCATAGCACTCCCCGAGCGACGACCCGCTGTTACGGACGACGTGCCAGCCGTCGTCCGCCCGCACGAAATGCCAGTGGAACGCGGCGAAGACCGTCCCCCCGCCGACGGCGATACCGAGCAGGAATAGCATCAATCCACGTCTCATTCCTGTCTCTCGCCCTACGGAATTCGAGCGGCCGCCAGCACCGCCGGGCCGCGAACCATCGCAGAATCGGCCACGACCGGCAAGACGAAACCGCCTGCGAACAGTGACCAGGTGTTACAGGGCCAGGCAAGCGAAGCGATATGCAACGACGATCCGGCGTCGCATCGCCGTTCGGTCGCGGCTCAGCCTGTTCACGGCAAGAGAGGACCGACTTTCTTCGCGAGCAGTTCGATCAGGTGCGGGTCCATGAACTCATATTTGTCAGGAATATCGAGGCACACCACGCGCTTCCCACGGAGATGCGGTCGAAACGTTCTGGAAAGCTTTTGCTGCTGTTTCCGCTCCATCACGAGAATCGTGTCCGCCCATTCGACAAGGTCGGCGGTGGCGGGATTATCTGCGTCGGAACTGATTCCCGCCGAAGCGCATTCCACGCCGGGATGATTCGCGAACATCTGCTCCGCCGTGGGACTCTGCCAGCGATTGCGGCCGCAGAGGAACAGGATGCGACACATGTGCGGTCACTCGGTCGGTTCTTCGTCCCACCGATCGGCGATGGCGAACAACTCGGTCAACGGCAGTTCAAAGCCGGGCAGCAGCGGCGTCGTGTAGCGGACGGCTTCGTCGCAGACGCGTTCCGAACCGTCGGCCGACGAGACGGTCATCGCTCGCCGGAAGCGGTCGATGATCCAATACTCCTTCACGCCGGCTTCGCGGTATTCTTCGCGTTTCTCGACATAATCGCGATGCCGGTCCCGGCGGGACTTCGACACGAACTCGACCGCAATCGCCGGAACGTCGCTCTTGGGATTCGGCCGACGGCCGAGACCGACCCAGATGATGCGATCGGCAAGCCGGCGGTTCCCGTTCCAAGTGAAAACGTACCGGTTCGGCAACGTGGCATCGACGACCGTCCCCGACGGGTTTGAGCGGACGTAGTCGCGGACGAGGTAGTTCGTCTCGTCGATCAACGCCGCGTGCCAGTCCTCCGACATCGGACCGACGATCACCACACCGCGGATCAGCTCATACCGGAAGCACTCGTCATAGTCCTCGACCGCGTCGAACTCCTCCGGCGTCATCGACATGCCGTTCGAGTCGAAATCGAGCCGCGGTGGGGTGGGACCGACGAGACGCGGCGGGGTCTTCAGCATGGGCGTAACGATCTCTGATGGCCGACATCAAGTTCATGTGCGACCGACGGACCCCGGAGCATAGCTCCGGAGAGCGATACGATAGGTCGACATGGCAGGGCCCACCAGCTACGAGGCGAAACGGCCGCTTCTATTATGTGAACTCCGATCACCGTCGCCGCCGGACGACTTTGGCGATCGCCTTACTATGCTTTTTCACGAGTCTTACGAGCTCAGGCGGCATGGCATCGTGGTTCTCAAGAACGACGTCCAGCCCCATCACGTCGTTCAATAACTTCAACTGGCCGCCAGCCGCTTCGACCGCCGCGAGCATCTCGTCCGGTGTCATCCCATCATTGATCGAGACGTTCGGGTTCGCCGCCGGTACCGTCCGCTTCACTAGCAGTCGGCCGAACTCGACGATCTCTGCGGTGTCCGATTTGATGCCGTTGAGGGTAATGATGAACCAAAGGAGCAAGATCAGGTTGACGATCCCGACAACCAGCGCAACGACTTCGCCCATCGATAAACTCTCGCTGTATTTCTGAATGTGGATTATCGAACGGAACCTATCGCAGAAGCTCGGCAAGCCTTGTTCTACCTCACCAGTATTTCCGATCCAGCGTCCGGTAGTTGATCGCTTCCGACAGGTGCATCGCGCCGATCGTCTCGGCGGCGTCCAGGTCGGCGATCGTGCGGGCGACTCGCAGGATGCGGTCGTGGGCGCGGGCCGAAAGGCCCATTTCCTCCATCGCGACCTTGAGCAGGCTCTCGGCATCCGTATCGAGCTTGCAGTACCGGCGGAGATGCCGGGCGTTCAACCGGCCGTTGAGCAGATGCGTCAACCCGTCCTTGCCGAACCGGTGTCGTTGCCGGTCGCGGGCCGCCAGCACCTGCTGCCGCATCGTCGTGCTGTCGGTGCCCGGCTTCGCATCGGCGAGATCGCGGAACGGCACCTGCGGCACGTCGAGATGAATGTCGATCCGGTCGAGCAGCGGACCGCTGATTCGCGCCCGATACCGCTCGGCAGCCGCGGCGTTGTCACTGCGGCGTCCGGTGCCGTCGCCGGTGTGATAGCCGCTCGGCGTGGGGTTCATCGCCGCGACGAGCATGAAATCGGCGGGAAACGTCGTGCTGCCCAGCGCCCGCGAGATCGTGACGTGCCCTTCTTCGAGCGGTTGCCGCAGCACTTCGAGCGTCCGGCGGTTGAACTCGGGCAACTCGTCGAGAAACAACACGCCGTGGTGCGCCAGGCTGATCTCGCCCGGTGCGGGAATGCTTCCGCCGCCCACCAGCCCCGCCTCGCTGATCGTATGATGCGGGCTGCGGAACGGCCGTTTGAGCACGAGCGGCTGACCGTCGGGCAAGCGGCCGACGGCACTCCAGATGCGGGTCGTCTGCAACGATTCCTCGGGCGACAGGTCAGGCATGATGGTTCCCAACCGGCTCGCCAGCAGCGTCTTGCCGGTGCCGGGCGGTCCGATCATCAGCAGATGGTGCGCGCCGGCCGCCGCGACGGTCACGGCGCGTTTGGCGAACTCCTGCCCTTTCACGTCGGCGTAATCGACGTCGTAGCCGCCGTATTCTGCGACGGCGGCCTCCCAGCGGAAGGGCACCGGCTCGATCGGCAGCAGGTCGGTGAAGAAGCCGACCGCCTCGGCGAGCGAACCGACGGCGATCGTCTCGACGCCTTCGACGACCGACGCTTCGCGGCTGTTCTGAGCCGGCACGACGACGCCCGTCAACCCGGCGTCGCGGGCCGCCAAAGCCATCGACAGCGTGCCTTTTGCCGGTCGCAGGGCACCGTCGAGCGCCAGTTCTCCCACTGCGGCATAACGCGCGAACTTCTCGCTGCTCAACTCGCCGTTCGCCGCCAGCGTGCCCAGCGCGATCGGCAGATCGAGGCTCGCCGCGTCCTTCGGCAGGTCGGCGGGGCTGAGGTTGATGACGATCCGATCGACCGGCCGCGCGTAACCGGTGTTGACGAGCGCCCGTTCGATGCGGTGCGTGCTTTCCTTCGTCGCCGCCTCGGCCAGCCCGACGAGAATCGTCTTCGGCATCGCCGCGGGAGAAATATCGACCTCGACCTGCACCGACTTCGCATCAATCCCGAACAGGCTGAAACTGTGAAGCTGGGCAAGCATCGCGGTTCGGGAGGGCGACAGGTGAATGAACAAACAGTCACGATGATTGTGGGGCGCTGAGCCGTGCTCGTGCAACCACAATTGGACTCTTAGCCGTCGGCCCCGGCCGACGTTGATCCATCCGCCGCTCATTTACGTATTCTGAACTGGACACCCCGCCCGCCCTCGCCTTCAAGACACCCCGCATGAGCATCGACGACCTCGTCTTCGTAGGACTCAACGGCTACGCCGTCGCGCTGCATCGTGAGACGGGCGAAATCATCTGGTCGAACGACCAGATGAAATCGGGCTATGTGACGCTGCTGCTCGATGGCGACCGGCTGATCGTCTCGACGAACGGCTACATCTACTGCCTCGACCCGCTCACCGGCGAGATCCTCTGGCACAATCCGATGACCGGCTACGGCATGGGAGCGCCGACCTCGCTGATCTCCGTCCGCGGTCAAAGCGACCAGGCGATCATCCACCAGGTCGCCGCCGCGATCGCCGCCCAGTCCGCCGCCTCGACGAACACCACCACGACCTGACGCCGCGTCGATCCTGCACCGCCGTACTTCTGTGGCGATCCGCGATCTTTTGCTCTTGTCGAGAGGCGTTCGAGGGCTGAAGGAACTCGCGACGTGCTCGGCAGGCAGACGCCTGCCGCTCGCCTGGCGTCGTGCCGTCTTGATTTTCGCGGGTCGCGGCGGAACGCTGGAGACAACTTTCTCCGCCGCATTCCGTTTCGATTCGATCGAATGTCCGATGAACTTCCCGACGTCGCCGCGTTGCGGGCGGCGCTGTCCGTCTCGCCCGACAACGTGCCGTTACGATCGCACCTTGCGGCGACGCTGCTCAAATACGGCCGGGCCGCCGACGCCGTCACCGAGTACCGCGAGGCGCTGCACCAGGCCGGCGACGACGTCTCGCTCAAGATCGGGCTGGCGAAGGCGTACGATCGGCTCGGCAAGACGTCGCATGCGATCGTCATCGCCGAGGAGCTGGTCCGTCGCGGTGATCCACCCGCCGAGGGCTATCTGCTCTACGCCCGGTTGCTGCTTAAAGAAGGCGACGTGCAGAACGCGATCGCCCAGTACCGCGCCGCGATCGACGATGAACCCTCGCTGCGCGATCCGGAACTCGAAGAACGACTCGGACTCGACGCCGACGCCGCCTCCGACGTCGTCGACGGTCGCGTGCGGGCGTTCCGCGACGAGCCGGAAGGTGAGTCCCCCGTCGAAATCGAACGGCCGAAAGTGTCGTTCGCCGACGTCGGCGGGATGGACGGCGTCAAAGACGAAATCCGGATGAAGATCATTCATCCGCTGACGCACGCCGAGATGTTCAAAGCCTACGGCAAGGCGATCGGCGGCGGCGTGCTGATGTACGGTCCGCCCGGTTGCGGCAAGACGCATCTCGCGCGGGCCACCGCCGGCGAAGTGAAGGCGAACTTCCTTGCCGTCGGCATCAACGACGTGCTCGACATGTGGATCGGCACGAGTGAACGCAATCTGCATGCCCTGTTCGACCAGGCCCGCCGCAGCGCCCCCTGCGTGCTGTTCTTCGACGAGGTCGACGCCCTCGGCGCCAGTCGCAGCGACATGCGCAGTAGTGCCGGAAGACATTTAATTAATCAATTCCTGTCAGAGATGGACGGCGTCAACGCCTCGAACGAAGGCGTATTAATTCTCGCGGCGACCAACGCCCCCTGGCACCTCGACCCCGCCTTCCGCCGTCCCGGCCGCTTCGACCGGATCCTGTTCGTCCCGCCGCCCGACGCCAAAGCGCGAAGCGCGATCGTCGAGATCCTGCTTCGCGGCAAGCCGGCCGAGAGCGTCGACTTCGACGCCGTCGCGAAGAAGTCGCTCGACTTCAGCGGGGCCGATTTGAAGGCCGTCGTCGATCGCGCCGTCGAGTCCAAACTCGCCGAAGCGATGCGCACCGGCATCCCCGCTCCTTTGACGACCAAAGACCTTGTCACCGCCGCCAAGACCGGCAAGCCGACGACCCGCGACTGGTTCGCAACCGCCCGGAACTACGCCCTCTACAGCAACGAAGGGGGGCAGTACGACGAGGTGTTGGAGTATTTGAAGATCAAGCGGTGAATTGCACGGCGCTTCCAACCCACCTCCTCGAGTGGCCTTTGGCGCAGGTCGAACCGTCGGCAGACCGACACCTGCCGCATAGGTCAGGCGCCGCCTGACGAACCGTCCGCGTCCCGTTTGTCGTTTCGTGTTGTCGGTTTGCTTCGCGATCCGCATCCGGTGTGTTTTCGTGGCCCGCTTTCGTCAGGCACAGCCTGACCGACTGGTTCGTCGACGCAAAAATGTCGGGTCATCAACGGTTCCCTCGCTGGCGCGTCGGGCTTGCGAATG
>JBAQZJ010000066.1:0-4454 GCA_049790855.1 Planctomycetaceae bacterium | reverse complement strand
GGCTTGGGGGCGTCACCAAACGCTCCCTGACGGTCGCGGCTCTGAAGGCGCAGCCTCTTATGCCGATGCGAGCTGCACCGCCCGCGCCCGGTACAAGAATTCGACGATGTTGCCCTCGTGGGGCTGGAACCAATTGAGAGCCGTCGTGCGGACCGGGCCGAGGTTCAGCCGGTCGATGTGCGTCGCGTCGAGCAGTTGCGACTGGAACGCTTCGTCGTTGGTGATCGCGGTGCAGACGAGCGTCGGGCCGATCTTCGCGAGCATCTGATCCTGCGGGCAATCGACGACGGTGACGAACGGGAACATGTACTCGGCGTTCGCCAGCGGATGCTCGGGACTGGTGCAGTGGAGGACGGTCGGACGCAGAAAGTCGTGCGTCCCGTTCTGCACGAGCCGTGAACCGTCGCGGTGCTTTGCCGAGACCTCGGTTGCGCCGGATTTGGCGAGACCGTCTTCGATCTGGTTGTGGACGGCATCGGCGACGCCCGGCGTCGTGAAGGCCGAGAGACTCGCTTCGGGATCGTCCATCGGTTTCGGTGCGATCGGGCCGAGTCGTTTCGCCAAAGCCTCGGCGATTTCGGCGCCGTGCCGGGAGGCGTAGATCGACGAGCAGTTGATGCAGCCGCGGCCGCTGTTGGCGAAGACGCTGTCGGCCAGCAGGTCGAGGTGTTCCTCCCAGCGATCGACGGTGTCGTCGCCGAAGACGATCTTGCTGAAGCCGGGACCGTGGACGGAGACCCGCGGGTTGCCGGCGTAGCGATCGACCGTCTGCTGCGAGCCGAAGATCAGGACGCGGCCGCAGGCTTCGGTGATCGCGCCTCCGACCTCGTGCGGACCGGGGTAAATGCTGATCGCCTCCGGCGGAATGCCGGCCTTCATGAAGGCGGCGTGCATGCGGTAGGGGGTCCACGGCTCGGTACTTCCCGGCTTGAGGACCAGGCCGATCTGCATCGGGACGACCGGCAGCCACAGACTGTGCACGCCGGGGCTGTTCGACGGCAGCACGCAGCCGAGGACGGGACTGTTTGCCTGATAGCTGACCGTCACGCCGCGGTTCTCTTGGCCGTAGCCGCGGGCGAGAATGTCGAGCGGCAGGCCGCGGGTCAGGGCGTCGAGAATCCGCTCCATGTTGAGCAAGACGTAGGCGTTCTTCTCCATGTTCGCCCGGCACATCGCGACGGGCAGGCCGGTGCTGGCCGATTGCAACTTGGCGAATTGTTCGGGCGATTGTTCGCCGTCGCCGACGGCGAGCGTGTCGTGAACGTAGATTCGCCCGGCCTCACCGCACATCCGGACGAGTTCGTACGGATCGATCTGCCGCAGCGCGTCGCGGGCCTGCTGAGCCTTGCGCATGTCCATGCGAAAGATGCCGGCGTTCGCCTGATGGACCTGTGCGAGTACCTCGCCGGTCTCGAAGTCGGCGACGTCCTGCTTTTCGAGAGATTCATAGGGTTTGCCCCAGCGAATGACAGGAAGTTCGAGCATGGCTAGTTAGATGGCTGCTGGCTGTTAGGTAATTAGATGGAACTGAGTCAGATCGACACTCTCACAACCTACTCTCACGGCGTTCCGTGCATGAGACGCCTGATGGCCGCTACCGCTTGACGCGCAGGGCGAGCTACCTGCGGGTAATCATCGTCGATCAATGCTTCGGCCGCAGCGAGAAGATCAACGTTCGGCCAAGCAGCGATCTGCTGAGCGGCAGCTTCGCGAACGTAGAAGTCGGGACTGATTACGAGCGACCTCATAAGCTTTAAGCGAGAGGTGTCCAATAGGGGGATCAGAATGAGAGCTTCAGAATCATTGTCATTGTCTCCCGCCAGCAAACCTTCAAGTCGGGTCGCGAGCCCTTCCTGATCGTCCAACAGGAACGGCCGGTCATCTCGGATCTCGTCGATCCCCTGCTGGCGGAGAACGGCCTCGCTCATCGCGTTCATGAACGTTTCAAGCGAGCGAAACGCGACGCAAGTGTCGTCGTCATGGCTGAGGTGGAGTATGCAGCCGCGGAGAAGTCCCTTTGTGATGTAGCAGAATGGATTCGAGTTGTTCGAATCATCCAATACAACGAGGCCCAACAACTTGCCAACGACAACGTGGTGATGAATCGCCCGGGTGTATTCGAGCGATTTTTCAAGCGGCAAAACTTTGATGCCGAGATCGGGGGCCTGTGGGAGATCGTTTCGTGAAAAATGAGCGACCAGGTCTTTCGGCGGATCATCAACGAGAGCCGCGAAGGCCGATCGCACTTCACCTGCCACGGCACACCTCGTCAATAGACACCAACGGTCGTCGACTTCGCAAAAACGTGATACGGCCTCGTGCCGCTCACGCCGTCCCAGGGGTACTCGCGGCAGGGCTGTTCGCGTTCGCCTTCGTCGCGTTCGAGGAAGCCGGGGATGAACAGCTCCTTGGTCAGCGTGTAGAGCTTCACGCGGCCGGGCTGGCCGTACTCGACGAGTTTCGCGTGGTCCTCGAAATCGACGACCTCGATCGCGGCACGCGGTTCGGGGGCGTAGTAGGTGATTTTGTAGTTCTCGGCGGGATCGAAGGGCTTACTCGCGGCGAGGCCCATCAGCGTGTTGCCGTAGGTCGGCGTCATGAAGACGTTCGGGCCGAGCAGTTCGTCGCGGCAGAAGCGGTACCATTGCGGCGTGAACTCGGTGCCGCCGCCGAAGATGCCGGTGATGCCGGTCTCTTCGATGCTCGACCCCTGGTCGATCAGCCGCATCGCGAGGGCTTCGAGCAGTTTCGGCGTCGTGAACATGCACTTGACGTCGTGTCCCGCCTTGAGAACCGTGATCGCCTGATCGATGACGTGCTCTTTGTAGGCGTTCGCCTCGTCCGCTTTGCCGGCCTTGAGGCATTTGACGACCCACCGCGGGTCGAGATCGACGCAGAAGCTAATGCCGCCGCGGTACTGGGCGAGGTGTTCGACCGCCAATCGCAACCGGCGCGGCCCGCTGGGGCCGAGCATCAGCCAGTTGCCGCCCTTGGGGAAGTATTTGTCGGGAAGCGTCTCGCTGAAGACTTCGTAATCGATCCAGTGGTCCTCGCTGACGAGCCGGCTCTTCGGGATGCCGGTCGTGCCGCCGGTCTCGAAGACGTAGAGCGGCTGGCCTTGCAGTCCCTTCGGCAGCCAGCGCGTCACGGGGCCGCCGCGGAGCCAGTCGTCCTCGAACAGCGGGAACCGCTTAAGATCCTCGAACCGTTGCACGTCCTTCAGCGGATCGAAGTCGTACATCTTCTTCTTGTCGAGCCAGAACGGGCTGCCCGTCTCGTCGCTGAAGTGCCAGCGGACCATGTCGCGGACGTGCGCGTCGAGGCGTTCACGGGCCTGCGACACCTGTTCGGGCGCGGCGACGTTTCCAGAGGCGGCGGGTGTCGAAGTAGTGCTCATCGAGGCGGCTCGGGTGGGGCAGGGAGGCTGTCGGTCGGGCGACCTTCGAGCGGCGGGGGCAGACCCTCGTCGAAATCGATCGCCGGGCATTCCCAGCGGAACGCAGCGGCGAGCGGACTTCATAATAGACCCCGCCTGCGGGTTTTCCAGCGCGACCGTTGTCGATGCCTCGACCGTCGTCCCGGTCGGCCGGTCGTCGACGACGACGTGGTCGAAATGGAACTTCCGTCGAAGTTCGCAAGTCGTGAAGCCGCCGACGGTTGTTTATGCCGGAGTGTCGTCGAACGGGTGCGACTGTTGAAAAAACGACACACGTTTTCCCCGGGCCGGGGGTTATGTCTGGGCGGGACGAATCGTCCGATCCGAGGAACAGAGCATGACTTCCGGCATTTCTTTGGCGAATGATGATTTTCCCGGTGCATCCGGCCCGGCCTTTGCGTTTCCGGTTGAAGGCGGCGACGAACGGCGATCGAGAGCCTTGATCGTCCGACGCCGTCGCGGACAGAACTCGTCCACTGGCCTTCGACCGACGGATCTCCGACGCATGACAACCAAGCGCAAGCGGATGAACGTCTATACGGAAGACGACATCACCGTCATGGATCTCGGATCCATGGATATCTGGGACGGCGCCGACCTCGCGTTGATCCGCGACACGCTGACCGTGCTCGTCCTCCAGGAAGGCCGGCGACGGATCGGCATCGACATGGCGCACGTCAAATACATTCCAAGCGGTTACTTCGGCATGCTGTTCGACTGGAAGGAGCGCGGCGTCGAAGTCTTCCTGCTCGACCCGCAACCGGCCATCCGCAAGATGCTTTGGTTCCGCCAGTTCGCCGAACCCATCCGCGGCGCCATCTTCCGCCTCACCGAAGAAATCCAGGAAGAGTTACGCCAGGAAGGCGTCGGCCACTGGCAGGACGACCTCCCCGAGGCCGAATACGCCGCGATGCCGGCCTGGCCGGCACGGTGAAGATCGCCAAACAGAGCCGCGACCGTTAGGGAGCGTTTACTGGCGAACCCACGTCGAGGAACGCTCCCTGACGGTCGCGGCTCT
>JBAQZJ010000065.1:0-4853 GCA_049790855.1 Planctomycetaceae bacterium | reverse complement strand
CCCTGACGGTCGCG
Organism: Planctomycetaceae bacterium; assembly: GCA_049790855.1. Lineage (GTDB taxonomy): Bacteria > Planctomycetota > Planctomycetia > Planctomycetales > Planctomycetaceae > JACCRE01. Next base: position 4,839 of record JBAQZJ010000065.1, on the reverse strand, counting down.
GCTCTGACGTGTTTTAAGCTCCTACTTCGCTTCCGCCGTGACGCCCTTCCAATCATCGGTGCGGAACGGCGAGGCCGGCAGTCCTTCGGCGTTGTAGAGCGTCGCTTCGGGGTTGTCAGCCCAGGCGTAGCGGACGGCGACGGGGTTCTTCACTTCGGGCGAAGACACGACGATCGTGTCGCCGTCGATTTTCGCGTCGGCCCAGTGGAACTTCTTATCCTCGCCGGCGAGCGCGAAGCCTTTGAGAGCGTCGCCCTGTGCCTTGAGTCCGCCGCCGACGTTTTCGAACGTCAGAACCGCTTTGCCGTCGGCGAACTTCGCCTCTTCGAGAACCGGCCCCGAGTGAACGACGTCCTGCTTACCGTAAGCGACGTGCATCGCCGACAGGGCGAGACGCTTGCCGACGTCCTGCTTGTTCGTCGGGTGGATGTCTCCGGCTTCGCCGATGTCGATGGTCACGGCCTGCCCGGTCTTCGGCAGTTCGAGCGTCATGCTCTGGGCCTCACGCAATTCGGCCCAGTCGCTCTCGGCGGGCTGATCCTTCCGCTGCCTGAAGTTCGCCAGTTGCACGAACAGGAACGGGAAGTCGCCCTGACCCCAGCGTGCCCGCCAGTCGGTGATCATCGCCGGGAAGAGTTCGCGGTATTGATACGCGCGGCCGGCGTTGCTTTCGCCCTGATACCAGATCGCTCCCTGAATCGCGTAGGGAATGATCGGTGCGATCATGCCGTTGAAAAGTCCCGCCGGGTAGTGCGGGCTGTCGGCGGCCTTCGGATCTTTTTCGACGTTGGCGACCCAACGGTCGAGGATCGGCTGGAAGGCGTCGTTCGATTCGAGTTTCTCGCGGCTGGTCCAGGCTTCGGCCGGCGTGCCGCCCCAGGCGGTTTGGATCAGTCCGACGGGGCGACCGGTCATTTCGTGAATCTCGCGGCCGAAGAAGTAGCCGACCGCAGTGAAATTCGGAATCGTCTCGGGCGAGCAGACGACCCATTGCCCCACAGTGTCGGAGAGCGGCGCGTCGGCCACCACCTGCTTCTTGACCTGATAGAGCCGAATCTGCGGGTGATCGGCGTTCGCGATCTCTTCCTGCGGGTTCGCCGCTCGAGTGACGCTCCATTCCATGTTCGATTGACCCGAGCAGACCCAGACCTCGCCGACGAGCACGTTCTTGATCGTGAGCTTGTTCTTGCCGGTGACGACCAGACCGACGGGGTTCTCGGTCGGCGGCATCGGCTTGAGCGTGACTTTCCAGTTCCCGGCGTCGTCGGCCTTCGTGCGTTGCGCTTGCGTGAGAGTTTCGGCGAGCGGTGCGCCTTCGGCGATCGGGGCGACGTCTTTCGCGACGCTGACGCGCACCTCGACCTCTTCACCCGGCTCGGCGGTGCCCCAGACGGGGACGTTCTGGTCGGCTTGCAGCACCATGTTGTCGCCGAAGATCGCGGCGAGCTTCACGTCGGCTCGACCAGCGGACGGTGCGAGGAACACGGCCGCGGCCGCGACCGTCGCAAGACATCGAAACGTCATCGGGAGATCCTTCGGAGGTGAAAAACGCCGAATCGCGACGGCCGAACGCATCGACCCGCGTCGATGACGGTATCTCTCGATTCAAGTGCGTTCAAGCGCGCGTTGATCGGTGCGTGAGGAAACCCGGCTTCTTCAAGAAGCCGGGTTTCCTCCCTGTCGGGAACGCCGCAGAGGGCGTTCCCTACAGCGTCGAGGCCGCTAAGATGGGGACGCCGCATCGTGCCGAACCGTTAACCGGGTCGGCGTGTCCGTCTTCGACCCGCCGGTTTCGCTGGCGGGTTCGTTCACTTTTCGATCGCGATCCTGGTGCGAGCATGTCTGCCGCCGTCGCCGCGGAAGACCGACCTGGCGAACCGGGTCAAGGCGAAGAGCCGTCGTGTCCCGTGACCGTCGCCGGGGCGGATCGCGCCGCGGCCGATCCGCATGCGCCGCGGCCGGGCAGCGCCAACGAGTTGATTCGAGTGGCGTTGCCGCTCGTGTTCAGCTCCGGCTCGCTGTCGCTGATGCACGTCATCGACCGCGTGTTTCTGACGTGGTACTCGACCGACGCCCTGGCGGCGGTGACGCCTGCCGGCCTGCTGCATTGGACGGCGATGAGCCTCGTCATCGGCACGGCGAGTTGCGTGACGACGTTCGTGGCGCAATATGAAGGGGCGGGCCGCAAGAACCGCGTCGGGGCGGCGGTGTGGCAGGGAGTCTGGCTGTCGCTGACCGCCGGGCTGATCTTTCTCGCCGTCGTTCCTCTTTCGCCGGCGATCTTCCGCTGGGCGGGTCACGCACCGGCGGTGCAGCAGTTGGAGATCGACTACTTCAGCGTGCTGTGCTTCGGCGCCGTGCCGATGACGCTCTGCTCGGCACTGTCGGGTTTCTACAGCGGTCGCGGCAGGACGATGACCGTGATGTGGGTCAACGTCGGTCTGGCCGTCACGAACATGACGCTCGACCCGCTGCTGATCTGGGGCATCGGCCCGTTTCCCGAAATGGGCATGCGCGGGGCGGCGCTCGCCACCGTCGTCGCTTACTTCGGCGCCGCGACGGCGTACTTCGTGCTGATCGGCAGACGGCAGGAACGCGAAGAGTATGCCGTCTGGTCGAGTTGGAGGTTCGATCGCGAACTGTTCGGACGGCTGCTGAAGTTCGGGCTGCCGACGGGGACGCACTTTCTCGTCGACATCGCCGGCTTCACGCTGTTCCTGCTGATCGTCGGCCGGCTCGGCCCGCTGCACCAGCAGGCGACGAACCTGGCGTTCAACCTGAACGGGCTGTCCTTCGTGCCGCTGATGGGGCTGGGAACGGCGGTCATGTCGCTGATCGGCCGTCGGATCGGCGAGCGCCGGCCGGAGCTTGCCGTGCGAACCGTCTGGTGGGCGTTCGCGCTGGGCGGCGGCTGGATGCTGCTGTTCGGCGCGATCTATACGCTGGCCCCCGACCTGATCCTCGCCCCCTATGCCGCCGGCGTCGAACCGGAGGAGTTCGCCGCGATTCGCGACTTGACGGTCGTGTTGTTGCGATACGTCGCGCTGTTCGCGTTCTTCGACGCAATGATCGTGGTGTTCAGCAGTGCGGTTCGCGGAGCCGGCGATACGCGGTTCCCGATGGTCGTCGGCGCGCTGACGAGTTGGGGCGTGATGTTGGCGCCCGTGATGGTCGCCGACCGGCTCGGGCGGAACTCGCTGCACTTCAGTTGGGCGATGTGCACGATCGCGGTGATGTCCGGCGGGGGGGCGATGCTGGCGCGGTTCCTTCACGGACGATGGCAGACCCTGAGCGTCATCGAGGCCGAGCCGGCCGATGCGACGCTCGCGAAAGAAGCGTCGCGCACGTAAGAACGTCCTCACAGAACCCCTTTGAGAAACCGGCGTTGAGAACCCCGAAATCTTGAAGGTTCCGGATTTCTGCGCCGCGGCAGCACGCCGGCGGGCCATGCGGCTCAGCAGGGGTTTCGCCCTCCCGTTGAGCTTGCGAGGCAAATTTCCGTCAAGGTGTTCCGGTCAGGCAGAACGTGACGGGATCGGTCTTGACAAACCGGCGGTTCCTCACATGCGCAAGTCGCAAACGTCCTCAAGAGGCGTCGTTCTGTCGGTCGAAAGTATAGGTCAGACGGTTCGGCGCGAACGCCACGTCGGCAGGAGATACGCCGGTCGCAAGGAACGCGATCGGCAGCGATGGGCCGACGGAGCGGAAGCGGCGGATCGTTGACCAGGGGGGCCTGGTTCTTCGGTGAAGGCTCGCGTCTCGGGGCAATGCGCCCCGGGGCGGCCGCAACCGGTCCGGCCCATCTGGTGTCCAAGGACCGGTTCTCACGCCGTCGTCCCGATCGTCGGACCCGCGAACACGACGTTCGCGGGTCTCGAAATCGGGCCTCCGGCGCGGTCGCCGGTCGTCTGGAACGACCCCGTCCCCGTTGAGTACGGCCGTGGCCATCCGCCCGGGCCGTCCGGCGGGACGACCGACACCGGTACGGACGCCTCCACGCGAACCGACCGCCGACGACCCGCCCGTTGACCCGGCGGGCGGACGACGGCGGCGGCGGAGACGTTCGGCCCGCGACTCGGCCCGTCCCAGTTCGCCGGAGGCCGGCCCGGTCGGCACGGAGCCTGATTGGAGAGCCCGCATGAGGACGATTTTCACGACCGGACAGGTCGCCAAGATCTGTAAGGTTGCCCCCCGCACCGTCAGCAAGTGGTTCGATTCGGGCCGCCTGCGCGGCTACCGAATCCCCGGGTCGCAGGATCGCCGCATCCCACGCGAGCACCTGATCCGGTTCCTCAAGGAGCATGGAATGCCCCTTGGCGAACTGGAAGACGAAGCGATGGGCAAATTGCTCGTCGTGGGAGCCGACGCCACGACTCGCTCGGGACTCACCGAAATGCTCGGTGACGGCGAGTTCAAGATCGAAACCGCCGCCAGCGGCTTCGAGGCCGGCATCCAGGCCGAAAGCCTGCACCCCGACTGCGTCGTCGTCGACTTCGCGATGGGACGCGGCGAAGCGTTGATGATCGCCGCCAACCTGAAGAAGAACCTCGAGTATGCCGACACGGTGCTCGTCGGACTGCTCAGCGACGACGACAGCGCCAGCGGGTTCGACCGGACGATCTTCAACGAGACCTTCCGGAAACCGTTCGACGCCGCTCTCCTCGCCGAACGGATCAAGACCCTGATCAACCGGAAGAAGCAGCTCGCCTGAGCCGCGTTCAGGGCCGAGAATCACCCCGACCGGCGGCGCTCGCGCCGCCGTCGGGACACCGGCTCTCGTCTCGACCCCAGCCGGGGTGACACCTGCCCTGACGATCGACCAGCCCAGCGGCCCGGCGA
>JBAQZJ010000064.1:0-5455 GCA_049790855.1 Planctomycetaceae bacterium | reverse complement strand
GAGCCGCGACCGTCAGGGAGCGTCTTTGACGCGAACCCACGCCGAGAAACGCTCCCTGACGGTCGCGGCTCCGACGGTCGCGGCTTTGAAATGGCCGAGAGAATCAACGAGTTGCGTCGCGAACCCGCATAGCACACCATGTGCGGTTTCCGTTATAGTTCGCGGCCCCCCGTTTAATCGGCGCAACCTGTTCGTGCCGAACGGACACGGGGGACGGCGACGATCGCGGCCGGATTCCTGTGCAGGATCGCCGGTCGCGACGCCGATGGTGAAGACGTCCCGCCCAATCGGTCGGGTTCCGTTCGCGCGCGCACCGACGGTTCACTCGAAACGTCGGCTTCGCAGTCAGTGCGTCGGGACCGATTGGGGGGATTTGGCAAGGATGCCGGAACAGTCCCGATGGCCGACCGCGGACAGGCGCAAGGCTCGCTGCTCGACGACGCGCTTCGTTCGACCACGCGCGCCGTGGCGTCCGCACCGAAGGTCACGCTGCTTCTGGTTCTGATCGTCACGGGCATCTGCGTCGCCCTGTCGGTCTGCTATCTCGGCTTCAAGACCGAGCGGGCCGACCTGATCGACCCGTCCACGCCCTACCAGAAGCGCTGGCTGGCCTACACGCAGAATTTCGGCGCCGGGTCCGACATCGTCGCGGTGGTCGAGTCGGACCATCCCGATTCGGTCCGCCGTGCAATCGACGAGTTGGGCGGGCGGCTGTCTCGCGAGAACGAGCTGTTCTCGAACGTCCTGTATCGCATCGAGGCGACCGGGCTGCGTCGGAAAGGCTTGCAGTTTCTGCCACCCGAGAAGATTCAGGCCGCCCTGTCTCATCTTGACCGCTACGAACCGGTCGTGCGCGGACGCTGGGACCGGGTCCGCCTCGAGGACGTGACCGATCGGCTCACCTGGCAGATCGGCGAGGCCGATTCCCGGCAGCAGCCCGCGTTGCTCGGGCAGGCCGAGGAACTGACCGACAGCCTGTCGCGGTTCCTGGCCGATCCGCGCGATTTCCGTTCGCCCTGGCCGGAGATGTTTCCGGTCGATCCGCAGTTCCGCCAGGCGACCGACCGGCCGGTCTATCTGCTGGCCCGCAGCGGCACGATGGGATTCGTCCACGCCGCGCCCCGTGCCACCGGCGAAGGCTTCGACGGACCGACGCAGGCGATCGACCGGTGCCGCGAGATCGCCGCCGAGATCATGCGCGATCACCCCGGCGTGAAGATCACGCTGACGGGCATTCCGGTGCTCGAAAGCGACGAGATGCGTCGCAGCAACTACGACATGACGGTCGCCTCGGGCGTGTCGTTCCTTGGCGTGGGGTTGCTGCTGCTGATCGGTTTTCGCGGGGTCAGGCACCCCGCGTTGGCGATGGTCATGCTGGCGGTCGGGCTGGCCTGGTCGTTCGGTTTCGCGACCTTTTCGGTCGGGCACCTGAACATCCTCTCGATCTCGTTCGCCGCGATGCTGATCGGGCTGGGCGGCGACTTCGCGATTCACTACCTCTCGCGGTATCTCGAAGAGCGCCAGAACGGGCTGGATCTGGCCGAGGCGCTGGAAACGACCAGCGTGGGCATCGGCTCGGGCCTGATCACCGCCTCGCTGACGACGGCCCTCGCCTTCTTTTGCGCGACCTTCACGCAGTTTCTGGGCGTCGCGGAACTGGGCATCATTGCCGGCGGCGGAATTCTGTTGTGTGCGATGGCGACGTTCATCGCACTGCCGGCGTTGATCGCGCTCGGCGACGAAGGCGCTTCGGCTGACAGCCTCCCGCGACCGCTGCGCAATTCGTGGCTGCGGTTCGGGACGTCGAAGTTTCCGCGGTCGGCGACCATCTTGTCGCTGCTGGTGATCGCCGGCGTCACGGCCTGCGCCTTCCGGCTGGAAGGCAACAAACCGGTGCCGGTCGTCGAGTTCGATCACAACCTGCTGAACCTGCAGGCCAAAGGTCTCGACTCGGTCGACGTGCTGCATGACCTGCACGACAGTGCCGGACGGTCGCTACTGTTCGCCGTCGCGATGGCCGACTCGCCCGAAGAGGCGCTGGCCCTCAAAGCGAAATTCGAAGCCCTGCCGACCGTCGCCCGCGTCGAGGAGCTTGCCAGCCGACTGCCGCAGGCGTCGCCGCGCGACACGCAGCACCTGATTCAGCAGGTGCGTTCGCGGCTCAGCGGGCTGCCTGCGACGGCGCCGGGTTATGAAGCCCCCAGCCCCTCGTCGGTCGGCCGTTCGCTCGAGCGCCTCTATCAGACGGTCCGGCAGGACGGCGGCCCCGCGGCGCGGCGGCTGGCCGAGAAGCTCAACACGTTTCTCAACACGCTGGAGAAGCTTCCCTTCGCGGAACAGAAGACGCTGCTCGGGCAGTACCAGCAGCGGATGGCCCAGGCGCTGCTGACGCAGTTCCAGGTCATGGCGATGGCGGCCTCCGACCCGGAGCCGCTGACGGCCGCCGACTTTCCCGCCGAATTGACGAGCCGTTTCGTGCGGTTCGACGGACCACGTCAGACGTGGCTGTTGCAGATCCATCCGAAAGAGGCGGTCTGGGAATTCGAGCCGCTCTCGCGGTTCGTCGCCGACCTGCGTTCGGTCGATCCGAACGTGACCGGCACTCCTTTGCAGAATTTCGAGGCGTCGCGACAGATCAAATCGAGCTACGAGACCGCAGCGCTGTACGCGCTGGTCGTCATCAGTCTGGTGCTGATGCTCGATTTCCTCGAACGCGAAAACAAGTTGCTCGTCCTCGTTCCGCCGCTCGTCGTCATCGCCTTCACGGCGATGACCCTGTCGACGCGCGGCGTGCCGATCCGACCGATGTACCTGGTGCTCGGTTATCTCGGCATGGTGGTCACGATGGCCGCGGTGCTCGACTTCCGCAACCTGCGCGATGCGGCGTTGACGCTCGTGCCGCCGCTGGCGGCCGGTGCGATGAGCGTCGGGGTGCTCGCACTGTTGAACCAGGACTTCAACGCGGCGAATCTGATCGTGCTGCCGCTGATTCTCGGCATCGGCGTCGACAACGGCGTGTACGTCGTGCATAACTACCGCTCGCAGCGCGGAAAGCCGTTCACGCTCGATGCCAGCACGGCGAGCGCGATGGTGATCACGAGCGTGACGAACATGGTCGGTTTCGGCAGCCTGATGCTCGCCGCGCACCGCGGGCTGTTCAGCGTGGGCCTCGTGCTGACGATCGGCGTCGCCTGCACGCTGTTCGTCTCGCTGACGACGCTGCCGGCGATTCTGTCGTGGATCTCGCGCGAACCGGGCGCGAAGCGCTCGAAGCGAGGCCGCGACCTTGACGAGGACGAACTCGAAGCGGCGACACGGCCCGATAATCGGAACCGAAATCAGCAGCACCGCCGTGCCGCGTGATCGACTCGTTTAGCCGCGACCGTCAGGGAGCGCGCCGCGCTCCCGAATGGTCGCGGCTAAACTTTCATCGTTCGTCGCGATCGTCTCGGGCAGCCGTGCGCCGCACATCGTGTGCAGCAACGTGATCTTCTGCCAGACTTTCTGCGACAGGCCGGTCGTCAACTGTTCGATGTCGTTGACGGCCTGCATCGCCTGGCTGTCTTCGAAGTGCTGAACGTAAAGCGCGGCGATCTTGCCGAGCAGCGCGAACATCTCGCCGCAATAGTCGAGATAACGCTCCAGTTCGAAGGGCGTCAGCGAAAGGAGCGGCGAGGCTTCCGTCATCCGCATGCCGAACACGACCCGCTCGGGATCCTTCGTCAGTTGGTGCATGTCGATGATGTGCGACAGCGACCGAAGCTCGTCGATCGCCGCCAGCGCGCGGTTCCGCTTGATGCGGGCTTCGATCGTCGCGAAGAACAAGATCGCCGCACCAATCAGAATCGCGTCGTTGATCGCCGATTCGCAAACCTGAATCAGCTCCGTCAGCCGCAGCGGGCCGTCCGGCGGCTTGGCCTGAATGACCGCGAGCGGAATCAGCGACAGAATCAGCGCGATGAAGATGCCTGTCAGCACGCGAAGCCAGACGATCGGCCGCCCGATCGCTTCACTCCGCTCGGAGGCCTGACTCGCGATCTCCAACAGCCGCAAACAGGTTTTCCGCAGGCCCGAATCCGGGAAACGGGCGCCGATCCGGTTCGAGAGCCGCTCGACGGTGCCAACGATCTCGACGGCGTCGAGTCGCGAATACCGATCGACCCCCGAAGCTCGCTGGCTCATTGAATCCACCCGCCGCCCAGAACTCGCTCGCCGTCGTACAACACGCAGGCCTGGCCGGGCGCGACGCCGAACTGCGGTTCATCAAAGACAACGCGGAAACGGTCTTTCCGGATCATCGTGACCGTCGCTTTTCCCGGTCGATGCTGATAGCGAATCTGCGCCTCGCAGCGAAACTCGCCGTCGACGTCGGCGAGCCAGTTGGCGCGATCGGCCTCCAGTTCGCGTCGTCCCAGTTCGTCGTGCGTGCCGATGACGACCCACCGCGTCTGCGGTTCGATCCGCACGACGAACCGCGGCGACCCGAAGGCGACGCCGAGACCGCGGCGCTGGCCGATCGTGAACTGCTCGAACCCGGCGTGTGCACCGAGCACGTTGCCGGCCGTATCGACCAGTTCTCCCGCCGTGTCGGCTTCTCCGCGGTAGCGCTTCAGGAACCCGGCATAATCGTTGTCGGGTATGAAGCAGATCTCCTGGCTGTCGGGCTTGCCGGCGACCCGCAGGCCCGCTTCGCGGGCCAGTTCGCGAATCTCCGGCTTGGTGAGTTCGCCGACGGGAAAGAGCACGTTCGCGAGCAGTTCGCGCTCGAGGCCGAACAACACGTAGGACTGGTCCTTCGAGCGGTCGACGCCGCGCAAGAGAGCGGGGGAGACGGGGGACGGAGGGAGCGGCGGTGTCACCCGTCTCCCCTCGTCTCCCGTCTCCCCCGCTCCCCCGTCTCCGGTCGATCGCTCTGTCGTTCCCACCTGCGCATAGTGGCCCGAGGCGATCTTCGTCGCGCCCACCTGTTTCGCGAACTCCCACAGCCGGCCGAACTTCAGCCAGTTGTTGCACATGACGCAGGGGTTCGGCGTTCGACCGGCGAGGTATTCGTCGGCGAAATAATCTTTGATCCGCCCGAAGGCATCGCGGAAGTTCAACGCGTGAAACGGAATATCCAGCGCATCGGCGACCCGGCGGGCGTCGGCGGCATCGCTCGCGGAACAGCAGCCCTGCTTGTGCGGCTTGGCATTCAGAACGGGCAGGACGGCGTCCGGCGTCGCACACGCTTCGTCTGTCGCACCGCTTCGCATGAACAGCCCGACGACCTCGTACCCCGAGCGCTGAAGCAGCACGGCCGCCGCCGAGCTGTCCACACCGCCGCTCATCGCCAGGACGACACGTTCCGACATTGGTCTTCGCAGGAAGGGAACTCGAACGCAGAGCTTCCCATTATTCACCATCCCCCGGAAAAGGCGAGCGGCAGGCGTCAGCCTGCCGGTGGGTGACGTGTCTC
>JBAQZJ010000063.1:0-1947 GCA_049790855.1 Planctomycetaceae bacterium | reverse complement strand
TGCCCGACGCGGATCGTCGGGCAAGTCCGACGGCTAAAACCTGGCGGGTCGCGTGACCTGCGTCGATTCCGCTTCTGTTGCGGCCATTTGTCTGTGACACCACGATGGCTGGCATCGCGGCGTGCGTCGAGCAGTCCTTGAAAGCCGTTCGATCCGGGGGCAGAATGTCAAAAAGTCTCTCGGCATTCGCCAATCTTACGGGAAGACTTGCGACGATACGCCGGCCTGCGACGAACGCCGGCCTGTGGGAACGCTGGTATTCCGACGCCCGGCGTCCGGTCCGGCGAGTCTCCCCGAATCATCCGACAGTGACGATCGCGAAGGCGCACTCATGAAGTTCCTGGAAGGTCACACGGTCGGCATCGACCTCGGTACGACATATTCCGCGATCGCCCGTCTCAACGACGACGGCGAGCCGGAGATCATTCCCAACGCCGACAATCGCTCGATCACGCCGAGCGTGGTCCTGCTGGGCGAGGGCGGCCACGTCATGGTCGGCCCCTCGCCCGAGCGCGTCGCCATCGAAGACCCGCGGTACGTCGTCGAGGCGATCAAGCGGCAATTGGGCAACAAAGACTACTTCGTCGTCTATCAGGGCAAGAAACTCACGCCCGAGTTCATTTCAGCCCTGATCCTCAAAAAGCTGCGACAGGACGCCGAGAAGCGGATCGGCCCCATCGCGAACGCCGTCGTCACGGTCCCGTACTACTTCAACGACGTCCGACGCAAGGCGACGCAAGACGCCGGCCGGGTCGCCGGGTTGAACGTCGTCGACATCATCAACGAGCCGACCGCGGCGACGCTCGCCTACGCCTGGCAGAAGGGCGAACTCGGCCGCACCGACATCGACAAGTTCGAGAAGACGATTCTCGTCTACGACCTGGGCGGCGGCACGTTCGACGTGACGGTCGTTCGCAACACGCCGACGAGTTTTCGCGTGCTTGCCACCGACGGCGACGTCATGCTCGGCGGCCTCGACTGGAGCCAGCGGCTCGTCGATCACCTCGCCGAGCAATTCAAACGCAAGTTCGGCGAAGACCCTCGCGAAAGCCCGGAAAGCCTGCGTTCGTTCTTCCAGGAGTGTGAAGACGCCAAGCGGGCCTTGTCGACGAAGAACCAGATTCCCGTCACGGTCTATCACAAGGGCAAGAACCTCACCGTCTCGCTGACCCGCGGCGACTTCGAACGGATGACCGCCGACCTCATGCAGCGGACCCGCGACACGACCGAACTGGTGCTGCACCAGGCCGGCGTCGATCCGAAACAGCTCGACGAAGTCGTGCTGATCGGCGGCTCGACCTACATGCCCATCGTCGAGAAGACGCTTAAGGACATCTGCGACCGGCTGCCCAGTCGCGACTTGATGCCCGAAGCCGCCGTCGCCCAGGGGGCCGCCATTCACGCCGCAATTCTCGAAACGAAGCACGCCGGCAGCGGCAGCCGGCTCGCCTCGGCCGTTCGCAAGCGGCTGGAGTCGATCAGCGCCCAGGACGTCAACATCCATTCGCTCGGCGTGAAACTGACCGATCCGCAGGATCGGACCCGCAAGGTGAATCACATCATGATTCCGCGGAACACGCCGATTCCGTTCGAGAAGACGCAGCGGTTCGTCACCACGAGCGACAACCAGCAGCGCATTCACGTCTACATCCTCGAAGGCGAAGCGGCCGACCCTGCGGCCTGCACGTCGATCGGCGACTTCCAGATCGTCGACTTGCCGGCGAACCTGCCGAAAGGGTCGCCGGTGGAGGTCACTTACAAGTACGACGCCAACGGTCGAATCCACGCCTCGGCCCGCGAACTGACGACGAGCCGCGCCGCAGGCACCCAGATCGTCCGCGACATGGGCCTCGACAACAAAGGCGTCTCCGACTTCGAATCGCTGGCGAAACAGTACACCGTCGATTGATCGCATGCTGATGTAGGGTGGGTCGAGCGCAGCGAGGC
>JBAQZJ010000062.1:0-2187 GCA_049790855.1 Planctomycetaceae bacterium | reverse complement strand
GAGCCGCGACCGTCAGGGAGCGTTTCCGCGGCAACCCATGTCGACAAGCGCTCCCTGACGGTCGCGGCTCTGATCGTGCAGGGTCTCAGCGTCAACGAACTCGGTCCCTTGCCGGCGCTTCGGGCTTGCGAACGGCCTCAGCAGAGGAATCGCGCCACCGTCGAGATCATCGCCTCTTCGGCGGCGCCCTCGCCGCCTTCCAGCACTGTCCATTGAATGATGATCGCGATCATACCGAACATGAAGGAGATGCCGAGAATCTGGGCTTCGTATTTCGTGCGTTCCGAGAACATTCCGAGGAAGGCCAGCGTCACCCATTGGCCGATGCAGGGCGTCAGCATGCCGATGCCCCAGCCGGCGCTCTCTTTGAAGCCTTTGTAGACGACGACCGGCCACCACAAGAAGCCCGTGACCACATTGACGATCAGACACGAAATCCAGAAACCAAACCCGTAGCCCAGGCCGGTGAACGACAGCCCGACGCCGCCGACCGCGGCGATGAACGCGCTGACCACGAAGATCATCTGCACCGAGTACGCCGTGTAGGGGCCGGTCAGCTGCGAAACGCGTTCTTTCTCTTCGGGGGTTTTGGGCCGGTAGACGTATTCCTTCTCGTGGGCGATCAGGTTCAGCATGTTCGGGCGGAACAGCTTGATGAAGAACGCCGTCGTGCGTCCGTTGAACACGACGTAATAGCCGAGCGGAATGGAGGACAGCAGCAACGCTCCCGCCGGCCAGAGCAGCAGCTTCCAGTCGATCTCTTTCTTCTCCTGCCCGGCGAGGGCCGTCGCTTCGGGGCTGGCCTGTTCGCCTTCCTCCTCGGCGTAATCGACGACTTCCTGGGCGCCGTTGATTCGCGCGTTGTGCGCGAACGTGGTCGCCAGTTCCGACGTGGGCTTGGCCGCCAGAAAGGCCGCGCCGACCCCGACGCCCGCGACGGGAATCGCCGTCAGCACGGCGAGCAGCGTCCAGTACAGCACCGGCCCGATGTTCCGGCCGACGTCCTGCAAGACCTTGTGCATCATCCAGCCGGGCCAGGTGATCGGCATCGCGAAGTTCGCCTGCGCGACGGGCCAGGAGACGAGCGCGATCGGCAGGAAGATCGCCTGGGCGACGATCGCCAAGATCACGCCCGTCGACGAACCCATCGCCAGCAGGACGGCCGCCGGCAGGCCGAACAACACCCAGATCGGAAAGCCGTAGAAGAACTGCCACGCGACCGACTTGATGCCCAGCGCCATCGCGGCGAACGGCTCGAAGCGGATCAGATCCTTTTCGAGCTTCGGCGACAGCGCCCGCTTCGTCAGCTCGAGCTGCGTAAACCAGATCCAGCCCGGCGTGGCGAGGAATGCGACCAGACCGACGAAAATCCAGAACGCTTTCGGCGGACGGTTGTGGCACCATTGGATCATCAACGAGCACACCACGTAGAGCAACTGGAAGAACGTGAAGATGAACGCGCTTTTCCAGACCAGCCCGTGCTGCTTGTTGACGAGATACCGGCCGGCGTCGCGCAGCGCCTTGCCGTAGTATTCCGACGGAGCGGCGCCCTTGCGGCCGACCCGCGCCCGTTGAACGACGCCGAGGCCGCCGGTCGTGAGGTCGGCCCCGCACATCGGGCAGTCGACGTCTTCGGCCCCGACGATCGTGCCGCACTTCGGGCAGACGCGGGTCGAACGGTCTTCCAGCCGGTTCATGTCGAGCGACGAGAGGAACTCGTCGTCGTCATGCGACGCGACGCCGGCGGATTTCCGTTTTGCGGTCGCCTCGGCGGGAACCCGGATCGCCGTCCCGCACTTGGGACACTTGACCGCCTTGCCGCGAACGCGATCGGGCGCGTTCAGCACGGTCTGGCAGCCGGAACACTTCACCTTGACGGGCATTCCCGCGACTCCGCGGCGACAGGAGGAGGATACGCTGACAACACCGGCGTCGAGAGACGACCCCGTTCGATCGACCGATTACTGTACCACGCCCGCCGTCGATTTCACGCCGCAGCGGACTCGGTCCGCCGGAAGCGATTCCCGTAGGCCAGTCTCCCGTCCGACGCGAACGTCGATCGGCGTGAATCGCAGAACCGACAGGCGAGCGGCGGGCGTCAGCCTGCCGGTGCGCGGGACGTCCTTTCAGCGTCGGACGCTGGTTGCAATGGCCCCTCGCTGGCGCGTCGGGCTTGCGAACAAAGGC
>JBAQZJ010000061.1:0-1743 GCA_049790855.1 Planctomycetaceae bacterium | reverse complement strand
AAACACATCAGAGCCGCGACCGTCAGGGCATGGCACTTACTTTACGCGTATGGTCCCCCTCTCCCTGGGGAGAGGGGTTAGGGGTGAGGGGATGCCTTGCGGCCTTCGATTGTCGTTGACGGCGGTTTCCCCTCGGAAACGGAGACCGGCAACCGCCGCGTCCGGCGTCCAACGGCTCCCCTCACCCCCGGCCCCTCTCCCCAGAGGAGAGGGGAGACACGTCAAGTAAGTGCCATTGGGCGTTAGCCTGCGGGTCCGGCTTTTAGCGCAGCCAAGCGCAGCACGCAAACGAACGTCCTCCGGCATCGCCTCGACCATGTCTGCCGACACGCCCGTCGATTCGCACACCGCCCGGACGACGCGGTTCCGCTTCGTCGGGCTGGCGGTCGTATCGCTGACGATTCTCGCGTTCGCCGCGGCCCACGCGCCGTCGCGACTCCGTCTGCTGGTCCTGTTTCCGGCGTTCATCGGCACGGGGGCGGGCGTGCTGGTCACGACGCTCGCCGAAAAGTACGGCGTCACACGACGGGTCGCGATCGCGACAGCCGCCGTCTTTGTGCCGCTGATGCTCGCCGGCATGGCGGCCGAAAGTTATCGCTCGTGGCGGCACGTCCGCCAGGTCGAATTGCGGATCCACCTGCTCGCCCAGCCGGGCGGACGCGCCGTCCTCGACCGTCTGGCATCGAACGAACGACCTGAGAACGACTTCGAAGCCGAGTTCCTCGATGCGTATCGTGAACGGATGAATCCGCCCGTCACCGCGTACCTCACCGAACGATTGAAAGGGCTGCCGATCGAGATTCCAATGCCCTGGGCGGCAGTCGTCGCGGTCGTTGAATTGCTCGCGGGCTGGATCGCCGGCATCGTGGCGGCGACGATCTGGAGTCGCCCGCAACTCGCACCGACGGAGTCGCCCGCATGATCCTCGGCCTCGGAACCGACATCGTCGAGATCGATCGAATCGCGTCGATGATCGACCGGCACGGCGACGTGTTCCTCGACCGCGTCTTCACTCCCGACGAGCGAGTCTATTGCGGATCGAAAAAGCACTCCGCCCAGCATTACGCGGGTCGCTGGGCGGCGAAAGAGGCGGCGATGAAGGCTCTCGGCACGGGCTTCATTCCCGGTGTCGGCTGGCATGATTTCGAAATCCTGCCGGAACGATCCGGCGCCCCCAGGCTGGATCTCTCCGGCGGTGCTGCCAAAAAGGCGAAGGCTCTCGGCATCGCCGAAATCCTCGTCACCATGTCCCACTGCCGCACCTACGCGACGGCGACGGCGATCGCGGTCGGGGGGAAGGAATAGAACGACGCCCGAGCGCGAGCGGCAACCCCACCGCGTCCCGCTTGTCGTTTCGTGTTGTCGTTTTTGTCGATTCGCTTCGCGATCAACCTCCCGTGTGTGTTCGTCGCCCATCTTCCGTCAGGCACAGCCTGACCTACTTCCTGACTCCTGACCTCCTGACTCCCGAACTCCTCCAAAAAAATCCAAGGCGCCCTGGTTTGCAGGCACTTGGAGCCGTCGCGAGACGTCGTTCTCTCCGAACGAGGTTCCTCGCGGTCGCGCCGTCCTGCGGGTCATGGCCTATTGCGGCCGTACTGTTGGTGAAGTCGGCTGTGCGGAAGGGTCTAGCAGCCTGTTGAACAACGGGTTTCTCTGCGCGGTCAGCTTGCGAGTGCTGGCGTGATCTGAGTTCGATTCCTGAAGAGGCGGATACGGTTCAAGACGTCGTGGTGGACGCGT
>JBAQZJ010000060.1:0-2288 GCA_049790855.1 Planctomycetaceae bacterium | reverse complement strand
GCGGC
This sequence comes from Planctomycetaceae bacterium, assembly GCA_049790855.1. Classification (GTDB taxonomy): domain Bacteria; phylum Planctomycetota; class Planctomycetia; order Planctomycetales; family Planctomycetaceae; genus JACCRE01. Next base: position 2,283 of record JBAQZJ010000060.1, on the reverse strand, counting down.
GGCCCGGTGTGGCCGCCCCACGACAAGGGCATCATTCAGAACGTCTACGCCGCCAAGAAGATTCCGACCGTCGATTTCGACGCCGCCGTGAAACAAGGACGGATCGAAGTCGTCGGCGAGACGATCGACCGGGCGTACATCGAGGCGGTCGCCGCGTTGAGCCTGACGGACCGGCGCGACCTGAAGATCCTGTTCTCGCCGATGCACGGCGTCGGCGAAACGAACGTCTACACGACGCTGGCGGCGGTCGGTTTCGGCGACGTCGAAATCTACGGTCCGCAACGCGAGCCGAACGGCGACTTTCCGAACGTGCCCGATCACTTTCCCAACCCCGAGCGACCGCAGGTCTACGAGGCGCTTATCGAACGGGCGAAAGAGACCGGCGCCGACGTCGTCATGGCGTCCGATCCCGATTCCGACCGGATCGGAATCGCCGTCCGCGATCGCGACGACTCGTTCCGCATCCTCAGCGGCAACCAGGTCGGCGCCTTGTGCGTCGACTACGTCCTTCGCAAGCGAAAGGATGCCGGAACGCTGACCGACCGCAACTACGTCGTCGAAACGATGGTCACGACGCCGCTGGTCGCGGCGATCGCCCGCAGTCGCGGCGTGCGTTGCATCGACGACCTGCTCGTGGGCTTCAAATACATCGGCCAGACGATGGACCGCGAAGGCGCCGAGCATTTCGTCTTCGGCGCCGAAGAATCGCTGGGCTATCTCGCGGGAAGCTACGCTCGCGACAAAGACGCCGCCGTCGGGGCGTTGTTCATCGCCGAACTGGCCGCCGAATTGAAGGCCGAAGGTCGAACGCTGCTCGATCGTCTCGACGAACTTTACGTCGAGCACGGCTACTACCTCGAAGGGCAGCGGTCAGAGACCTGCCCCGGCCCGACCGGCCGGCAACAGATCGAAGCGATCATGACCAGGTTCCGTGAGACCCCGCCTGCGGAACTCGCCGGCGTTTCGCTCGCGTCCGTTCGCGACTACAAGGCGCACCAGGTTCGTTCGCTGCCGGAGAACAGCAAGTCTGCCGACTTGCCCGAGCCGGGCGGCGACCTCTTGTTTCTCGATTCCGCCGAAGGCGAGTTCCGCTGCTCGATCGCCGTGCGGCCCAGCGGGACCGAACCGAAGATCAAGTTCTACTTCTTCGCATCGGCGGCCGCTCCCGACCGCGATCGACTCGACGACGTGAAGGGCCGGACCGACGCGCAGCTCAAGGCCGTTCAGGACGCCTTGTCGGGCTGGGTCCGGGAGCAGGTGGCCTGACATGACTGACACTTCGGCGACGATCGAACCGTCCGACCCCGCCGCGCAGGGCGGGGTGCGCGCCTGGCTGCAATTGGTCCGGTTGCCGGCCGTGTTCACGGCGCTCGCCGACATTGCCGCCGGCTACACCTGTCAAACGGGAGCGTTCCAGCCGGTCGGAGAGTTCGCGGCATTGCTGACGGCCTCGGCGTCGTTGTATCTCGCGGGAATGGTGTTCAACGACGTCTTCGACCGTCGGCGCGACGCGATCGGCCGGCCGGGACGGCCGATTCCGTCGGGGCGGATCTCGACGAAGTCGGCGGCGATCGTCGGAGCGGTGCTGGTCGCGATCGGAATCGCGTCGGCGGCATCGGTCTCATCGCAGGCGCTGTGGATCGCACTCGGTCTGACGGCCGGCATCTTTGCCTACGACGGCTTCCTCAAGCACACGCCGCTCGGCCCGGTCGCGATGGGGGGCTGCCGCTTCCTGAACGTGATGCTGGGCGCGGCCGGCGACGACGGCGCCGCGTTCGTGTGGGAACCGCCGCAATTGATCGTCGCCGCTGCGATCGGAATCTACGTCGCCGGAATCACCTGGTTCGCGCGGACGGAAGAAACGACGAGCCGTCGCGGACTGTTGCTCGGCGGCGCCGCGGTCGCGAATCTCGGCATGGCGTTGCTGGCCTGCCTGTATTACGGCTGGCCGCCCGCTCTGACCGGTTTCGTTCGCGGCGACCTGCCCGGTACCGCCGTCGCGATCATCGTCGTGGCGATCGCGTTGACGGTGAACCGGCGCGTCGCCGGGGCGATTTCGTCGCCGACGCCGGACCGCGTGCAAGACACCGTCAAGCTGATGCTGCTGTCGATCATCACGCTCGATGCGACGACCGTGCTCGCGCAAACGGGCGACGTGTCGCTGGCGCTCGCAACTGCGTTGCTGGTCCTGCCGGCACTTGTCATCGGGCGGTGGGTTTACGTGACGTAATTCGCCGACGACCTGAACATCCACATGACGAACATCGAGGGACCATGGTCCCT
>JBAQZJ010000059.1:0-7585 GCA_049790855.1 Planctomycetaceae bacterium | reverse complement strand
GCGCTCCCTGACGGTCGCGGCTCTGATGGACGTCAAACATCCTCTTGACCGTTCGGCCGACTGTCACGACAATCCGCGGCCTTTCGTGCGCCTCCTTCAAGGACCGCTCCGTTGTCGTCGCGTCGTTCGAGCCGCCTGCGAGCGTGGCTTCGCGGAATGACCGTGGCCGCCGCCGTTGCGACGGCCCTGCCCGGCTGCCAGTCGGTTCAGCGTCGAATGACGATCCGATCGAACCCGCCCGGGGCGATGGTGCTGGTCGATGGCCGAGAGATCGGCTATTCGCCCGCGTCCGTCGACTTCACCTACTACGGCACCCGCGAGATCACGCTGATCAAGGACGGCTACGAGACGTTGACGACGCTTCAAAGCTACGAGAAGCCTTGGTATCAGTATCCCGGCGTCGAGTTCTTCAGCGACAACTTTTTGCCGGCGACCGTCACGAACCGCCACGACCTGACGTACAACATGCGTCCGACCACGGTCCAGGCGTCCGGCGACATACGCGACCGTGCCGACGCCTTTCGCAGCCGGGCGATGATCGGCGACTGAACACCGGTCGAAGTGCGAGTCGCGTCAGTGTCCAGATCGGCCGTGTGGCTCGGCGGGAGCCTCACCCTCCGTCTGGTCGACGCCTCTACTGACCGCCGCCGATACGGGCCGCCCCCGGCGACGTCGGTTGCCCGAACTCGAAGGATGCCGGCAAAACGCCCTTGGTGCCGTCGCTGGGATTGAGCGCTCCGCCGACGCCGATCAGTTCGGGATGCCGGGCGATCTTGTCGCTGAAGACGCGCAAATCGCGCAGGATCGGCTCCAGATTGGTCAACAGCACGGTCAACGATTCCGCCGACTGATCCAGATTTCGATACAATGAAGGGTCGGTCGCGACGGCGTGCAGCGTTCCATCTTTGTCGTTGACGAGCTGTGCGAATTCGGCCAACTCGGCCGACAGCACCTGCAGGTTCATCAGTGTCGCATCGAGACGAGTCGCGATCGAGGCCGACCGTTCGGCCAACGGCCCGGTCGCCTCCGCGAGGTTGCCGAGACTCTCGTCGGCTTTCTGAATCGTCGTGCGGATGGCGACGATCGCTTGCCGCGTGTCCTCGACCATGAGAGGCACGGCTTCGAGAGTTTTTCGCAGGTTTTCCTGGTTTCGGGGGTCTCCGAGAATCGCGTTCGCCTGTTCGGCGCTCGTGCTGAAAGTTCGCATCGCGATCGTGAACTCGTGCAGCGATTCGGCGGTGCGTTCGATGACGAGGTCCAGATCGCCGCGATTCGTGTCCAGCAGGGCGTTCAAATTGCTGCCGACGCTGCGCCATTCCTCACTCGTCGCGTGAAATGACGCGAGTGCGGTCGTGACGTTGGTCTCCATCCGCTGAACCGCTTCCAGCGGATCGAGATACGGTCGGGCCGCGACCGGCGTGCCTGCCGGCAACGGTCGTTCCGATCGGCCGGGCAGCACGTTGATGCTCGCATCGCCGAGGAGTCCTCGCGAGAGGCTGATCTCGACGTCCTCGCGAAGTCGGTACTGCTGCTCCAGGTCGAGCACGACGCACACGCCGCCGTCGATCAACCGGACCGCGCGGACTTGACCGACGCGGACGCCGTTCGTTTTGACGGGCGTTCCCACGTAGACGCCGGGGGCGCGGTCGAACGTGGCCTCGACCTGGTAGGTCGGCTGCCATGCGTTCTGCAAATCGCCGAACTGGAACACAAGCCACCCGCCGACGCCGATCGACAGCAGCGTCAACAGCCCGACCCGAAATTGCAGCGGACGTTCGTTCATGAGCGCCGTCGGTGTTCGCGGAATGACACGGAAATCGCCGCAAGTTGTAAGTGAGAACCGCCGATGCCGGCCAGAGCGGTTCGTGGGGACGAGGATCGAGCCTGCCCTCAACCCTCAACTACCGCGCCAGCTCCAGTTCGCGCAACCGATTCCCCGCCTCGCCTCGCACGAACTGGGAAACGAGGGGGTCGGTCGTTTCGAACGCTTCGGCCGCCGTCCCCTCGAACACGACCTGCGGCGCGTGGTCGTCAAGCCGCGAGACGGGGCACAGCATGACGACGCGATCGGCGACCTTGCGAACGGTCGACATTTCGTGCGTGACGACGACGCTCGTCACCGGCCGGCTGCGGCTCGTCTGAACGATGAGTTCGTTGATCACGTCGGTCATGATCGGGTCGAGACCGGTCGTCGGCTCGTCGTAGAACATGACTTCCGGCACAAGCGCCAACGCCCGCGCCAACGCCACCCGCTTTTTCTGTCCGCCCGAAAGCTGCGACGGCTTCTGGTCGCAAATCACGTTGCTCAGGCCGACCTCGTGCAGCCGGTCGGCGACGATCTCGCGGATCCGGTCGTTCGATAGGTCGGTGTTCTGCCTCAGGCCGAAGGCGACGTTCTCGAAGACGCTCAGACTGTCGAACAGCGCCGCGCCCTGAAACAGGTAGCCGAACCGCAATCGACGCCGCGACCGTTCCCGCTGCGACAGCGTCGCGACGTCGTCGCCGTCCCAGATCACCGTGCCCGACGACGGTTCCAGCAGCGACATCATCAGTTTCAGCGTCAGGCTTTTGCCGCAGCCGCTTTCGCCGATGACGACCAGTGTTTCACCGGGCCGGATCGCCAGCGACAGGTTTCGCAGAATGGGCTGCGATCCGAACCGACGCGACACGCCGCACAGTTCGATCTTCGGGGCGTCGTCGCTGGTCATCGTCGTTCGCTTTTGCGTGAGAGGCTCTCAGCCGTCGGCCTCGGCCGACGCTCGGCGCCGCACAAGTGCGGCAACGGAGGATCGTCACGTCAACGAAAGCGGCGCGGGCCAAATCAGGTAGTACGTCTCACTGATCAGGATGCCGAGCGCGAAGTCGATCGCGAGAATCAGGACGAACGACAGCACGAACGTTTCGGTCGCCGCGCGGCCGACGCCTTCGGCGCCGGCGCCGCAGTGAAAACCGCGATGACAGGCGACGACGGCGATCACCGCGCCGAAGAACAGGCTCTTAAACAGTCCGCTCAGAAAATCGTACGCGGTGATGAACCGAAACGTATGGTGCCAGAAATGGAAGCCGTCGATGCCCAGCACCTGCGTCGCGAAAAAACCGCCTCCCAGCATGCCGGTCGCATCGCCGAGCACGGTCAACGTCGGAATCAGCAGCACGCAGGCCAGAAATCGCGGCACGACGAGATGGCGAACAGGGTCGGCCCCCAGCGCCCGGAGCGCGTCGATCTGCTCGGTGACACGCATCGTGCCCAGCTCGGCCGCGATCGCGCAACCGACCCGCCCGGCGAGCATCACCGCGGCAAGCACCGGCCCCAGTTCCTTGACGAGTGAAATATTGATCACTGCGCCGAGCCGGCTTTCCATTCGCATCAGCCGAAGCTGGTCGTAACCCTGCACCGCGAGCACCATCCCGATGAACCCACCGGTGACCAGCACGACCGGCACGCTCAGCACGCCGACCTGATACATCGTCGGAATCAAAACGCCGCGTCGCGGCAACCCCGACAGCAAGGCGCGAACGAGCGAGCAGGCGAACAGCGTCAAGTCGCCGACGGCGCACGTTCCGCCCATCACGAACCGCCCCAGCGCGTGGATCGGTGTATCAATCGGTGTGCGTGCGGTGGTCGTGCTCATTCGCCAGAAGACTTGCGAGACAAGGGTCTGACGGCTTCTATCGAATCACGGCAAATGCGGGGAGGCCATTTCGCACCGACAGGGTTTCCGACTGACGTTGCAACGGCCGGTTGGCCCGCGTATCGTCGAAAACGCATGAATCACCACCGATTGGAAACCTCGCCGGAGACCTCCGCGATGATGCGACTCTCCTGTATTGCGGCTTTTGCCCTGCTCTTCAGCCCGGCCGCCGTTCTTGCACAAGAGGCGCAAGATGCGGCTGCGGTCGACGCCGTCCGGAAAGCGGGCGCGCAGGTGCTGGAACTCGCCCAGGGCGACCCGCGGCTGGATGTCGCGTTTCACCTGAGCAATGTCGAACTGACGGCGGACCGGCTCAAGCCACTCGAAGCCGTCAAGGGCCGGCTCGTTCATCTGAACCTCCGAGGAACGAACCTGAACGACGATCTGGCCGCGTCGCTGGCACCGTTGACGGAGCTGATCCGCCTGCATCTCGAGAAGACGGCGATCACCGACGCCGGGCTTTCGCATCTTGCCGGCTTGCAGAAGCTCGAATACCTGAACCTCTACGGCACGGGTGTCACCGACGCCGGCCTGGCGCACGTCGCAAATCTGAAAAACCTGAAGAAGGTGTTCGTGTGGGAGACGAAAGTCACGCTCGACGGCGTGAAAAGCCTTCAGGCAAAACTTCCCGAACTCCAGATCATCGGCGGACCTGAAGAGCCGAAGCCGGCCGGTCCGAAAGAACCCGTCGTCGCCCCGAAGCCCGCACCGCCCGCGAAATAGCGTCGCCTCAAATTTGTTGAGCCGCGACCGTCAGGGAGCGCGTTTTGAAACGCGCTCCCGTTGGTCGCGGCTAAACAGGTTCGTTGTCGATGGATGGGTGTGTTCACAGCTTCTTCAGGATCGTCGCCCAGCGGTCCCAGCCTTCCTTCATCGCTTTCGCGTTCGCCGGGTCGGCCTCTGCACCCTCGCCCGAACGCATGAAGCCGTGGCCGGCACCCTCGTAGGTGACCGGCTCGTACTTTTTGTCGGCAGCCTTGAGCTTGTCGGCGACGGCCGGCACCTGGCCGGTGATGCGGAAGTCATTTCCACCGTAGAAGCCGTAAACCGGCGCCTTGACCGCTTTCAGGGCGTCTTCGTCGGGGGCCGATCCGTAGAAGACGAACGCGCCGGCGATTTCCGGGTTATGCGTCGCATATCGGAACGACTGACCGCCACCCCAGCAGAAGCCGGCGACCGCGACCTTGTCGGTCGTCGCGTCGAGACCTCGCACGTACTTGACGACCGCGTCGAGATCCGCCGTCACCTGGGCGGCCGGCAGCTTATAGATGCCGTCGCGAGCAGCGTCCTGCGATTCATACGCTGTCGTGCCGCCGCCGTCGGGGCCGGTTCCGCTGAGAAAATCGGGGGCGATGGCCACGAATCCTTTTTCGGCGAGCTGATCGGCGACCGAGCGGACCCAGTCGGTCAACCCGCGGTTTTCGTGGATGACGACGACGGCGGTCGCCGGCTTGTCGACTTCGGGATAGACGACGAACGAGCGGACCTTGCGTCCGCCCTCGGCAGGCACGTCGACGAACTCGTGATGCCGCGGCGACGATTCCAGCCGCTTCGCCGCGGGGTCGTCCTGAGCGTTCGCCTGCGCCGCCAATGCCGACAGGACCACCGCTCCGCAGAAGGTTCGAGATCGCATCATCGTCGTTCTCCAGGCTGAACAAGGTTGAGTGGAACGGTTTTCAGAGCCGCGACCGTCAGGGAGCGTTTTTCGACGTGGGGGACGAATTGCTTCGATGAATAAGGAGCCTCTCGCAAAGGCGCAGAGAGCGCAAAGAAGCCATGATGAACATTCCAGCCTTTGCGTTCTTTGCGTCTTTGCGAGAGATTAATTCTTCCTCGTGACAATTCGTTCGCAACCGTGTCATTCAACGGTCCGCTTTCTTCGAGTGATTCGCAGGCTTGGCGAACAGAGCCGTGGCTGTCGGGAAGCGGTTCTCGGTCAAGTCATGTCGAAGAACGCTCCCTGACGGTCGCGGCTCTGTCGTCGTCCATCGCGGCGAAGGTTGCGTTCTAACGGTCGTCGATGCGATCGTGAAAGGGTTCGCCCTTCGGAGTTTTCCCGATGACCGCCTTTCGCGTCTTGCCGCTCTTGGTCCTTTTGTTCGCCATGCCGGTAGTAAGGGCCGGCGAGAGTCCGAACGTCGTCATCGTCATCGCCGACGACATGGGCTACGGCGATCTTTCGTGTCACGGCAACAAGCAATTGCAAACGCCGAATCTCGACGCGCTTTATGCGGAAAGCGTCCGGCTGACGAACTTTCACGTCGATCCGACTTGCGCGCCGACGCGGGCCGCTCTGATGACCGGCAAGTATTCCCGCCGGGTCGGCGTCTGGCACACGGTGATGGGCCGGTCGCTCCTCGCTCCGGAAGAGACGACGCTCGCCGAACGTTTCGCCGGGCAAGGCTATCGGACGGCGATGTTCGGGAAGTGGCACCTTGGCGACAATTTCCCGCTTCGGCCGCAGGATCAGGGATTCCAGGAAGTCCTGATGCACGGCGGGGGCGGCGTCGGCCAGACGCCCGACTTCTGGGGCAACGACTACTTCGACGACGTTTATCTCCGAAACGGCCACGCGGAGCGATTCAAAGGTTATTGCACCGACGTCTGGTTCGGTGAGGCGACGAAGTGGCTCGAAGATAACGGCGACGAGCCGTTTCTGCTCTATCTCGCCACGAACGCTCCGCACGCCCCCTACCTTGTCGACGAAAGAGACAGCCGTCCTTTCCAGGAAGCCGGAATCGGCGGCCAGCGTGCATCGTTCTACGGCATGATCACGAACCTCGACGAAAACGTTGGACGGTTCCGCAAGCGGATCGACGAACTGGGACTTTCCGAGAACACGATCTTCATCTTCATGACCGACAACGGCACCGCGGCAGGACATCGCGACGGCGGATTCAACGCCGGGATGCGCGGCAACAAAGGCTCCGAGTACGACGGCGGGCACCGAGTGCCCTGCTTCATTCATTGGCCAGCGTCGAGAGTGACAGGCGGGCGTGACCTCGATGCACTGACGGCCCACATCGACCTCGTGCCCACGCTCTGCTCGATGGCCGGCTTCCCGATCGGCATCGAGGAACAACTCGACGGGACCGACCTGTCGCATTGGCTTCGCGACGAAGAGGATCTTCCGTGCGCCCCGCCCTCGCCGGGTGATCGAACACTCGTCGTTGAATCGCAGCGAATCGATTATCCCGAGAAGTGGCGGAAGTGTGCCGTGATGACCCAGCGCTGGCGGCTGGTGAACGGCGAAGAACTGTTCGACATCAACGAAGATCCCGGTCAGAAGCGGAACGTCGCGACAGAGCATCCGGAGATCGTGAAGGAGCTGCGAGACGCCTACGAACGCTGGTGGGAGCACGTTTCCGATCGGAATGGCGACTACGTGCGGATCGTCCTCGGCTCGGAAGCGGCGCCCGTCGTCCATCTGACCTGCCACGACTGGCATCCGCTTTCGGGTGACACCGACGACGTGCCGTGGAGCCAGCGTGACACTGTCGAACAGGATCCGCAAGCGAACGGATTCTGGGCCGTCGACGTCGAGCAGCCCGGGCGATATGCGTTTCGGCTCCGCCGCCGACCGGCCCCCGATCCGGCGACCATCGACGCGACAACTGCGGCGGTGCGGGTTGATCAGGACGTCGCGACAAGTACGGCGGAATCCTCCGTCGACGCTCGCGCGGCGAGCGCCGATTTGATCGTCGACCTGCCGGCGGGTTCCGGCGACCTGTGGACGGAACTGACGTCCGACGACGGCGAGACGCGCGGGGCCTATTTCGTCGAAGTCCGGCTGATCGAACCGTTCGCCGCCCCGTAGAGATCAGAGCCGCGACCGTCAGGGAGCGAATAAGGGCGTTGGGACGCCGCGAAACGCTCCCTGACGGTCGCGGCTC
>JBAQZJ010000058.1:0-17097 GCA_049790855.1 Planctomycetaceae bacterium | reverse complement strand
GCTGGTGATGGTCGAGGCGACCGCCGTTTCGGCCGAGGGCCGAATCTCTCCCGGCGACGTCGGTCTTTGGACCGATCAACATGCCGAACCGCTGGCGCGAATCTCCCGGTTCGTCGCCGCGCAAGGAGCCGTGCCGGCCATTCAGCTGGCTCACGCGGGCCGCAAAGCGAGTTGCGACGTTCCCTGGCGGGGCGGCAGAAGTCTCAAATCGCCGCAGGATGGCGGCTGGCCGGTCATCGGCCCGAGCGAGATTCCGTTTCAGGAGGGCGATCCGATCCCCCGTCCGCTCGACGCACGAGGAATCGAAGCGGTCGTCGAGGCCTTCGACGCCGCAGCCCGCCGTGCGGTGGCCGCAGGTTTTCAGGTCATCGAAATCCATGCGGCGCACGGCTACCTGCTGCATGAGTTCCTCTCGCCGTTGAGCAACCAGCGCACCGATGAGTACGGAGGCCGGCTCGAGAATCGAATGAGGCTCGTGTTGCAAGTTGCCGAGCGGCTTCGCCGTACCGTCCCCGACGACCTGCCCCTGTTCGTGCGGATCTCGGCGACCGACTGGACCGAGGGCGGGTGGGACGTCGACGAGTCGGTGGTGCTGAGCGGTCGCCTCAAGGAACTGGGCGTCGACCTGATCGACGTCTCGTCCGGCGGGTCGACGCCCAAGGCCCGCATTCCCGTCGGCAAGGGTTACCAGGTTCCCTTCTCTCGCAGGATTCGCGATGAGACAGGAATCATGACCGGGGCGGTCGGTCTGATCACCGATCCGCGCGACGCCGACGAAGTCATCACGGCCGGCGACGCGGATCTGGTTTTCCTCGGCCGCGAACTGTTGCGCGAGCCGTACTGGGCGTTGAAAGCCCAACACGAACTCGGCGAAGAACCCTCCTGGCCGATTCCCTACGGCTACGCCGTCAAACGTCGGGCGAAGTAAGCCGATCGTCGCGCGGCTCAGGGCGGAGGAAGGCGATCGCCTGATCACCGCCCTGGAACGTCGCAGCATGCTCGACGAAACGTTCGTCGAGCTCGGCGGCGAGTTCGGGCGCGCGCCTCACCGGTGTCGAACCCTGCCGGATCGTGCAAGAGATTCCGGCTTGAGGCGACCCCTCGAGCGAGACGCTTTCGCCGGGACCGACACAACGTGACCATCGGCACGCCCGCCTGCATTCTCTTCATCGGGCCGTCGCCGACGAGGGCTGTGCCGGACTGTCGACAATCGCGTTCTCGCTTGAGAACGGCTCAGAGGCTCGCCTGAAATCGGCCGAAGGTCGCCTGATTTGCGGTTGACGCGACTTTCGTCTGTCCGAAGATGGGTCTTTTCGCCTGTCGGGGGTCCGTCCCGGCAGGGTGTTGCCGCGATTCTCGATCTTTCCAGTGCTCATGCCGTCGCTCGACTTGTTCCGCGGCCTGCCTCGCAGGCCCAGGCGATCCCGTGTCGCATCCCGTCCCGCCGCCGTCGAGCGACTGGAAGACCGGTTGCTGCTGGCAGCAACGCCGGTGCTGCTGGGGGATCTCAACGTCTCGGCAACCTACAGTTCCGATCCGCAAGAATTCACGACTGTCGGTTCGACCGTGTTCTTCACGGCACAAATTGCTCAAGGCGGACGGCAGCTGTGGAAGACCGACGGCACCGCCGGAGGGACCGTCCAGATCACGAACGCGGCCTCGGGCTGGTTCGATCCGCGGGGGCTGACCTCCGTCGGTTCGACGCTCTATTTCACGGCCAACGGCAGCCAGTCGCAGCAGAAGGAGCTCTGGAGCTCGGACGGCACGACGGCGGGCACCGTGAAGGTCGCCGATCTCGAACCCGTCCCCGACCCCGATCGTCCCACCTGGAACACACAACCGACCGAAATTGCCGCGATCGGCTCGACCGTTTTCTTCGTCGCGACGGACGCCGCGGGCGGTACGGAGCTCTGGAAGACTGACGGCACGACCGCCGGCACGATGCGTGTCGCCGACATCAACGCCGGCAGTGAGTCGTCGCTGCCCCAGGAACTGACCGTCGTCGGCTCGACGCTCTACTTCACGGCGACCGACGGCCCGGCGAACCGGGAACTCTGGAAGACAGACGGATCCGAAGCCGGCACGGTGCTTGTCAAAGACCACGAACCGTTTGGGTCATCCTATCCGGCGGATCTGACCGCGATTGGATCGACGCTGTACTACTTTGCTGCTCGATCGGCCGGTGCCGCCGAACTATGGAAGACTGATGGCACGGATGCCGGCACCGTGCTGATCAAGAAACTCTTCTCCCAATTCGGTGTTGCCGGGCCGGCGAATTTGACGGCAGTCGGGTCCAAGCTCTTTTTTAGCGGCCCCGGGCAAGGCGGCGCCTATACCGGTAACGAACTATGGACGAGCGACGGTACGGCGAACGGTACCGTTATGGTCACGGACCTTTGGTCCGGAACCACCTCCTCGTCGCCGCGAAGCCTCGTGGCGGTCGGCTCGAAGGTGTTCTTTTCAGCACTGGATGAAGACAACAGCGAGCGGCGTCTCTGGATGAGCGACGGAACGGCCGCGGGCACGGTTCGCGTCGGGAACCTTCCCGCCGGCGGCGTCCTGACAGAGCCGCGATATTTGAGCGCCATCGGATCGAGCCTTTACTTTGTGGCATCAGAGGGAGCCAACGGCGGCGTCTGGCGAACCGACGGCACCGGGGCTGGCGCGATTCGACTCGCGGATTTCGACCCTGGTGCGGCGGGTCCGCTGGATGATCCGCTGGCGGCCACGGCGCTCGGCTCGACCGTCTTCTTCGGCGCGTATGACCTCGCCGGTGGACAAGAAGTCTGGACGAGCGACGGCACAACCGAAGGAACGTCGCCGCTGATCGATCTCAATACGAAAACGCTCGACTCGTCTGTTGAAGAATGGACGGCGATCGGCGGGATCACCTACTTCACCGCCGATTCCGGAGCCGGTCGTGAAATCTGGCGGACCGACGGGACTTCCGCGGGAACGTATCGCGTGACGACCGCTGGGGCGGACAGTGCTCCGGCAGACGCTCGCAAACTGACGGCGGTCGGCACGACGTTGTACTTCATCGCCGGCGATCCGACCGACGGAGACGCCCTGTGGAAGTCGGACGGCACCACGGCGGGAACGGTGCGCGTCATCGACATCGCACCGGGACGAGAGTGGGCAAATTACACCGAACTGACGGCGGTCGGACAAACGCTTTACTTCGCCGGCAATGCTGTGCCGTACGGACATGAGATTTGGAAGTCAGACGGAACAGAGGCAGGGACGGTTCGTGTGATCGACCTGCGACCGGGGATGTGGGGTTCGTACCCCAAGTCCCTGACGGCCGTCGGCTCGATACTCTATTTCACCGCCGCTTCGGAGGATTTCGGACCGCACGAATTGTGGAAAACGGACGGCACCGAGGCCGGGACTGTTCGCGTGGTCGAACCGGTGTCCGGCGAGAGCATCAAGAGTCCGACGAGTCTGATTGCCATCGACGACACGCTGTATTTCACGGCGACCACGCCAGAGCTGGGTCATGAGCTTTGGAAGACTGACGGCACCACCGCCGGCACAATGCTCCTCAAAGACATCATGCCCGGCTGGAACGACTCGTCCGACCCGCATTCGCTGACGGCGGTCGGCTCGACGCTGTTCTTCCTCGCGACCGACGACGTGGCCGGCCAGGAACTCTGGAAAACCGACGGGGCGGAGGCGGGAACCGTCCGCCTGACCAACAATATCCCCGGACCGGACGATTCAAACATTTTCTTTCTCACAGCGGCCGGCTCGATGTTGTATTTCAGAGCCTACGAGCCGACGACCGGCCACGAGATCTGGAGGACCGATGGAACCGTCGCCGGCACTTTCCGCGTGACGGATTTCGATTCGGAAAGCGCCCTGGGCCCTCTGGCAGCGGTCGCTTCGACTGTCTATTTCCCGGTCTTCGTCTCAGGCCTCGGAACGGAACTCTGGCAGGCGGACGGAACAACGTCGGGAACGGTGCTGGCTGCGGATGTGAATCCTGGAACCGGTTCTTCACGTCCCACGCTCCTGAAGGCGGTCGGTGGGACGCTCTACTTCGTGGCCGACGACGGCGTACATGGACGCGAACCGTTTGCACTCCAACTCAACGCCGATCCGACGGCGTCCGGTACAACGATCGAACTCGCCGAGGACGGCAGCGGTTCCGGAACCGTGACCGCGAACGATCCCGAGGGCGATGCACTCACGTTCGAGCTGTTTGAAGAGGCCGACCACGGTACCGTCGTCGTGAATGCCGACGGCACGTTCGTCTATACGCCGAACGAGGATTACAACGGACCGGATGCGTTCGCGATCGGCGCTCGCGACACGTGGGACAACGTCGGCTTCGCCGTCGTGACGGTCATCGTCACGCCGGTGCCCGATCTGCCGGTCGCCAGTGATGACGCCGTGACGGCCGACGAAGATGAGCCGACGTCCGGAAACGTGGTCGCGAACGACGACGAGCCGGACGGACCGCTCGTCGTAACGGCCGTCAACGGCGACGCCGCACTGGTCGGCACGACGTTCACACTCGACTCGGGTGCGAAACTGACTGTCAACGCCGACGGCACGTTCGTCTTTGATCCGTCCGGCGCTTACATGCTCCCGCGGAACAGGACGGCCACCGAGACGTTCAGCTACACCGTCACCGACGGGGACGGCAACACGTCGACGGCGACCGTCACGCTGACCGTCGTCGGAGCCGACGAGTGGCTCGACGGGCGGCACCTGCGGAACGGGATGTGGTCGTTCGGCATCTCGCCTGGCTCGGTCTCGTCGACGGACGATAGTCTCGGCCCGGACGACGTCGCCATCGCCCCTGATGGGCACTACGTCGTCGTTTTCGGGAACTCGAATGTCGGGCTGTTCTTCCGCCGGTTTCGTCCCGACGGCACGCCGCTTGATGCGACGAATCGCCAAGTCACGTTGGGCAGCGGATATTCGGGATATGCCCATGCTTCAATCGGCATGGCCGTCGACGGTAGCTTCATCATTTCGTACGGCGTACGCAACACAGCTACGTCGCTGGTTGAAGTTCGTTTTTCGCGATTTGCGGCCGATGGAACACTCATCGCTCACGCGCCTTCGATCCAGAGCTCGTCGAGCGGTTCATTCACGAACATCGCGGTCGCCAACGACGGCCGGTTCGTCGTCACCTGGTGGCAGAATGCGGGAAGCACGCGTTTCCAAGTCTTTCACGCGGACGGCACACCGGCAACCGATGGTCGATACATCAGCGGTGTGACGAATGCCGATGTGGCGATGAACCCCGTCACCGGCGAGTTCACGATCGTCTACGCCGACAGCTTGCACAGCATTATGCGGCAAGTGTTACAAGCCGATGGTACCGTCCTACTTGAAGAACGGACGATCGCGACTTCATCCGACTTATCTATTCAGTTTCCGTCCGTCGCCATGAACGCAGCCGGCGACGTGTTCTACGCCTGGCGGGTCGCCGACTATTCTGCTGCGAACACCCAATCCATTCATTTTGCGTCCGAAAACATCTCGGCAATGACTGGCATGGAGTTTAGCGAGAGCGTCGTCACGACGCAGTCAATGACAGTCGGCGAGGTGATTCATCCGACCGTCGCAGCAGCGTCTCGGCGCGACACGCTGCTGATCAGCTGGAGCGAAATCTTCAATGGCGACTGCCGTGTCGCCTACCGGCAGTTCAATCTCGCCTCGAACCCCGCCGACGAAGAGATTCGATACTTCGACATTGCCGACGGGGTATCCTCCATTCACGAAGCCCCCACGGCGATGAACGAACGCGGTGACTATGTGATCGGCGCGACCGGTGAAAACGGCACTGGTTTCGAGGCCCACGCCGAATACCACCGCTTCCAGCCCTTCGACCAGATCGGGACGTTCAAGGACGGATACTGGACGCTCGATTTGAACTCGAACGGCGTCTACGACGCCGGCGATACGACGTTCCGTTACGGCCTGGCGGGCGACGTGCCGGCGACGGGCGACTGGGACGGCGACGGGCTGACCGAGGTCGGCGTGTTTCGCGACGGCTGGTGGTCTCTCGACCGCAACGGCAATCGCCAATTCGATTCCGCCGACATCGTCGCCCACTACGGCAACGACGGCGATGTGCCGGTCGTCGGCGACTGGGACGGCGACGGCCGCGACGAAGTCGGCGTCTTTCGCGGAGGAATGTGGTATCTCGACGCCGACGGGACGAACTCGTTTGCCGCAACGGACGCGATTTACTCCTTCGGCTCGCCGGGCGACGTTCCCGTGGTCGGCGATCCGGACAACGCCGGGCTGCCGATGTTGTCGGTGTTCCGCGGCGGATACTGGTACGCCGATGCCAACCGCAACGGCAGTTGGGACGGACTCGACGCCGACGCGATGATGCTCTACGGCGCCACGGGCGACCAGGTGCTGCTGGGCAACTGGCAGAGTCCCGCCTTCGAGGATCGCACCGGCCGAGACCAGGCGGCCGTGCTGCGGAACGGCAATTGGTACTTCGATCTCGACGAAGATTTTCACTACGAGGCGACCGACGGCCGGACCGCGTTCGGTCCAGCGGGAGCGTACGCCGTTCGCGGTGCTTGGGCGCTCGTCGCGGTGACGAGTCCGGCAACGGTTCCTCAACGCCGGGAGATCGCCATATTCCGAGCCGGAACCTGGACGCTCGACGCAAACGGTGACGGCCGGTTCGACGCGTCGACCGACCTCGGCTTTAAGTTCGGCTCGCCGGGCGACGAACCGGTCGCCGGCGACTGGAATGGAGACGGGTTCGACGAGGTCGGCGTGTTTCGCGGCGGCTGGTGGTACCTCGATCTCAATGGCAGCATGACGTTCGACGCCGGCGACGCCGCATTCAAGTTCGGCAGTGCAGGCGATACGCCGGTCGTCGGCGACTGGGACGGCGACGGCGACGACGAAGTGGGCGTGTTCCGCAACGGCGTCTGGACGCTCGACGGCAACGGCGACCTGTTACTCGATGCCGGCGATGCCGTCTTCACGTTCGGCAGGTCGGGCGACATTGCGGTCGTCGGCGATTGGAACGGCGATGGCCGCGACGAAGTCGGGTTCCGCCGGGGCAGACTCTGGACGCTCGATGACAACGGTCATCGCAGCCAGGATCCGTCCGATCGCACGTTCGCCTACGGCTTGGCGGGCGATCAGGTCGTCGTCGGCGACTGGAACGGCGACGGTTTCGACGACGTGGGTGTCGTCCGCGACGGGAAATGGTATCTCGACAGCGACGGCAGCGGCGTCTTCGACGACCTCGATTGGGTCTTCAGCTACGGACTGGCGAGTGACGTCGCCCTCGCCGGCCGTTGGAGACTTCCGGTTTGAGAACCGCGTTTTCAGGCAGCCGTCGCGCCGGTCGTATCAAGTGACCGCAGAGTCGTTCGACGGCCCGTCAGACGTCGGCGAGTGGTTCTTCCGAGTCGCCGAAAGACTTCGGACGGATGCCGCATTTGTCGAGCAGCGACAGGTAGAGGCTGCACATCTTGCGATTTGGTGCGTCGCGATAATCGAGCACCCGCCCGGTGCGGAGTTTGCCGCCGCCGCCGCCGAGCAGCACGACGGGCAGTTGCGTCGCATCGTGGTTGCCGTTGAGCATGCTCGAGCAGAACAGGATCATCGAGTTGTCGAGCGCCGTCCGCTCGCCTTCCTGAACCGCGTCGAGCTTGCGGGCGATATAGGCGAGCTGCTCGACGAAGAACCGGTTCACCTTGAGCCAGTCATTCGTGTCGGAGTGCGAAAGCAGATGGTGGATCATGTAGTCCACCCCCAGATGCGGAAACCGCAGCGAGCTGTGATCGTTGTTAAGTTTGAGCGTGCAGACTCGCGTCGCATCGGTCCGGAAACCGAGCACGAGAATGTCGCTCATCAGCCGCATGTGCTCGGCGATGTCCTGCGGAATTCCGTCGGCGGGTCGCGGCATGTCGGGTTTGTCGAGCGTCGGCCGCCAGCCTTGAAGCTCGCCGCGCCGGCCGGATTGCGTAATCCGCCGTTCGACCTCGCGGACCGATTCGAGGTATTCGTCGATCCGGCGACGATCGGCGGTGCCGACGTGCCGGCGGATCTCGGAGGCGTCTTCCAGAACCGCGTCGAGCACGCTTTCGTCGCCGCGGTCGGCCCCGTCCTTGAACAACCGGTCGAATGCGAGTGCCGGATAGAGTTCGAGCGGCGTCGGGGTCGTCGGTGAGCTCCACGAGATGTGCGAGCTGTACAGCATCGAATAGTTCTTGTGGACCGACGGGTTCGACTTTTCGCAGCCCAGCACGAGGCTGGGCACCTTCGTCGATCGACCGTACTGCTGCGCGACGAGTTGATCGATGCTGGTTCCCGAACGGATCTCGCCGCCCGACGCGAGCGGCGCTCCCGAGAGCAGGTTGCCCGTCTGCGAGCTGTGGATGTTGCCTTTCAGCGCCTCGGCGTTGAACAGGCCGCGAACGAAAAGCATCTTCTCGCGAACATCGGAAAGCGGCTCCAGCACCTGGCCGAGCCGCATTTCGCGACCCTCGCCTTCGGCCCACCATTCTTTGCTGTGAAAGCCGTTGCCGGCGAAGAGCACCGCCAGCCGGACCGGCGGTTCGCTGCCCGGTTCCCGCGTCGTCGTCTCGTCGCCCCAGACGGGAACCGACTCGAGCCAGGGCAGCGCCATCGTCACGCCGACACCGCGAAGAAACGTCCTGCGGGAAAAATCGTGAGACTTCATGGCCTGTTCCGAATTCCGGGATGGTGGCTGTTTGACGGTGGCATCGCGACGGCTTGGACAATTCAGGGCACGTCGGCGACCTTTAGGTCGCGGCCTCGGATCTCGCGGAATTGACGGCTGCGAACGATCGTTTCGACCGCGACCGAAAACCGGTAGTCTTGCTCTTTCAGACGCTCCTGCATCTCTTCGATCAACGGCTGGTCCGACAGGCGGACGCTTCGGCCCAGCGCGTAGCCCAGCAACTTTCGGCAGAACTGCTTGACGACGGCATCGCGTCGATCATGCAGAAGATGGCTGCGTACGCCGTCGATTCCCTCCATCTTGGAGCCGTCGCGCAGCGTCGTGCGGGTGTCGATCGGCCGTCCCGCGGAATCCTGTTCGCGAAATCGTCCGATCGAGTCGAACTTCTCGAGGGCGAAGCCGAACGGATCGACGCGCACATGGCAGCCGGCACACCGCGGGTCGGCACTGTGTCGTTCCACGAGTTCCCGCACCGTCAGCCCGTCGGTCGAAACCTCGTCGGGCAGTTCGGGAATGTCGGGCGGTGGCGGCGGCAGCTTCTCGCCCAGCAGGACGTCGGAAATCCAGGCTCCGCGCAACGTCGGGCTGGTACGCGAGGCCCCCGAGTGTTTCGCGAGCGTGGCGCCAAAACCGAGGACGCCGCCGCGACCGTACTGGCGAACATCGTCGACTCGCCGCCATTCGGCACCGGCAACGCCGGGGATGCCGTAATGCGCCGCGAGGGTTTCATTCAGAACGGCATGATCCGCGTCAAGAATTTCGAGGATCGACCCGTCCCGTCGGAACAGGTCGGTGAAGAACCGGATCGGCTCTTCGTACATCTCGTCGCGAACAGAGGCGAACTCGGGAAAGTGACGTTCGCTCTTTTCGTCGAGCGTGTCGAACTCGTAAATCTGCAGCCATTGGCAGGCGAACTCGGTCGCCAGCCGGCGGATGCGTGCATCATCGAGCATTCGGCGAGCCTGTGCCGCGACGTCGTCGGGCGCATGAAACTTCCCTGCGGCGGCGGCGTTCTGCAGTTCGTCATCGGGCAGCGACGACCAGAGAAAGTAACTGAGCCGGTTCGCGAGTTCTTGATCAGACACCGGTGCCGGCTCGGTTCCGGGCGGAGCCGTTTCAAGCCGATACAGGAACGCCGGCGACACGAACAACCGGGCGAGCACCAGTCGAAACGCTTCGTCGTGCGGCAACTCTTCGCTTCGCAAACGCTGGTAGAGGTCTCGTAGTTCCTGGGCTTCTTCGCTCGTCAGCGGGCGGCTGTAGACGCGCGCCGCGAATTCGACAAGCGCTTTGATGTGTCGCGGCTCGGCTTCGAGCAGGGCCGACCGGAATGCCGCCGCCCGGTCTTCGATCGGCTTGCGAAGCGGCTCGAACACTGTTGGGTCGCCGTCCTGAGACGCGTACTCCAGTAGTTGTGTGAAAGCGTCGACGACCGTCAGGGCATCGTGGCTGACGAAGTGCAGTTCGTTCCAGAGTCGGTCAAGGCGATTCCGCTCGTCGTCGCTCAACATCAGCCGCGAGAGCGGCTCGTCCTCGCGGTGATACAAGGTCAGTGTGATGACCTCGTCGGTCGGCACGATCTTGGGGTAACAGAGTGCGATCGGAAACCACCGACGGAACTCTTTGAAGCTCGCCGCAAACACGTGTTTCGCATCGCTGTCTGTTTCGACCAGCACCGGCAGATCGGCCCGGAGTTTTGAAGCCCGCTTCGCTTCGTCGGCCAACGGTTGCGGGTCGTCAATCGACGCCCGTAATTGAACACTGCCTTCCTGACCCGTCTCGGCATGCAAGACACCCGTCGCGACGAACTCGGTGCCGGCGACGAGGTCCGTCGGCAGGCGAATTTCAACGATCGACGGCGCCTGCACGCACAGACTCGCCGCGTCGATCTTCGATCCGTCGGGATGACGACCGAATGCGGCGGGATCGCCGCCCCACTGATCCTGCTCTGCCGCTTGCGGCGACGAGTCGCGATCCGCCGGAGTGAGCTTCACCTGCGAGAGCAGCGGACCTCCGAAAGAATGCAACTGCCGGTACAGCACGGCGTCGGGATGCATCGGGTCGGCCGGCGGACCTTCCGTCAGCAACCGCTGCAACTGAGCTCCCAGTTCTCGTTTCGCATCGGTCGTATCCGCAGCCTGCCAGCGGGCCAGCAGTGACCCTTCCGGCAGGCTGGGAAGCCGGTTGCTGCGTTCGACCGGTTCTGTGAAAAAGTGCCAGACGTCGGAATTGCCGTGACTGTCGGCATGCGGATTCCCGGCCAGAATCGAGTTCGAGACCTCCGCCGAAAGATTCCAGGAAGTCTCACCGGTCTTGATCGTGAGTTCGACATCGGTCAGGTCGCACGAATGATTCCCGTCGCGGGGACCGATCAGCAGCGCGACGAGATCTCCCGTCCGTACCTTCAGGCTTTCGACAGGCCCGACCGTCACGGCATTTGCTCCTGCTGATGTGCCGGAGGCCAGCCGTCGGCGTGATCCGCCGCGACGCAGTTCCAACGTCCAGGACACGCCGTTGCCGCACTCGGGGTGCGCGTGGGTGACGACGCCGTCGATCTCGATGGAACCTGCAACGGGACTCTGCCAGCCGACGGCTACGGCGTGCGTGGGTGTCGGATGAACGGCGACGCCGTGCGGCCTCATGTTGCCGGGAATTCGAACGTGCCGGTCGGACGAGTTCGCCACGACGTTCGGAAGGTCGCCCTGCGACCAGCCCTGCACAAAATCGTAATCGCCGGAACGCTCGATCCGGTCGGTCAGGTAAGTCAGGTCGGCCGCGGCGTCGGTTCCGATTCCCAGACAGTTGAACCAGACCTCCAGCGTTTCTTCGTCGACGTCATGTCGCGTCGCAAGTTCCCCGACGCTGATTCCGTCCCCGGATGCCTGAGCGGCTGCCGCAACTTCAAGCGCCGCCGTGGTCGCCCCAAAGATCTGCTCTCGGCGAACGGTGAGTTCTCGCGTTAATGCGCGAACATCTCGCAACAGCAGGTCGGGCCGGCCGGGTGCCACGAATCGCGGTTGTTGCCAGACGACATAGTCGCCGTGGTTCCCGTTGCCGGCATCACCCGCGAACAGTCGTAACACGGCTTCGTCATGCGCGGTCGGTTCGATCTTCTGCCGGATCTCCTGCCGGGACGTCAGCGGGTCGACGGGAACGACCCAGGGCCTCATATGACCGACGTTCTGAAACGTCGCCAGTGACTTCTGCCATGTCGTGATTTCGGCCGCGATTGACGCAGCGTCCTCCGGCCCGGCCTTTCGCCAGCGGGTACGAATCGGGTCGAGCAGAGGCGACGGACTGCCGTCGGTCAGCAAGTCGCGCAGCGATGCCAGGTAGCGCGGGCTGAGACGGCGAGCCGCTGCCACCGTCTCGATCGTCGCGTCTCCTGAGGCAAAGGCGTCACGTTCTTCGAGCAATGCGAGCAGATATCGCTCGACCGGAAGTCGTCCGCCCGCATTGGTGGCGAACTTGATTCCCTGCAGGTTCACCTCGGTGGAGCCGTCGGCTGCGGCGTATCGGCCATATAGTTCACGAATATCGGTGAGCAGCACTTCGGTCCGGTCGCGCCGCGTCGTCGCGGCTGTGAAACGGAAACCGTCGGGAAGCAGCACGGCATGTCGTGCGATCTCTTTTCCGGCGTCGAAATACTTCGACAGCAACGCCGGCGACATCACAAGCGCACTCGAGGCATTCGTGAAGCCCTCTCCCGCCGCGCCGTCCGCAGGGAACTCGCGGGCCGGGTCGAGTTCGACGCCGGTCAGATCGCGAATCGTGTAACCGTACTCGGCATTCGAGAGCCGTCGCAGCGGCACCGGTCCCGGATCGCCGGCCGAGGCCCGCGCTTCGGCGTCCAGATATCGCTCGACCCATGTGCGAAGTCGTGCCCGTTCGGCGGGCGTCGGTTGTTCGGCGTCCTCGGGCGGCATCTGCCCGTCGTCGAGCATTTCCGCCACCTTGACCCAGGCGGCGGCCTTGCGTCGCACATCGTCGAGCGTCGCGAAGCCTTCCAGATCGAGTTCGCCCGCCGGTTCCGCTGCCGCATGGCAATCGACGCAATAGCGCTCCAGGACAGGACGGGCGTCCGCCGCGTATTGTTCGGCCAATGCCGGGAACGGATCCGCTCCGCAGACACAGTTCACCGATGCCGACAGAGACGCGACAAGAACTGCGACCGTGATCCGCATGAAGACTCCGTGGATTGCCGCGATGATCGGGCGACCATCGAGACAAATGGGGTGGGCGTCGGCGGCAGGGCATTGGAGTTCGGCCTGTCGAAACAGCGAACTCGGCATAGGTAATGATTGTAACCTCCAGCCGGTCTTCCATCAAATGGTGCTGATGTCAGCGTGGAGCTGGGCTGAGGCGCCGGCCGACGATTCACTCAAGAAAAACAGATCCAATGCGTGTAAGATCCAACCATTGCGAATGGACAATCGCCCCTGACTGATCCCACGAGGTGCTTCCATGGCGCGCGTTCTCGTTCTCTACTACAGCAGCTACGGGCACGTCGAGCGGATGGCGGAGGCGGTCGCGGAAGGGGCACGCGCGGTCGCCGGCACCGAGGTCGTCCTCAAACGGGTTCCCGAGGTGATGGCCGAAGAGGCGGCCCGCAAAGCCGGCATGAAACTCGATCAGGCGGCCCCGATCGCCGACCCCGACGAACTCCCCGACTACGACGCGGTCATTTTCGGCACGCCGACGCGATTCGGGAACATGGCCGGCCAGATGCGGAACTTCTTGGACCGGACGGGAAACCTGTGGGTGAAAGGCTCGTTGATCGGCAAGGTCGGCTCGGTCTTCACATCGACCGGCTCGCAGCATGGCGGCCAAGAGACGACGCTCACCAGCTTCCATACGACGCTGCTGCACCAGGGCATGATCATCGTCGGCCTGCCGTATTCGTTTGCCGGCCAGACCCGCATGGACGAGATCACAGGCGGCTCGCCTTACGGAGCGACCACGATCGCCGGTGGCAAGGGCGAGCGAATGCCGAGCGAGAATGAACTCGCCGGTGCGGCGTTTCAGGGACGCCATGTCGCCGAAATCGCGACCAAACTGTTCGGTTGAACGCGTTCTCCGTCACCGAAAACGATCGTCCTCGCAAAAGAACACCGCCGCATGACGTCTTCGAACGAGATTCGTGCCTGGGCCTGCCACGGCCCGAATCAGCCGCTCGAGCCTTACGGGTACGACCCCGGCCCTCTCGACCCGGAGAACGTCGAGATCGCCGTGGAATACTGTGGGCTGTGTCATTCCGATCTGTCGGTGCTGACGAACGAGTGGGGTAACGCCGAGTACCCGGTCGTGGCAGGCCACGAAGCGGTCGGCCGGGTCGTTGCCCTGGGTGAGCGGGCGAAAGGTTTGTCGATCGGCCAGCGGGTGGGCGTGGGCTGGAACTCCGGCAGTTGCCTGCATTGCGCACAGTGCCTGCGGGGCGAGAACAACCTCTGCGCCAATGCCGTTCCGACCATCATCGGTCATCGCGGCGGTTTTGCCGACCGGATGCGATCGCACTGGATCTGGGCGATTCCCCTGCCCGACTTGCTCGACGTCACCTCGGCCGGCCCGCTGCTCTGCGGCGGGATTACCGTCTTCGATCCGCTGCTGACGTGCGGCATCCGGCCGACCGACCGGGTCGGCGTCGTGGGCATCGGCGGGCTGGGCCACATGGGCCTCAAGTTCGCGAAAGCCTGGGGCTGCGAAGTGACGGCGTTCACATCGAACGACTCCAAGGCCGACGAAGCCCGCGGGTTCGGTGCCCACCGGGTCGTCTCCAGTCGCGATCGCCAGGCGCTTGCTAACGCGGCCGGTTCGCTCGATTTGTTGCTGGTGACCGTCAACGCGCCGCTCGACTGGGCGTTGATGATGAACACCTTGAAGCCCGACGGTCGCATGCATGTCGTCGGAGCGGTGCTCGAACCGATTCCGGTCGCGGCGTTCGATCTCATCGTGGGGCGGAAATGCGTTTCCGGATCGCCGACGGGCGGCCCGGCGGCGATCGCGACGATGCTCGACTTCGCCGCACGTCATTCGATTGCGCCGCAGGTCGAGCATTTTGCGATGAGCGACGTCAATGCGGCACTCGACCATCTCGCTGCCGGCAAAGCCCGCTACCGGGTCGTTCTCGACGCCGGGCGGTAAGGCCGCCGTTTGTTTCGTCGATTTCGAGCGGGCGAAAGCCGTTTGCACGCGGATTGCAGGCCGCGTCAATTTACCGGTTTGCCAAGAGGTCTATTCGCAAATCGTCCAAGATGCCTAGACTTACCTTGAATACGGTCCCGTTCGGCTTCTGTCTGACGCGACGGCAGGGGAACGGTCCCGTGCCCGTCCTCCGATGCCGGCGGGCAGAACCAAGGTTCTTCCGGCTTGACCGCTGCGAATCTTCCGATTTCGGCGTTCGACGTCATGACAGGTGCCATGCAAGACGCACGTTCGATTTCATTGCGGTTCGGATTCGCCTTCGAGGATCTCTATCAGCGGGACGGCCTGGTCCGGCTTGACGCGATCTTCGGCGAACGGCTGCTCGACCGGTCGCCGGAGTTGCACGCGCGATTGCTGGCGGCCCGCCAGGAGCCGACCGCCCTGCCGGCGAAACAGGCGTCGGAACTGATCGTCGATCTGGCGCCTTATCTCGAAGACTTTCTTGGCGAGTTGTTCGGCATCGAGCCGGCCCTGCGGGACTTGCAGGCCCGCCATGCGGCACTCGCGCCGCTGCATGCCGTCAAACGGAAGTTCGTCATGCGGAAGGCGAAAGGCCGCACGGTCGAAGACGCGATGGCGATCGACGCGGCGTCGATCACCGCGGAGCTCGAAACGCTGCTGGGCGGACCTCTCACCGAGCGAAACTTCGCCGAGCACGTCGCCGGCTGGCTCGAACGCGAAGCCGATCACCCCCGGCAGCTCGAATTGGCCGCCGAGTACGCCGTCTGGGCCGCGTTGGCTCCGGAAGGCCGCCGGAAGCATCGCCACAGCGCCGTGTTCAACATTCCACGCAAACTGGACATGGTCCGTCTCGTGCCGGTCGTCGAATCGCGGCTGCACGACACGGTCCAACTGTCGCTCGACCCTGAAGACTGGCGGCGGCGGGCCGGTTTTCATCTGACCGACGCCGGCACCGATCTCGCCGGGGCGCTCGACCAGGCGGGGTACTGCGTCAAATGCCATCACCAGGGCAAAGACAGTTGCTCGACGGGGCTGCGCGACAAGTCGGGCAACTATCAGTCGAGCGTCTTCGGCGTTCCGCTGGCCGGCTGTCCTCTTGGAGAGAAGATCTCCGAGATGAACGAGTTGAAGGGCCAGGGGAACCCGATCGCGGCGCTCGCCGTCGTGACGGTCGACAACCCCATGACCGCCGGCACGGGGCACCGCATCTGCAACGACTGCATGAAGTCGTGCATCTATCAGAAGCAGGAGCCGGTCGATGTTCCGCAGATCGAAACGCGAACCCTGAAGGACGTGCTCGAACTGCCTTGGGGCTTCGAGATCTACAGCCTGCTGACTCGCTGGAATCCCCTCCACTTCGCGAGGCCGCTGCCGCTGCCTCCGACCGGCAAGAAAGTGCTCGTCGTCGGCCTGGGACCGGCCGGATTCACGCTCGCGCATCATCTGATGAACGACGGTCACACGGTCGTCGCGGTCGACGGTTTGAAAATCGAACCGCTGGCCGAACGGCTGTCGGGGGTCGATCCTCTCGGCCGCCGCCGCCCCTTCGAGCCGTTGCAGGACATCGGTGATATCTTCGAAGGACTCGACGAACGGGTCATGGCCGGTTTCGGCGGCGTCGCCGAGTACGGCATCACCGTTCGCTGGAACAAGAACTTTCTCAAGGTGATCCGTCTGCTGCTCGAACGCCGCCGCGAGTTCACGATGTTCGGCGGCATCCGCTTCGGCGGGACGCTGACGGTCGACGGCGCCTTCGAGATGGGTTTCGATCACATCGCCCTGTGCATGGGTGCCGGACGACCGACGGTCGTGTCGATGAAGAACGGCCTGGCCCGCGGCGTTCGCCAGGCGTCCGACTTCCTGATGGCCCTGCAGCTCACCGGGGCTGCAAAATCACAGTCGCTCGCCAATCTGCAGGTGCGGATGCCGATCGTCGTCATCGGCGGCGGACTGACGGCGATCGACACGGCGACCGAGTCGCTCGCCTATTACCCCGTGCAAGTCGAAAAGTTCCTCTGCCGCTACGAGGAACTCGCCGAACAGCACAGCGGGGAGGCGCTGGCAGACCTGTGGAAGGGTGAAGAACGGGAAGTCGCCGAGGAGTTCCTGGCGCATGCGCGGGCCCTCCGCACCGAGCGGGCCGCCGCGGCCGAAGAAGGGCGCCCGCCGCGGTTGACCGAGTTGCTTCAGTCGTGGGGCGGGTCGACCGTCGCCTACCGTCGCCGGCTCATCGA
>JBAQZJ010000057.1:0-7376 GCA_049790855.1 Planctomycetaceae bacterium | reverse complement strand
GGTGTCTCGGTGGGCCAAGGCCCACCCTACGCTCTAAGCTCTCGTTGCGGTCATCGGTCGTTCGCCGAACCGGGCCAGGGCTTCGTCGATCAGGTGCTTCTGATCGACGCCGGTCAGACCGCGACCGAGCACGTGCTCGGTCGCATCGGCGACGCCCGTCGCCATCGTGTCGAACAACTCCTTGAGCGCCTGGTCGCGTGCCCGTTCGATCTCGGAGATCGCCCGCTTCTTCGAAGCGTCGGCCTCCGCATTCGCCGTTGCCACGATGTTCTGCCGGGCGACCTCCGCATCGCGGCGGGACTCGGCGAGAATCGCCTTGACCTCATCTTGCACCCGGTCGAGCTTGGCGGCATGATCGGCGAGCATCTGCTCCGCCTTCAGGCGGGCCTGCTCGGCCGCCCCGATGTCGTCGTGGATGCGACGCTCGCGGGCGTCCAGACCCGCCGTCAGCGGCTTCCATGCCAGCTTCGTCAGCACGACGAGGAACAGCAGGAACACGATTGCCGACCAGAACGACAGGTTCGCCGACAAGGCCAGCGGGTCCGCGGCATGCTCGCCCTCCGCCGCGTCACTGGCATGCGCCCCCTCGGCCGGCACGTCGGCGGCCTGCAACGTCGCCGGCGCCGAAAACGGCAGGCCGAAGGCCCCGAGGGCCAGGAGCGTCGCGGCGCAGCGTCCAAAGACAGACATGGTGCGTGAGCTTTCCCGGGTTCGAGATTCGAGGACGAGCGCCCACGTCACTCACTTGATGATGGCGATGATCAGCGCGAAGAACGTGGCACCTTCGATGAGGGCCGCCGCGATGATCATGGCCGTCTGAATCTGGCCGGCCATTTCCGGCTGACGGGCCATCGCCTCGACGGCCGAGCCGCCGACGCGGCCGATGCCGAGGCCGCCGCCGATGACGGCCAGGCCCGCACCGACCGCGGCCAACGAACTCAGGTCGATGCCGCCACCGTCCTGCGCCGCCGCCGGCGCGATCATGAGGATGAACACGCCGGACGTCACAAGCAGCATGCGAAGGGTCTGAAACACGGTCGGAACTCTCCTGTTCGTGGTGAAGCTTTGATTCATAAGGCCGACTCTGCCGGCCGCGCTGAAAATTCGATCGAAATCCGGCCGGCACAGCCGGCCCTAACCAGCATCAATGCGGATGAACCGCAGCCGAAATGAACAGCGCCGCCAGGAACGCGAAGACGTAGGCCTGCAGGAACGCGACGAACAGCTCCAGCAGTGCGATGAAGATCTGGCCGCCGATGCTGGCGACCGTGATCAGGCCGTACATGCCGTACCCCAGTGCGCCGGGAGCCGACCCGTCGGCCGGATGCAGAAAGTTGTTCGACGCGACGGCGATGAACGCCAGAATCACGAACATCACCGTATGTCCGCCCATCATGTTCGCGAACAACCGCACGGCGAGCACGAAGTGCTTGATCAGCAGGCTGAACAGTTCGATCGGCCAGAGCAGGATCGAGATCGGAATCTTGAGGAACATCGGCAGGTCGAGCCCGGGCAGTAAGCCGGCCCAGAATCCGCCCACGCCCGAGGCCTTCATGCCGACGTACAACACGCACACGAGCACGAACACCGCCAGCACGGCCGTCACGCTCAAAGAGCCGGTCGGCGACCCCAACCCCGGCACCGCCCCGAGAAGATTGCAGAACAAGACGTAAAAGAAGAGCGACCAGATGACCGGCAGATAAACGTCGGCCGGGTGCCCCCCCAACTCGGCGGTCGGCAGATGCGTGTGCAGCTTCTGCTCGACGTGGCGAACCGGGCCGAGCGTCTCCTTGAGAGGATCGTTATGGCCGGGGTCGAACTGCCCGCGCGGCTCGCAGCCGGAGTCGACGTGGTCGGTTCCGCTGAAATCGGCGTTGTGAACGTGCGGGTCGCCGATCGTCGGCCGCACGACCTCGTCACGAATGTAAAGGCAGAGCGTCTCCCAGAATCCCCAGAACCGCCCGCGAACCGGCGCTCCGCCGCGAACCTTTCTCGCCAGCGGCACGAAGATCGCCAACGCCAGCAGCAACGCGATCAGCTGCAGGACCATGAACTTCGTGATTTGGAATCCGAGCAGCTCCGGCAGCGCCACATGCCCGATGAACGGCAACTCGAACGCCGCCGAGTCGAGCACGTGGTGGAACGGATTCTCGAGCGGGCTGTGCCCGGCAGCGTGTGCGGCATTCCCGGTGCTGGGGTCGGCAGCCATCGCGGGTCGTCGTGCGTTAGTCGTCAGAGGGAGTGCCGCGACAGGGCGGCTTGGATTGCAGCTTCGTCTCGATCGCCAGCGTGAGCACGTAGAACGCGCCCAGAAACAACGCGAACAACGTCATGTCGTAGTCGGGTCGCCACGCCTTGACCGCCAGCGCCCCGATGAGGACCGTCGCCATGCGGCCAATCGTCCCCGTGAGCAGCACGGCGAGCGGCGCGGCCGTACCATACTGAGAGTGTAGGGCGAAAACCAGCCAACCGGGGATGAGGCAAAGGGCCGCAGCAATCGACAGCCCCTCCAAGCCGCTCAGTCCGTCGAACCACCACGCCGGACCGGCTAGAACCAGCCAGCCGGCGACGACCGCCGCGCCGAGCTTCAGGCCGTTTCGAATCGCCTTCTGAAAGCCCGCGGTCGGGTTCGTCACGACGGCTTCCCCTGATCTTTCGGATCCGGCGAAGCATTCGGACGACCGCCGGGGCCCGCGAGCCGTTTCGCCATGCCCCACAAATGCCACATCGCCGTAACGAAACCCAGCGTCGCAAGCAACACCGTCCAGAGCGGCCCCGTGCCGTAGCGATCGTCGAGCCACGCCCCAAGGAGTGCCGGCAAGGCCATCTCCAGCCCGATCGTCGTCACCGTCGATGCCCATTGCAAACCGATCGACATCGGCGAGCGGCGATCCGGGCGACGACCTCGGCTGGACTGCGACATCGCCGGGGGCCTCTGAATGCGAAAGTCCCGATCCGAAGCCACGGCAACGACTCGCCGCAAATTCGTTCCATCAGCAGTGTACGGGGGAAGATTTCTCCATGTCAAAACACCCCTTCCCCTACGGGCGTGCGTCATGCTGCCGCATAAGAGAAGTTTCCACAAAGTCAATACCCAACATTATTTAAGAAAACATCGGTGCATTTGGCATCGAATTTCTTTGTTCGTGCGTTTGAACATGCCTCACCATCCGGGTACAACAATCCCTCACCTCAAGGGACGTGCCGGGTGATTGGCGAAGGCGTCGGCGAAGAGCCGGTCGCGGTTCGCCAAGCCACGTTGTTTGGTCGGATGCGAGGCCCTCCGGGCAGGGACGCCGGCGGTCCGCGACATATCGCTGTCGCGAGGACGATGCGTCATGCTCGCCAATACATCCGCACAGTCGCGGGTCCGGGTCGAATTGACCGGACTTGATGAAGATCACGGCCGCAACGCAGGCCGGGCGGAACGAATACTCCAAGGCAACCCCCGTTCAGGCGAGGGTTGCCTTTTTTCGTTTCGGTCGGTCGCGATCGCGCCCGAGTGGTGATGAGTTCACGGTGGTGGGTACACAGCGGCGCCCTGTCGGAGAGCACGATGACCCTGGAAAAACTGAAGGCGAATACCCGCAAAGAACTGGCCGCGCTCGCGAAGCGACATCGGGTCGCCGGCTGGCACGGCATGCGGAAAGAAGAGCTGATCGAGGCGCTGCTCGACGTGCATCGCTCCAGCGCTCCGGAATCGTCTCGCAGCCTGCGTTCGGTGGCGCGCGTCAAAAGCGAGCGGCACGATCCGCGGCCGACCGAGTCCGTCAAGCCGTCGGTTCCGGTACGTTCCTTCACCGAAAAGGCGCTGCGAACGCATCCGGTTCATGCACCGCAGTCGACGGGCTCCGCCCGAACGAACGGCACTTCGCACCGGCCCGTGCGTCGAGACATTTCAACCGTCGGCCCGCACGAGTCGGTCCATGAAGAGTTGACCGCCGTCGCTCACGACCCGCACTGGATTCATGCCCGCTGGGTTCTGAAACGCTCGACGGTGCTGCGGGCCGAAGCCGCCCTCGGGGCGCAATGGTTCCGCTCGGTGCCGGTCATCCGCGTCTACATGCTCGACGTCGACGAGGTGAAGGGCGTCGCCGCCCATTGGGTCCGCGACGTCGAGATCCACGGCGAGTGCGACCATTGGTTCGTTCCGGTCGAAAACCCGCCCGGCGCCTACAAGCTTGAGATCGGCTATGCCGTGCCGGGCGGCGCCTTCTTCGCCCTGGCGAAGTCACGCCGCGTGACGACGCCGCGGCCGGGTTCCAAAGCGGCCGAGCGTCTGGGCTGGAACCGGGCGACGGGCAACGGCGGCGGCCTGCCCCGAGCCGGTTCCGCACGGTCGCCGGTCACCGATCCCCAGTTCGAGAAGTTCCTCGCCGCGCGGGCTGTGTCATACGCAGTCGGCCACGGCGATTACCGGTCGAACGGTTCCGACACGGCGCCGCTTCCGTTCTCGCTGGAAACCGAACTGGTCGTCAGCGGCACGGCGCAACCGCATTCGCAACTGACCGTCCTGGGCGAAACGGTGAAGGTCGGACGCGACGGACGCTTCTCGGCGAAGGTGTCGCTCGACGACGGTCGCCAGGTGATCCCCGCGACGGCGATCAGCCCCGACGGAACCGAGCAGCGCACGATCGTTCTCGCCGTCGAACGCAACATGAAGGAACTGCCGATTCAGTCGCTCGACGAACTGAACTGACACCCACGACGTCTCCCACACGCGTCGAAGCCTCCGGACTCCGGTCAGGAGGCTTTTTTCTTGTCGGAATCAGGTCGCGCGACACCAGCCGAAACGACTCAAATGCGTCTTGCCCCTCCTTGCCGGCAGGACTAAGATTGCGTCGCAGTTCGAAAGGATTGCATGCCTCTGCCGTGCTCGGACGGGTCATGGTTTGCCGACCCTACAAGCACTGTAACAGGGAGCCACGACTTCCCCGGCCGCGCGTATAGCCGCCTTCGTAGCGGATCACGCAACCCGGGGGCGGGGCGCCCACCTGGCTAGCCCGGGTCAGTGCAAACACACCCGTCCGTCCGGTAGGGGTTTTTCGTTTTAACGACAGCCCTCCGGGTGCAACCGGTGGGCTTTTTCGTTGCGCGGACGGCTGATCGTGAACGTCACTCCTCGCCGGTCGTCAATCTTCGGACCAGCCGGTACACCTCCGTGGACGAGTTGCAGTCACAAGTCTCCGTCGACTCAGTATGGTGCGTTTCCCGCACCCACTGGGCATGTTCGATCGCCTTCGAAGTCCAATTTGAAATTCGCCGGTAATTTGACTTGTCGCTTTTGTCGTATTCTCTGTTGAATTGTTTCTTCCAATGTGTGTTCAAGGCTAGGACGACCGCATTACAGCCGCTGAACGCCTTCGCCGTCCGCTCGAAATGGGCCAAATACCAGACCTCGAACGACGGATTGGAGAGACACGCTTCAATTTCGTTCTCGCGAAGGCGTTTCAATGCCTTAATCAACGATCCGCGGTGCGACGAATCCTCGATGTCCATGACGCACCAGACTTCGTCGTATTCGTCGGGCGAATCGCCTTTCCGGTCCACGGCGTTCCCGGCGATTTGCTCTCGTGTACCTCCACTCCCTTTTTTGACTGTCACCGTGAAGCGTTCGGCCACGATATCCTCGCGCTTGAGCTGGTCGAAATAGTTTCGCTCCGTTTCGCGACCTTCGCAGACGATCAGGACGCGCGTCCTTTCCTGGCGCCTGCGGCGCCGTTTCCGCGACGGCTTCGCACCGCGTGCTCGGCGCCTCATCGGACTTCCAAATCCTCGAAAGTGGGGCCGAACTTCGGGACGCCGCCATAGCGGCCGGAAAGATACTTTCTCTGAAACGCCTCGTCTTTTCGCGGCTTGGCGCCGCCGTCGAAATCGTGCAGGGAGAAGAGTTCGGTGGCACCGCTTTGCGTCTTCTCAGCGATCCAGATCTGGTCGCGTCTGAAGAGCGTGTGGTCCAGCAGTGAACTGTCATGTGTCGAGAAGATGAGTTGCGCCCCGCTGGGGTTGGCCTCCCGACTGAGGAATAGTTCGATGATCTTTCGCGTCAGCAGGGGATGCATGCTGCATTCGAGTTCGTCAACCACGATGGTCGCGCCCGAGTCGAGGGCTTCGATGATCGGTCCGGCAAGGGAAAAGAATCGCTGGGTGCCGTTGGATTCATCGTGCTCCAGTGAAAACGCGACGGGCTTGTTTTCGCCGTCGAAATGCGTGGTCTGAACGGCGACGTTCCATGTATTGTCCGGGCTGCTCGCCAATAGGTTTGCCAACGCGGATTTCAGGTCTTCCGGTATCCCGTCAGGCGGAGACAGCGGCCTGTCTTTGACCAGGATGTTCTGAATGCCAAAGTCGGCGTCACGCAGCATCCGTAAGACGCGTTCCTTGAACTTGACATCCTTCTGTGCCTTTGACGCTGTCTGTTTCATCAGGTACCTGGGCGGATCAGACAGGTCGAAACAGCGCAGACCTTGATGGAACCAGAGATAGAGTTCGCCGAACTCCTCGAAATTCAGTTCCGCGGCGCGAGAGAGGAGCAGTCCGTTCTCGCGTGTCTTCTCGCGAAGAAGTTTCTCGTCCTTCTTTGAAAGTCCACGGAAACTCCACTTGGTGTTACCTGTTCTCGCGTCGGTATCTCGCCGGAATCGATTGACGGTCCGACCGCCGGCCCTCCGAATCGAAAGGCTCTCGGAGGTCACCTTATCCGGCGTTGCCGAAAAACCGTAAATGTAGCACGTTTCGTCGACGATGGCTTCGATCTCAAAACAGGACGGGCGTTTTCGCCAATCCTCATCGAGCCGAAACGGAATCATGTTGGGGATCGAATCACCGACGTTCATGCCGGTCGCGGAATACAGCACGAAATCCCGCATCGCCTCGACGGCTTTGAGCAGATTGCTCTTGCCGGATGCATTCGCTCCATAGACGGCCGCCGTGGGCAACAGGCTGAACTTGTCTTGCTCAATCAGCACCCCGCCGTGCATGGGGTCGGGGCTGGCGACCATGCTGAATTCCTGGTCGGCCGCAAAGGAGCGAAAGTTCTCGACACGGAACGAGACCAACATGGCGCGTCTCTTGACAGATGGAACGCCGGTTCCCGGCGGAAAAGTGTAGCACAATTTTCGCCCGCTAACAGGGCTGTTTCGTCGAGATTCAACCAGGAAAGCCGATTAAAAGGACAAAATGCGTCTCAATGAATGGAAAGACGGGGTCGGCGCGAGCGAAAGAATGAAGAGCAGGGATCAGGTGCACGTCCTCTGCCCGCGTGCCGGACTACAATCAATGACCGCTTTCCCGCCCCCTTCCCCTGCAATCCCCCATGTCCCTCTTCGCCCAGCAGGAAGCCGACCACCTCGCCGCGGCCCAGCCGCTCGCGGCTC
>JBAQZJ010000056.1:0-9667 GCA_049790855.1 Planctomycetaceae bacterium | reverse complement strand
CCCTGACGGTCGCGGCTCTGATCGGCTCCGAATGCCGTCGGCCCGGTGTTCCCACCTCCCGCCCCGGCGACTACACTTCGGCCGGGAAACGGGAACCGAAGACACTCAGGGATGCAGAGACCGATGGAGATTCGCTTTTACAACACGTTGACGCACGCCGTCGAGCCGTTCGTTCCCGTCAATTCGGGTGAAGTCCGCATGTATTCGTGCGGGCCGACGGTCTACGACTACGCACACATCGGCAACTTCCGCAGCTTTCTGTTCGCCGACCTGATCCGCCGGTTTCTCGAAGTCGCCGGCCATCGCGTGCATCACGTGATGAACATCACCGACGTCGGTCACATGACCGAGGACGCCGTCGCCGACGGCGGCGGTGAAGACAAGATGCAGCTCGCGATGCGGAAGCTTAAAGAGAGCAAGAAGAGCGGCAAGGCCGACGACGGATCGATCGACGACCCGAACGACCCCTACCAGATCGCGAGCTTCTTCACGAAGGCGTTTCTCGACGACGCGAAGCGGCTCGGGCTGAAGGTCGCCTTCGAGTATCCGCAGAACGTCCTGCACGCGACCGCCCACATCGACGACATGCTCGCCATGATCGGCGAACTCGTCGATCGCGGCCACGCTTACGTCTCCGACGGCGTCGTCTATTACAGTGTCGAGAGCTTTTCGGAGTACGGCAAGCTGAGCGGGAACACGCTCGACAAGGTGCAGGCCGGGTCCGGCGGGCGGGTCAGCGACGAGGAACTCGCGACCAAGCGGCACCCCGCCGACTTCCTGCTCTGGAAGGCCGACCCCCGGCACATCATGAAGTGGGAGTCGCCCTACGGCACCGGCTACCCCGGCTGGCACATCGAATGCTCGGTCATGGCCCGCCAGGCGCTCGGCGACGTGATCGACATCCACACCGGCGGCGAAGACCTGATCTTTCCGCATCACGAATGCGAGATCGCCCAGACCTGCGGCGCGACCGGCAACGACCGCTTCGCCAACTTCTGGATGCACGCCCGCTTCCTGATGGTCGAAGGCGAGAAGATGTCCAAGAGCAAGGGCAACTTCTTCACCGTCCGCGACGTCCTGGGCGGCAAAGCGACCGGGCGGCCCGTGCATCCCGCCGTGCTGCGGTTCGAACTGATCAAAAGCCACTACCGCGCCAACATGAACTTCACGGTCAAGGGCCTCGCCGACAGCGCCAGCGCCGTCCGCAAGCTGATCGAGTTCCGGCAGCGACTCGAAGAACAGGCGAGCGGGGGGCGTCAGCCCTCCGAGAGAACCGTCAGCGTCGATGCGTCGCATCCCGTGTTGAAAGCGTTCCTCGGCGCGCTCGCCGACGACCTGAACATCAGCGGAGCACTCGGGGTCGTTTTTCCCTGGCTGTCTGGCGATCATCCTGATCCGCAAGAGAGCCTCGCCGTCTTCAAAGAGATCAACCGCGTGCTCGCCGTGGCGCCGATCGAGCCGTTCGAGGGCGACGCGATGAGCTTCAACGCCGGGGAAGGCGACAAACTGCCGATTGAGAACCTCTGCCGCCAGATCGACGATGCCCGCGCCCGCAAAGACTGGCCGGCGGCCGACGTGATCCGCCAGCAGCTTCAGGAAGCCGGCTACGAGGTGAGGAACAGCCCGGAGGGGACGGTGGCGACGCGGCAGTTGGCGTGAATGAGGTGCGGCACAATGACCTCGTCCAACAAGCTCGCGCTGTTCGCGCTCGTGCCTCCGTTGCTGTTCAACCCGCTTTGGATCGGAAGCTATTACCGACACGCTGTCGTTTGGTCGAGTGTTGGCGATACGGCAATCTATCTTGAGGCACTGCGCGGTGATTTTCAGTTGCGGCTATTGACGGGGCCGGCCGAATGGGCGGCCTCCGACCGATTCGGCTGGAAGATCCGAGCGGTCCCAAATGAACCAAACGATTACAGCGGCAGACAGTGGAACTGGGTTGGATTCGGCTTTGCCATTGATCTTCCCGACGAGGTCTACGACCAACTGAGATACTCGCTCATTGGTTGCCCGGCGTGGTTCTTGTGTTTGTTGCTTTGCCTGCCGCTGACGTTGTTACTGATGCGTCGACGAGCAGCCATGCGCTCTCTTCGGTGGCGTCAATGACAGCGCGACGCCTAATCCTCTCCCGGATCGACCGATGCATGACGGGTGCTTCTCCTGGTGCCGATGTCCTTCGGACGGCACGCTGAATGCACGAACTGGCATCGGCTTGGCGTCGAGCCACGCCGTCCCCCCCCCGTCGCACCAAAGGAGCATCCCATGACGCTTCGTGAAATCATGACGCCTGTCGTCGAGACGGTGAACTCTTCGACGCCGGTTCAGGAAGCCGCCCAAAAGATGGCGCAGATGGACATCGGGTTTCTCGTCGTCGCCGACGAGAGCGAGCCGAGCGGCGTGGTCACCGATCGGGACATCGTCCTGCGGGTCGTGGCCGAAGGACTCGATCCGCTGACGCCGGTTTCCGAGGCGATGACTTCGGCCTGCGAAGTCGTCGACGACACGATGAGCGTCGAAGCGGCCTCGACGTTGATGAAGTTCAAACAGATCCGTCGACTCGTCGTTCGCGGAACCGACGGTGAACTCGCAGGCGTCGTTTCCCTCGGCGACCTCGCCTGTGACGGCGACGATGAACTCCTCGTCGGCGAGACGCTCGAAGCGATCTCGGAACCGTCGGTGCCGGTGCGGCTCAAGGGGTGAGACGGTTCACCTTGTTTTCGTCGCCGGCACCTGCTGCGTCAGGCAGTGAAACGCACCCAGCCCCCAGATCAGGTCGGTGCAGTCGATGACGTCGATCTCGCGGTTCGGAAACTGCTCGGCGAGGATCGATCTCGCCCGTTCGTCGGTCGTTCGATCGTAACCGGGCAGCAGAACGCTGCCGTTGCTGATGTAGAAGTTCGCGTAGCTCGCCGGTAGTCGCTGGCCGTCGTGCATGACCGCCGGCGGCATGGGCAGTTCGACGACGTCGAACGGCCGGCCGCCGACGGTCATCGCGCGGAGCCGCCGCAGGTTCTCCTGCAGCACGGCGTA
The DNA here is from genome assembly GCA_049790855.1 of Planctomycetaceae bacterium. Taxonomy (GTDB): domain Bacteria; phylum Planctomycetota; class Planctomycetia; order Planctomycetales; family Planctomycetaceae; genus JACCRE01. The sequence continues at coordinate 6,637 of JBAQZJ010000056.1, read as the reverse complement.
GTTCTCGTCGTGCGGATCGGACTCGACGACGGTGACGACGGTCCGCTCGGCGACGAAGCGGGTCAGATCGTCGACGTGCCCGTCGGTGTCGTCGCCCGCGATCCCGTCGCCGAGCCAGAGGATTTCGTCGACCCCCAGTCCCGATCGCAGTTCGCTTTCGATCTGCTCGCGAGACAGTTCCGGGTTACGATTCGGGTGGAGCAAGCAGGCTTCCGTCGTCAGCAGCACCCCGGCCCCGTTGACGTCGATCGATCCGCCTTCGAGAACCATCGTTCGCTCAAACCGCGGCGTTCCGAGAATCGCCGCCATCGTCGTCGCCACAGAATCGTCGAGATTATGCGGGTATTTGTCGCCCCAGGCATTGTAGCGCCACTGAGTGGCGGCGAGCGAGGAACGAGGAGCGGAGAACGGATCATGGTTTTCATCCGGCGCCTGTTCCCCGCTCCCGGCTCCTCCAACCACGAAGATCGCCCCGTGGTCACGGCACCAGGCGTCGTTCGTCGGGACGTGATGGAACGCGATCTCACCGCGGGCACCGGCGTCGGTCAAAAACCGCATCGCCCGCCGCTCCATCGCGGCGTCGACGACGTTGATGTGGACCGGCTCGCTGGCGGCGATCGCGCGGACCATTGCGGCGTAGACCGGTTCGACGGTCTCGAATTTGCCGGGCCACGAGCGTTCGTTGTGCGGCCACGAGAGCCACGTCGCCGCGTGCGGCTGCCACTCGGCGGGCATTCGGTAGCCGAGATCGCGCGGTGACGAATGCAGGTCGGTGGGCACGGTTGAGATCGCCGCGGTCTGGCGGTGGTGAGATGGGCCGCCGTCATTCTAACAGCCAACAAAAACGCCCGGCGATCGTGCCGGGCGTCGAGCATCGGTCCGCGGGTGCGATCAGTCGTTCCGCAGGCGCAGGTCGAAGTCGACCAGCTTCTGGCGGATCTCGTTCAGGCTCGTCACGCCGAAGTTGCGCACCGAAAGCAGTTCGTCGGGCGTCCGGCTGACGACTTCGCCCAGCGTGTTGATGCCGAGACGCGAGAGGCACTTGCGGCTGCGGACCGACAGGTTCAGATCGGTCACGGGCCGTTCCAGCACGGCCCGCTGCTCGGGGGCGATGTCTTCCTGAACGAACGTCGGAGCCGCCTTGGGGGCCGCAAGCGGCTCGATGCGGAGCAGTTGACCGATGCGCAGCCCCTTGGCCGCCATCATGTCGCGGATTTCCGTCAGGCTCGTCTCGCCGAAGTTCTTGCCGGCGAGCAGTTCCGTCTCGCCGATCCGCGTCAGGTCGCCGAGCGTCACGATGCTCGCGCGGTCGAGGCAGTTCCGCGCCCGCGCCGACAGCTCGAAGTCGGCGACGGGAATCTTCATGACGTGTTCCAGCTCGCGCTGACGCCGCGCGGCATCCTCGTCGTAATACATGTCGCCGGCCGCCTCGATGTCTTTGAGGAACAGCCGGGCGCGCTCGTGATTCGGGTAGACGTCGAGCACCCGCCGAAAGCAGTACGCCGCCGCCGAATAGTTTTCTTTGTCTTCGTAGAGGATGCCGAGGTTGAGCAGCGCCCCGAGGAACAGCGGCGGCGTCGACAGGCTCTGCTCGTAAAGCCGGATCGCCTCGTCGTCGTTGCCCAGCAGGTCGTTCAGCCCCGCCAGGCGGAACATGGCGCCGGTGTGGTGCGGGTCCATGTCGACGGCCCGCTCGAAATACTCGACCGCACCGAACGTGTCGCCCCGGTCGGCGAGAATGCAGCCCTTCTGAAACGAATACTCGGCCCGCGTGGCCGCCTCGCGGGCGTGCTTGGTCAGAAACTGATCGGCTTCGTCGGCCCGGCCGGACATCCGGATCGCACCGACCCGCCGCAGCACGCACTGGACGGGATCGTAACCGGCGTCGGACGCCTTCACGTAGGCCTCTTCGGCCTCGCCGAACGTCCGCAGGCCGACCAGCGCTTCGCCATGATAGAACGCGGCCAGGCCGCTCTTGTTCACCCGGCGGAGATACCCGTCGGCGAGGTCGTGCCGGCCGAGCAGGAAGGCGGCGATGCCGGCGGCCGTCAGGTCGCGGTCCGCGGCCTTGCCCGAGTTGATCCGGCCGTCCAGCTCGCCCAAGGCGATGCGGACGTCGGCCGACTGATACCCGGCGATCGCGCGTTCGAGCTTCGTGACTTCGTCCGGACCGAACGGAGTTTCGGCCAGCAGCACGCCCCGCACATCCACCGACTCGCTCGGGATTTCGGCGGGTCGCCCGATCGTCTGCTCGACACTCGAATTCATCGACATTCGCTCGCCTCGGCCCGCGAAATGTCGCGAGCGGAAAAGTCCACGGGTTATCAGAAAAGGCTCGCCATTATGGGGCTGATCCTGATCCCTCGCAACCGAGCCGTCCTTCCGTGACCGATCCCCAGTCACTGTCAGCAGTTACAAAGCGGCGATTTTCCGGCAACCGAATCCGTTCAGACTCGTTCGGGCAGAGTTCGACCCATCCCATCGATTTCAACGGAGCCTACGGTCACCGCGTCGCCCGTCAGAGTGACCTCGGCGGCGGCGTCCGGCCAGTCGATCCGAAGGCCGCCGCCGCGAAGGTGGACGGTGACCTGCCGGTCGGTACGACCGGTCAACACCGCAGCAACCGTCGCTGCTGCGGCACCGGTCCCGCATGCGGCGGTCTTCCCACACGCGGAGTCGCAGTTCCGACGGCGAAACGACCGTCACGAACTCGACGTTCGTCCGGTTCGGAAAGGCGGAATGGCGCTCGACGATCGGACCGATCGAAAACACGTTTGCGACGTCGGAGTTCGGTACGAAGATCACCGCATGCGGATTCCCCATCGAAACGCACGTGACGGAAATCGCATGGCTCGAGTCGGCGTGCCTGCCCGGTTGGAGACTCAGAGGCACCTCGATCGGCGGGTGGCCCGGCAGCGTCGTCGGTATCCGTTCCGGCTCGAAGATCGGGCGGCCGAGGGAGATGCGGACGTCGCTTCCTTCGCCGTGCGACGACAGAACGGTCACCTTCCGCGGGCCGGCGTCGGTCTGAACGACGAACTCGCTGCCGGCGTAAAAGCGATCGAAAAGCAGTTTACCGATGCACCGCAGGCCGTTGCCGCACATCTCGGCGATCGAACCGTCGGCGTTGTAGACCGTCATTCGCCCGGCGAAATCTTCGGCCGGCTCGACGACGAGCAGACCGTCGGTTCCGAACCCGGTCGTGCGATCGCAGACGGAGCGGGCGAGTTCCGGCAGCTCATCGCGACGCGGCATCGCTTCGCGAAACGCGTCGAGGACCAGGAAGGCGTTCCCCGTGCCGTGCATGTGGACCAGGCGCATCGGCCGTGTTCCTTCACCGATTCAATCCGCGGAACAGCGGCCTTCGCAGCGGATTGTCGCGGCCGGTGAACGGTTCGTCGTCGACGTTCGGCGACGCCAGCGCCGTCGCCATCATGTCGAGCTTCGCGTCGAGCGTGTCGGCGTGGAACACGATCAGGGCCTCGGGCGTCGACGGCGGAACGGCGCTGCCGCTTTCCGGAACATCGTGATGCGAAACGATGACGTGCTCCAGCCGCAGCAGCACCTCCGGATCAAGCCTCTCGATCGCAGCCGCCTTGTCGCGGACGAGATCGCGTCCGAGCGAAATATGGCCGATCAGCCGGCCGCGCGGCGTGTAGCCGGCCCCCTCGGGACGCGGATCGAGTTCCAGCAGCTTGCCGATGTCGTGCAGCACCGCTCCGGCGACGACGAGGTCTTTGGACAGGTCGAGCCGGGGATCATGCTCGATGTACGAGTCCGCAAGAAAGATCGCGGTCCGCGTCACCGAGAGCACATGCTCGACGAAGCCGCCGGCAACGACGTGATGCCGCTTCGCTTCGCCGGGCAGTCGGACCAGCGTCGTTTCGTGCTCGGTCAGCAGTTCCAGCACGAGCGTCCGCAACGGCAGATCGCCGATGTGTTCCTTGACCAGCCCGACGAGCGACTGGAACAGTGCTGCCGCATCGAATCGAGTCGACGTATAGAAGTCCTCGGCGTCGAACCCGTCGGCGGCATCGGCGTCGACGACGGGGCGCAGCCGGTCGAGGTCGAGCTGCGGTCCATAGCTCGTCTCCGAGTACCGCCCCCGCAGCTTGAAGAACGTCCCCTTTTTCCAGCCCGAATCGCACTCGTCGAAGTACGGCGAATCGTGCCAGACCATCGCCGTCACGGTTCGGGCGGCGTCGCGAAACGCCAGCCGGTAATACGGCTTGCCGTCACGGGTCGTCCCCCGCTCCTTCCCGGCGAGCAGGGCGAACAGATCACCCGACTCGCCCGGTTCCAGATCCGAGAGTTTGACGATGCGCGGTTCAGTGGCAGACACGGAAGAGCCCCACGCGGTGTGATTCAAAGGCCGGGTTCTCTGGTGCGGATGGTCACCCAGCGCCACGGACTCTTTACGAGGTCTTGCCATCTCACCTGCATCTGCGGCGGTGCTTTCGTCCCAATCCACGCCCCGTTGTTCGGGAATTGTCCGCTGCATTCGACGCATCGGAAGTCCGGCGGATATGCCGTAACGGAGGCGCGTCGGGCCAAGTCTTCGGCATCTAAATAGATCGTGTCCACTTCGTATTCGAGCAGGTACACCCGGCCGCAGCGCGGGCATTTGCATAGGGCGAAATCTTCGTCACCACAATTCGCGCCGCCCCGACGGAAGATCTCTTTGTAGTCGAGTGCACCTTCAGGAACCACATCCGGAACAGTGACGCCTTGAGGGGGCGGCGGGAACGGTGCCGGGCGATGTGGTTTTCGCAGGCTCACCTTACTTACTCCTGTATTCTGACTCCTGACTCCACGCCCTCACATATTCGTCTTCGCATCGGCCACATCCCCAAGGACCGCGCTGAGCGCCGCGTGAACCGCAGCGCGGTGTTCGCGGCCTTTCGTGTAGATGCGGAAGATCGCGAAGCTTGTGGGCAGGCTGCGGAACAGTTCATCGTCGGAGAGTTCCATCGGGGCGCCAATGCCCGGATCGAGCAGATAGTTCTGACCGCCGGCAGGCAGGCGGGCGCTGGGCCGATGATAATGCTGGGCGACGTCGATCTTGAGCGGAATCTCGCGGAGAGCCGCCGGCAACTGCTCGCGGACGCGGCGTTCGACGAGCGACGGTTCGCTGTAGATACTCGTGCGGGCCGCGGTCGGCGAATGGAAGTTAACGGTTCGCTCGGCGGCCATCTTCCAGGTGAACTCGCGTCGCAGCAGCCGTTCCCAGCGCTCGCCGAGCGCTTTCGCGTTCGGGTCATCGTGTTTCGACAAGCGGCGGACATCGACGAGGAAGCTCCATTCCGTCAGCCGCTGGTACTCGTCGAGGTGTTCGAGCGGGTTGCCGGGAAAGAGGTACGGCATCGTCTCGCCGAACAGTTCCTCCAGCGCGAGATCGAACGCGCGGACCGTCCGGTGGAAGTAGACCGTGCGGAACAGGTTCGCACGAGTCTCGACGAAGTGAATCAGCGTCGGCAGACCGCGGGCATGAATCGTCAGCCCGGCCTCGGTGAAGAACGTGTAGTGGATCAGCCGCGTGACGTCGAACGCTTTCGCGTTATAGCCGGTCATGAATGCGTCCCGCAGGACGAAGTCCATGTTGTCCACGGTGTAGATGCCGCTGAACAGCGACCGCAACTTGACGAGCCAGTCGGGGTGTCCTTCCGTGGGGTCGCCGCCGTCGCCGGGCTTGTGCCGCGGCCGCTGGATCAGCCAGGCAATCTGTTTCGGCTCGATCTCTTCGAGCGGGGCGAGGTGACCGTTCGGCGTGCGGCGGATGCGGCGGAGCAGGTCGCCCAGTTCGTTCTCGATGATGTGCGCCCCGAGTGTTTCGTGCGTCACGCCGAACCGGTCGAGGTACTGATCGTCGAAGAAGTGCCCGAACGGCCCATGGCCGACGTCGTGCAGCAGGGCCGCCATCCGCACCAGACTTTCGACGTAGGGCTTGCTCGGGCAGTTCCGGCTGACGGCTTTCAGACTGTCGTACCATTCGCCCAATACGACGCTCGCCAGATGCATCGCTCCGAGAACATGCTGAAACCGCATGTGCTCGGCCGTCGGAAAGACGTACCAGGCGGTCTGCAACTGGTGGATCTGCCGCAGTCGCTGAACCCAGGGGTGATCGATGAGCTGTTGCTCGCTGCACTCGCCCTCGGGCAGACCGGCCGTCGAGACGAACGGGATGTAGCCGTGGATCGGGTCGTGAGACAGGCTCTCGGTGGTGTAATCGCGGACCATGAATGCGTTCTCGCTCCTTCGCGGAGACGTCCCTCGCGAACTTCGCCGGAAAAGATCATCATACTACGCTTTCACGCGACGCTTTCACGTGCTTCGGCACCGCGCGGCTGAGACGGACATCACGATGTGTATAGGGGCGGATTGCTGCAAGCACACCGGTCACTGTTAAACCAGTAAACCAGCCTTTCCTCCGCGCCGGCTCCCCTCTCCCTGGGGAGAGGGGCCGGGGGTGAGGGGAGTCGTTTGACGGTGGGGCGAGCAACTTTGCAGGGCGTCGATTTCCGGAGACTTGGCAAGGAGCGATCGGGATCGCAAGGCCTCCCCTCACCCCTAACAGCCTGTTGAAAAACGGCATCCCCGGCGCTATGTTCCGGCGGTTGGTCGTGGGGATGGTCTGAGG
>JBAQZJ010000055.1:0-7723 GCA_049790855.1 Planctomycetaceae bacterium | reverse complement strand
CATACCGCCCCAGCGAGGGGAAAAACGCGGTCGTCAACATGGGTCGAACCCTCCTTGCGGAGGACTCTCGCATGCAACTTGCAGACCACGCTGTTCAGTAGGTCAAGGGTTTTGGCGGAGGCTCTTGGCAAATTCCTCACCAAGTCGTAGCCGTTGATGCTCATAATTTCTGACGGCGTCACGAAGTTCTTCTTCGGCTTCCCAGTGAAATCGGGCGTTCGTTTTCACCGGTAGAGCGCCTTCAGGGATTCGAACACTCCGTCCCCGTCTACAGTCCGAGCCGTCCCATTTCTCAGCTCTTCGACCCGCCGTCGAACCGTCGCCCTCCAGGCCGCCTCGACAGATTTTTCGTCGTCGAGGCTGTCCATCAGCCGCTCGGCAAGACGGGCGCGATCCTCGCGGGGGAGTGCCAGGACGGTCGATTCGATTTCCTCAAGACTCTGTTGCATCGTTCTTCCTCCCGGACGGACTTCCACTGGTCACAGTGTAGTCGGCGCCCCGAACATGGTACAGACGTCAGACGGCGGTCGCCGCACGGTGCATCGCGACTCAGTCCAAAATTGAACATGAACCCTGTCTTCCTGCGCGAAGCGATCCACCTGTCGATCGAGAAGCTCGACGAGAACGAAGGCGGGCCGTTCGGGGCGGTGGTCGTTCGCGACGGTGAAATCGTCGGGCGCGGCTGGAATCGGGTGACGGCGGCGAACGATCCGACGGCTCATGCCGAGATCGTCGCGATCCGTGACGCCTGTGTGCGACTGAAAACGTTTTCACTCGCAGGCTGCGAACTCTACAGCAGTTGCGAACCGTGCCCGATGTGTCTGGCCGCGGTTTACTGGTCGCGACTCGATGCACTGAACTTTGCCGCAGCCCGCGACGATGCCGCCGCCGCCGGTTTCGACGATGCGCTGCTCTATCGGGAACTCGTCAGACCAGTCAGGGAACGGTCGATTCCGACGACGCAAGCCCTGCGCGACGAGGCGTGTGTTGCGTTTCGCGTCTGGAAGGCGAAGGCGGATCGGATCGAGTATTGAGGTCGCCGCCGACTCTTGCCTGCCGCGCTAAAACTGCCCGCTTCATTCGCGCAGCAGGGATCGCCGTATCCTGCGGGCGTCATTGAGATTGACGGACGCCTGCTCCGGACTATTCTTAATGCATTCGGTTCGGAGAATCACAAGTTATGCCGCTGACGCCTCACCAAGTCCTCGACCGTCTCATCGCTATCCTGCCAGCGTTTGCAGAGCAATGGCGGTCGCCCGACAACTGCTTCCGAAACGCAGACGGAACGTTCTCGTTCTGCGGCGCGTTTGCAGAGTGCAGTCATTACGTGCGCGATCATTACGAGACTCTCGCTGTCGAGCAGCGCGCGCAGATTGCTGACTTCATCGAAGAGTGCATGAATCCGCCGGGTACAGACCTCGATAACGCCGCGGCCACGTGCTTCCTGGAGAATCTAACGTTCGAGCGCTTCTCGTCCAACTTCGAACGGCACTTAAAGGGCCACTCGCTGAGGTTCTATCGCGACTGGCAAGCGGCGTAACCCACCAATGCAGTGGACCGAGCCGGCGAGTAAACTTCTCGTGATTCCAAGGCCGGCTCAGCGCCGGCTCGGCCATTGATCGGCCTCACGTTCGGCGGCGGTGGGCTTGCGGCGTGGAGTGTCTGCCCCGACCCCTCGTTTCACGACCGACATCAATCCCCAAAGAACGAGCAACCATGGCCAAATACCTGATCTCCTTCCCCAGCGCAGCGATGATCGTGCCCGACGGCGAGTGGGAGGCGGTGGGCCGCGACTCGCACGCCGTGATCGACGAGGCGAAGGCCGCCGGCGTCTACGTCTTCGGTGGCGGCATCGACGAAGACGTGCCGCCCGTGCTCGTCTCGGCAGACGGCGCGGTCGCAGAAGGGGGCTACCCTTGGGCGCCCCCACTCAATGGTGGCTTCACCGTGCTCGAATTGCCCTCTCGCGAGGAGGCCGTAGCGTGGTCCGCGCGCATCGCGAAGGCCTGCCGCTGCGACCAAGAGTTGCGGGTCTTTGGGTTCGACCCTCAGTCCTGAGGGGTCGCAATCTGCTGCGGCCTACAATTCATTCATGCCGACGCCGTTTTGAGACGCGGCCTCGCTCTTCCGTTACGCCGCCGGGCGATACAAATCGGCCCGCGTCGCCGGCAGTTCCGCCCGGCCTTTCGCGGCGTGCTTGCTGGCGACGACCTGGAAGATCCGCAGGCTGCCGTCGTGGAAAGCGAACGAGACGCTCGCCAGGTATGCGACCCACAGGCGGTAGCGCTCGGGGCCGACGAGGGCGATCGCTTCGTCCTTTCTCGCCGACAGCCGCTGGCACCAGAAGCGGGTCGTCAGGGCGTAGTGCTCGCGCCAGTTTTCGACGTCGTGAACTTCGAATCGGCTCGCTTCGAGCGATTCGACCGTGTGGCCGATGTGGTCGAGTTCGCCGCCGGGGAAGATGTATTTCGCGATCAGTTTGTGCTCGGGCCGCATCTTCTTGAAGCGGCCTTTCTGCGCCTTCGCCCGGCGGGTGATGCCGTGGTTGAGCACGATGCCGCGATCGCGAAGCAGCGACCAGATCTTGCGGAAGTAGGTCGGGTAGTTCGCGATGCCGACATGCTCGTACATGCCGATGCTCGAGATCTTGTCGTAGCTGCCGTCGAGCGTGTTGTAATCGCGAAGTTCGACCGTAATGCGATCTTCCAGCCCCAGCCGGCGGACTTTCTCGCGGGTGTAGTCGAGTTGCTCCTGCGAGAGCGTCACGCCGTGCGCCGTCACGCCGTACTTCTGCGCGGCATGACAGACCAGCCCGCCCCAGCCGCAGCCGATGTCGAGCATGCGGTCGCCCGGTTGAAGCCGCAGCTTGCGGCAGATCATATCGAGCTTGTCTCGCTGGGCCTGTTCGAGCGGGTTGCTCCAGTCGGTGAAGTAGCCGCACGAGTACTGCATCTCGTCGTCGAGAAACAGCTTGTAGAAGTCGTTGCCCAGGTCGTAATGAAACTGGATGTAGTCTTTGTTGTTCCGCTTCGCCTGCACGCGGCCGGTCTGCTCGCCGTCGAAGGCGTGCCGTGTCTCGACGGATTCCACAGGTGCCAGCAGGAACGGCAGGGCGCTGCGAATCAGCAATCCTTTATTGAGCGACTTCAACCGCTTGCTCGAGCGCTCGACACGCGCCGCTTCGCCGAACTCGATGAGATCGCCGCCTTCGATGTCGATCTGCCCGGTCGCGTAGTGGCGGACGAAATTGTCGAGCGTCGGTCGTCGCAGCAGCGAGCCGATGACCCCCGGCCCGGCGATCGACGCACACAGCCCGGGCTTCACATCGCGGCCCATCGGCACGAACGACCCGTCCCACAGCCGCACGCTGAACTTCGCGTCGAGCGCCTCGGCGACGTGATTCAGCACGCTGCGAGCCGCCGCGAGTTGTCGTTCGGACGACGGCGAAAACGGCAGGAAGGACAGCATCGCGACGACCCCCGAAACGCGGCAAGACCCGCGGGAGGGTAGGTCATGCGGGGAAAGGCGGCAAGAGCGTTCAGCAAGGCGCAGACGGCGGGAATGGTGTGCCACTGGCGTCTCGCCAGTGCGAAGGTGTTTGTGCGTCGCCTTCTCGAAGTGCGTCTCCGGCGTCGCGATCCGGTTTCGAGGGGAATTCGAGAACGAGCGAACGTCGAGGGCCGACCGCACTGGCGACACGCCAGTGCCACCCTATGGAGCAGGTTTACTCGCCGCCTTAACGTTTCCCGTCAGCCGCGCAATCCCGCCGCCTGCATGCGTTTGTCGGTTTCGGCGTAGGCTTCGGCGACCCACTCTCTGATCTTCTCAGGTTCCGGCGAGTATTCGAGTTCGATCGAGACCGTGCCGTCGATGCCGAGGTTCTTGATCTCCTCAAGGTACGGTTCGAACGGCACGACGCCGCGGCCGGGCGGCAGGTCGCCGTGGATCTTGCCGTCGCAGTCGGAGATGTGAACGTGGATCGCCTTGCCGGCGAGCTTTCGCAGTTCTTCCGGGGCGACGCCGGCGAGCACGAGGTGCGAGACGTCGATGTTCGCCCGCACGGCGCTGCTGTCGACCTCATCGATGAACCGGCTCATCGTGTCGACGTCGTTCAGCAGCGATAGCTTGAATGGCTCCAGCTCCAAGGCGATCTTCACGTCGAGCGACGCCGCGTAGTCGCCCAGCTCGGTACATGAGGCGACGGCGAGATCCCATTGCTCGGCCGGCGGGATCACTTGCCGGTCCCAGATGTACTCGCCGAGCACGACCAGCACGTTGTCGGCCTCGTACTCGTAGCAGAGGTCGAGATACTCCATCACCCGTTCGATGTGGAACCGGCGGACGCTCTCGTTGAAGTCGCCGAGACCCAGCGCGACGCAGGCGATCGAGACGATCGGCAGTCCGAGCCGATCGCACTCGTCCTTGATGAGCCGTCGCTCGCGAACGTCGGCCGTCAACGGGTCGGTAAAAATGTCGACGGTGTCGAACCCGATCTCTTTCGTCTGCCGCAATCCCCAGGCGGTGTCTTTGCCCGCCTGCGACCACGCCGAGTTGATCAGACCGAGTTTCATCGAATGCTCCCCGAAAATCCGCGGTGCCGCGATTTCGTTCGATGCGGGCACTGTAGCACGCGGACGGGACGGGTTGAACGGTGCCGGGAGCCGTGCAGGGTCCGCTTATTCCGCCAGCTCCAGCAGTCCCAGTTTCCACGAGATGTCACCGTACTTCTTGCCTTGCTTTTCTTCGTCCTGGACGCCCTGAAAGAGGAACCGCAGGTTCGCCGGGTCGACTTCGAGTGTCTCGTCGACGCCGGACCTCAGCAGCTCGCCGTGACTGATCGCGTCGGTCCAGCGGCCGGCCGTCTGTTCGACGTTCTTCATCGAGGCGAAGGCGTAATCTTTCGTCGCGGCGAGCGGTTTCCAATCACCGTCGAGCCGGTCGGCGACGTAGGCCTTGTAATACCGCCAACCATGCCCGTTCTCGGCTTCGACGATCGTCAGATACTTGTCGTGCCCCTTGAGCTTGTAGGTGTGACTCGCCTCGAAGACGTCGGCGTCGAGCACCAGTTCCGGTTCCGACCAGTCTTTCGGAAAGTCGCCGATCGGCGTCGACGATCGCCACATATTGCCGTCGTTCGACGTGTAGAACAGATGGGCCTGCACCTCGTCGCAAATCACCCAGAAGTCGATCCAGCCTTTGAGGTTCTTCGGCTTGTATCCGTACAGCGGCGTGAGTTTGCTCCACGAGTCGGGGTCGCTGACGTCGTCGGTCGTCGCGAAGGCGGGTTGATAATCCGGCTCCCACGACTCGCTCGCCGCCTGGCAGATCAGGTACCACTTCTTGTGCGGCGTGAAGAAGAAGACCTGCGGCGCGCAGAAGTAGCCGTCGTGATTCGACAGGACGTGCCGCGGGGCGGCGTTCGCGTCCTTCCAGTCGGCGAAGGCGAGGTAGACGATCGCGTGGCTGCGATTCATGCCGCGAACGGTCACGAACAGATGCCACTTCCCGTCGTGCCGGACGATCGTCGGGTCCTTCACCGAATGCCACGCCTCACCGTCGACGGCAGCGGGTTCGACGACGGGCGGGCCGGTCGTCCAGTGGAAGTCGGCGGGGAGCGGGTCGTCGGCTGTTGCGGTTCCGGCGACGCTGAGCAACACAGTTCCCATGATGCAGTGACACGATTTCATGCGAGGCCTCGTTAATTCGTCACGCGACTTCGACGAATGCCGCCGAGGTGCTCGGCGGCGGCACCGGTTCGCCTTCTTCCCGCAGGCCGTCGAGATGGAACGCAATCGCTTCGCGCATGTTGTCCTCGCACTCTTCGCGCGATCCACCGGTCGAGACGCATCCGGGCAGGTCGAGGGAATAAGCGGAGAACCCGGTGCCCGTCTCCTCGATGACGATCAGGTACTTCATTTCAGGCCTGCCTGTTTGAGAATGCTGTTCAGCTCAGCAAGTCCGAGCCGCGACCGTCAGGGAGCGCAAATCGGCGTCGGGTTGCCGCAAAACGCTTCCTGACGGTCGCGGCTCTGATGGGAACGCTCTGCAGACGCACGAACCGCCTGAAGGCGGTTACCACGAACTCATCCCCGCTCCTTCAAACCCTGCACCACCTCATCGTCTGGAAACAGCGGCTTCACCGTGCGAACGAGCACCGGTCGGATTGCGTCGAAGTCTTCGCCGCCGGTGATCTTGCCGTTGCGGTAGACGAGCAGGACGTCGCACTGGAAGCAGAGCAGCACGTCGACCCGGTCGTCGCCGCGGGCGAACGACAGCCGCACGCCGTAGATGGGCAGGCAGCCTTTCGCCGAATCCCATTCGTAGGAATCGTATGACAGCAGCGACCGGGCGACGTTCTTCGCTGATTCCTTCGGCACGGTCACCGGGCCGGACAGAATCTGGAATTCCTTGAGCGGTGTTCGTCGGCCCTGCTTGTCTTGCGGCAGCGGACGAAGTCGATACGCCTCGACCTTGTCAGGCTCGGTCAGCGTCTTCAGGCCGTCGCGTCCGCCGAACATCTCGGCGACGCGATCCTCGGCGGCTTCGACGCGAGCGTAGGCGACGTAGGAAGCCGTCCCGGCGAAGGGGGCGCTCATCAGAATCCCCCAAAGCATCCACCGGCGGGGCGACATGTCGGAACCTCCGAAAAAGGAGACGCACGCAGAGATCTTCCCGCAGCGAGTCTACCCGACCCGATGCGCCGCGGAAAACCTTTTCGCCGTCACGCAAGAAGCCCGGCTTCTTGAAGAAGCCGGGCTTCTGATGCTTGAGCGCACCAGCCGCGAGTTACTGCGCCTTGGGCACGTCGGTCAGCGAGTCGGGCGTGTCGACGCCTTGCGGGGCGGTCGGTTGGTCGAGACCGCCGGTGAGCAGCACGCCGTCAAGCACGGCGAGCGACTGTTGCAGGTCGGTCTGGGCCTGGACGTACTCCCGCAAGGAATCGGCGTAGATCTGTTGGGCGGTGACGAGTCGCAGCACGTTGTACTCGCCACCCTCGTAGCCCTCGCGGATCAGGCTCAGCCCCTCGTCCGCCGCAGGCACGATCGATTCGCCGTACGTTTCGACCTGCCTGGCGGCGATCTCGGCGTCACGCACGGCGGTGACGAGGCGGTCGCGCAGATCGAGCTCGATTCGCTCATACTCTTTCACCTGCCGACAATATTCGGCCTGTGCCGCGGCGATCGCCCCCTGGTTCTTCTGGTGGACCGGCAGCATGAAGCCGATCTGGGCCGAGCCGACGGTGTAGTTCGTCGCGGCATCCTGCTGAATCGCGAGCTGTGCGTCGACGTCGGGAATCACGGTTGCCTGCTCGCGGGCGATGCGGGCACGAGCGCGAGCAATGCCTGCGGAGGCGGCCTGAAGCTCCGGACTGATCGACCGGACCCGCTGCCACAGCAATTCGAAGTCGTCCGGGCGACGAGGCGTTTCGAGTTCGCCGACGAGCGGCATCGGGGCCAGTTCCGGGCGGCCCATCATCACGGCGAGCTGTCGCCAGGCCGCTTCGGCGCGGGCTTCCGCCTGTTGACGCGCGACGCGCAGTTGCTGATAGGACGTGACGGCGAGCAGGACGTCGGCCTTGGCCGACTCGCCGGCTTCCTCGAGTCCCCGCGTCGCTTCGAGGCTCCTTTCGCCGTACTGCTCGGTTCGGAGGGCGATCTCGACGAGCTTCTGCGCCCCGAGCGCTTCGTAGAACCGCGTTTGCGTGTCGGTCTGAACCCGCAGC
>JBAQZJ010000054.1:0-4045 GCA_049790855.1 Planctomycetaceae bacterium | reverse complement strand
ACTTCACGTCCCACCACCAGCGGCTCTCGGGAGCCGCGGCGGCCTGGACGGCGGCGACGGCCTGGCCGGTGCGGACGGCGGCGCGGTAGATCGACGTGTCGCGGATCAGGTTCATCATCTCGGCGTTGACGCCGCCGGCGACCTGCACGACGACCTCGCTGCCGTCGTAGACGCGGTGGTTGACGGCCGTTTCGACCGCGCGGGCCGGGGCGTAGCGGGCCGGCTCGTAGGCTCCGCCGGCCGCGAACACGCCGCGATCCCAGTTCGTCCGCTCGTCGAGTTTCTCGGCCCGGATGATCGCCGCGGCGAGCGATAGGTCGAACACGTTTCGCAGTTCGGCGAAGACGAGGTCTTCCGTTGCGAGTTGCTCATACCCGGCGGTGAACTTCTCGGCGAACAGCTTGTTCGTCGCCTCGGCCTTGCCGGTGGGAACCCGCTCGCCCTCGGCGGTCAGAAACTCGTCTTCACTCAGGCATTTGACGGCCTGGCCGACGAACTCGAACGCCGTCTTGTCGCCGCTGTGCAGCACGGCTTCATAGTTCATCGTCATCCACCATCGCAGCGCCTTCGTGGCGACCGGGCCGGACGACGGATCGACAGAAAGCAGGTCGAAGAAGCTCGGCAGATCGGCGCCTTGCAGCTTGTCGATGCCGATCAGCTTCATGCGGTAGTCGGCTTCGACGATCACGCGGGCCACCCGGCTGCCCTGCGGCACGCCGTTGACGACCACGTCCTGCTCGCCGAGTTTCTCACCCAGCGTTTCGGCGAAGTTCTTGGCGCCGCCGGCACGCAGCGGGCCGCGGGCGACGCTGGAGGCGGCGTAGTCCTGAACGGCTTTCAAGCCTTCCGGACGGGGCACGATCAGACATTGGAAGGCATCGAGGCCACCGGGGCCGAACGTTCGCAGCACAGTGACGAGATCGTCGAGGTGCAGCACCGGCTTGCCCGACTCGACGCCGATCGCCGCCCCCGTCGCATCGTACTTCCAGCCTTCGGCGGGGCCGGCGAGCAGAATCTCGCCCGTGGCCTCGTCGAGGAACACGTACTGCACGCGCGTCAGACCGGCGAGGTAGCCCATCGAAGTCGGCACCGGCTCGCCGGCCCGCAGCTTCTCGGCGACGGCCCGTTCCAGCCGGGTCAGCGAGACGACCCGCAGGTCGCTCGCGTTCGCCATGTCTTTGTTGAGGTCGGCGACGCGGGCCTCGAAGGCAAGATCGCGCAGGCGTGCCGACTGCTCGGGCTGGCTCAGCAGGGCCATCAGCCCGATCGGGTTGACGAACACGCCGGTGTTGTACGGCCGCATGGTACCGCCGGCACCGTCGACGTCGAACCACGGTTTCGTCGTGTTCTGAATCAGGTCCATCAACTGCGAGAAGTCGGGCTGCGGACCGCCGCCCGCGAGGTCGGAACCGGCGATCCGGTCGGCGAACGCCTGACGCCGAGCCTCCTGCGGGAAGCGACTGACGATCAGACCTGCCGCCTGATACTCACCCGCGTCGGCAGCCGTTTCAGCGATCTCTTCGAGCAGTTCTTCGCGTGCAGCCGGAGCCTCGACGGCATCCGCCGCCTCGACCGCGGCCGAGAACTCGCCCGCGGCAAGATGCGCTTCGGCCTGTTGTTCGGGCGAGGCGATTTCCGGCGTCGACGTCGCCGGCTTCGTATCTGCCGGCGTTGTCGTGACGGCAGGTGCCTCAACGGTCGCCGCAGGCTCGGCTGCGGCGGCCGGGGCACGCGGCGTTTCGGCCGCGGACGAAGGCGTTGCCGCCTGCGTCGCCGGCTGACGGCTGCAGCCGGTCAGCAAGGGCACCACGAACAGCCCCGCGACGGCGAGGCCGAAAAACAGTCGGCCGAATCGGATCGGACGCACGGGGACGGTCTCCTGCGGCGGCTCTGGCATATTCGGAAGACGATGCGTCACCGGGCGGACGGGCACGGCGTGACATCGGCGGAGAGTTACCCAGCTTATCACCATCGTCAGCGGGCGGGGCATCGTCAAGACGTTTTCCCCGGAACAACTCTGACATCGCTTTCCCGCCCCGCTTCCGGCGAAACAATGGGCACAGGCCGCACATTGCGACGTGCGATGATTCGAATTCGTTTAGCCGCGTCCGTCAGGGAGCGCGTTCTATGAAGCGCTTCCTGACGGTCGCGGCTAAACATGACGGAATTCGCCGAAAAACGACGACAAATGCCCGAATTGCCTGAAGTCGAAACGATGGTGCGCGGCATCCGGCCGCACGTCGCCGGACGGACGATCGTCTCGTTCCGACGCTGCCGATGTACGCGGAAGCCGATCGCCGTGACGCCCGAGCCGGCCCGGTTGGCGAAGTCGCTTAGGGGACAGACGGTCACATCCGTCCGCCGTTTCGCGAAACGAGTCGTGCTCGACTTGTCGAATGGAGGCACGTTCGCCATCGAACCGCGCATGACCGGTCTCATGCTGCTCTCCGACCCGCCGACGGCCGAGCACCTGCGCGTCGAGTGGCGTTTTTCCGATCCGTCGCCGGTCGGTTTCAACGCGCTCTGGTTCTGGGATCGTCGGGGGCTGGGGACCGTCCGGTATTACGCGTCCGGCGAGTTTGAATCGCTGCTGACCGGACGCCTCGGACTCGACGCATTGGCCATGACCTTCGCCGACTGGATGACGCGGCTGGCACGGACGTCGCGACCTGTGAAAGTCGCACTGCTCGATCAGTCGCTCGTCGCCGGAATCGGGAACCTGTACGCCAGCGAAATCCTGCACCTCGCGCGGATTCATCCGGCAAGCCCCGCGAACGCACTCGCCGCCGACGATGTCCGTCGGCTGAACGCCGCGAC
This sequence comes from Planctomycetaceae bacterium, assembly GCA_049790855.1. GTDB lineage: Bacteria > Planctomycetota > Planctomycetia > Planctomycetales > Planctomycetaceae > JACCRE01. Next base: position 1,228 of record JBAQZJ010000054.1, on the reverse strand, counting down.
TGCGACAATTCTTGAAGAGGCGATCCGCCACGAAGGCTCGACCCTCTCCGACGGCACCTACCGGAATGCACTCGCACAGAACGGTCATTATCAGAACGCCCACCGCGTCTACGCCAGGGCCGGCGAACCCTGCACGACCTGCCGCCGGCCGATCGAACGCATCGTTCAGGCCCAGCGCAGCACGTTCTTTTGCCCGACCTGTCAACGATCGTAGGGCCGGCCGTGTTCCGCGTTCATTCAGTCATCGAACGTGCGTTGCACGCACCGGTGGAGCCTCGATAAGAAAACAGGGCTTGTCGCGGCTTGTGCGATCGGGCGCTGTGACAGACGATTTCGTTGTGGACGACTCGCGGCAGACCCGCGTCATTTTCGGAAGCCGACGGTTCTCGATCAACGTGGGACGGCGAAACAAACGCATCGCGATGCACCGATGCTCGTTCCGCCGATGAGGTTCGGAGAACTATGCCTGCAAGTCCTTGCGTCAGTCACCTGATTCACCATGACCCCTCATTCAACACGACCCCTCGGCTCACGCCGACGACCCACGACGAAACCCTTCGACATGACCACGCCAGCGATGCCGCCGATTTCGACCCGCACCGAACATGCCGGCGATGAAAGCGCGATTGCCGAGGTGCTTCGCCAGGCGTTCGATCGCGAAGAAGAAGCAACGCTCGTCGAGCAACTCCGTGCGAGCGACGACGTCACGCTGTCGCTTGTCGCCCTTGAGGATGACCGCATCGTCGGGCATGCACAGTTCTGCCCGATCGTCATTCACTCCGCGAACGAACCGGTGCCCGCTTTGGCGTTGGCCCCGCTCGCCGTGCTGCCGTCGCATCAGCGACAGGGCGTCGGTGCAGAGCTGGTTCGCGACGGACTGCTCGCGGTCACGGGCCTCGGCCATCGCATCGTGACCGTTCTCGGCGAGCCTGACTATTATATCCGCTTCGGTTTTACGACCGAGGCGGCGAAGGCCCTCGAAGTCCCCTTCGAAAAATCCCACTGGATGGCGATGGAACTCGTCCCCGGCAGCTTGGCCGGCGTCAGCGGCCGGGTGGAATATCCGAAGGCGTTCGGGATCGCGTGAGCACGTCGACGCCCACCGGCGGGTCGCCCTCACCACAGACCTGCCCGAACGTCCCGGTCGAGCAACTTCAGTTGCTCGTAGAGTTGCTTTTGTTCATCGCTCGTCGAGTCGGGCACGACGATCTTCGCGACGATGTACAGG
>JBAQZJ010000053.1:0-2531 GCA_049790855.1 Planctomycetaceae bacterium | reverse complement strand
CCGCCGGGCGGATTCGCGAGCGCTTTGCACCGCCGGCAGCAACAGCGACAACAAAATCGCGACCACGCCGATGACGACGAGCAGTTCGATGATGGTGAAGCTACGGCGGCGAGTGGGCTGAAGGACTCGCAGCGAGATCATCCTCGACCCTCCGGCTTCACGATAGCGGCTTCGACCGGCGTGCGATAGATCATGAATCCGCGATCCGCTCCACAGGCTTCCTGACTGCGGCGTTCACCCCGTCATTCAAGCGTAGCGCCGCCACAGCAGCAGGGCCACGCCGAGCGCCGCGGCGCCGATCGCGGCGAGGATCAGCGGCCAGCGAGACGTGGCGGTTGCGGTAGTTGACTCATTGGCGATCTGCGTGCGTTCGGCGATCTCCGTGCGTCGCGGCAGCAGCTCGCCGTTGTCGCCGGCGATCATGAATTGTTCCGAAACGTTCTTGCCGGCCTTACGGGCTTCTTCCCGTGAACTCAGAATCGAAACGTACGCCCCCTTCGGAAACGCGATCCGGAACCGCTCGTCGGGAATCTTGATGCCCAGCTTGACCTCGTCGACGCGGTTCGTCGATTGGTCGAGGTCGCGCATCCGCGAGGTCCAGGATGAGGGAACCCAGGGCGGCTCGCGGTCCGGGTCGTACTGCATGTCGACGCGGACCAGTGTCTCACCGGTTTTCTTGACGATCTGCTCGTAACGCCGCAGCAGGTCGCCGTTGCGATCCACGTGCAGCCGGTCGAACGACTCGCCGAAGGGCTTCGTCAGCACAACGCACTCGTGCCCGTCGATCACGGCCGGGCGCTTGTCGACCGACCAGACCGACGGGTCGGGTCCGATTCCATTCATCTCCAGAGGTCGCAAATTGAGCATTAATCCAAACAGGTGTATGTTCCGCCGTTCATCGAACTCTTCGTCATCCTGGATGATCCCCCAAGGCCCATCGCGACCTTCCGGCCAGAGCGTGTAGGCTTTAGTTCCATCAAACGTCGTGATGTGCGGAACGGTCACGAACTTCCCGTCGTCACGCAAACTCCGGGACTGCGACTCGTATCGAGCGCGCTGCTGGGAAATCAGCAGACGACATCGATGCGCCGGCACCAGATAGTCTTCGTGACTCTCGACCGAGTCTTCAGGCGGGCCGGGCGGAGCGGCCTTTGTTGAAAACATGACAGTCCGCTCCCACCCAATCGACGCCGTCGCCGAAGCGTTTTGCCGCTCTTGGAAGACTTGCCAGAGTTCTGCGAGGCCTTCAGCCGCACATGTCGGCGCCGCCGCGAGTGTCAGGAGGATGACGACACTTATCTGAACTTTTGGAGTTGCACGGCACATCGACTGCGAAGCCCTTTCAAAGTTCATTCTTCCGGCCGTCAACACGCATTGACGTGAGGCTCCATCAAAACCCCTGAGGCTACTGAGCGGGCGGCCTATGCAGAAAGTCGTTTCATGGAAACTGCGAGCGTTTTTGGCACCCTGCGAGGTTGTCGCAGCTCCTTAGCAGTGAACAACCTGAGGTTTTGACGGAGCCTCGTGGTACACAGCGTATGTTCGATACGAAATGCGACTTGCGCGGCCAAGATAGTGATGTAGCGACCCTTGTTCTTCAATTTGCGAACTAGCATTTAAAGACTTCCCAACAATTTATACATGTTCTCATAAACGGACATGAAATCAGCCTGCTCCCCAACTATCCACTTCGACGAAACCGTTTTGACGGAACTCACGTATCTTCCGCTTGGCAGATTGTTCGGATTCTAGGCGTCGCTTCGGAGCTAAGATCTCCGGCGATGTCTGTACAAACCGTATCATACCCGAGAGAAACCAAGCATTGGCACGCGCAGTCGCCCCCTTGGAAGCCTCTCACGACAAATCGGTACTCGTTGTTCGGATCCGTTGGGTGATTCACCGCGCCTCCTTCGCCCATCGAGGTGCCATTACCGTTAATGGCTTGAGGCTTGGTAAACGTGTAGCAGAGCACAGTGTGACTTGGGTCATTTTGCTGCTTGGCCCACAGCTGATGGCTGCCGCACCCCAGTTCGCAAGCATCCAGGACGGCGGACGTGCCAAACGCGAAGAACAGTGCGAACGCCGCGAACAGGACAAGGTTCGACAGGTGACGGAACATCGCTTCGCTCCTGAAAAGGGGGGTTCAGTGTTCGGCCTCGCCCGACTCGGACGACGCCGCGGGGGCCATGATCGTCGCGGATAGCTTCTCAGTTGATGCCTCCGTGCCGTAGTACGACAGCGCCAGCCGGATCGTGACTCGTTCCCTGTCCGCTTCTGACGACTCGCCCCGTCGGACGTGGAACAGGATTTCATCCTTTTGATTGCCGCTGGCGGTCGCCTTTTGTTGAATGACGAACGTCCGGCTGCCGTCGGCGAGCTGCTCTTTCGCCGGTTGCACGGTCATGCCGGCGGGCGACTCGATCCGTTCAATCGCGAAGCCGTGGCCGCGGTGTGAGGCGAGGACGACGTATTCCTCGCCCGTCTCGCCGACCGCCAGCGCCCCGAAGTTCAAGGACGCCGGCCAGGCGGAG
>JBAQZJ010000052.1:0-6166 GCA_049790855.1 Planctomycetaceae bacterium | reverse complement strand
CGAACGTCGCCGCGGCGACCGGTTCGTCAAGATCCTGGAACACGACGACCGGAGGGCCGGGAGACTCGACAAAGCGTTCGATCTGAGCTTCGAAACCGCCGTAAGACTCGGCCTGCCGTGCCGGCTGCTGACTGCGGAATGTCGCCGTCGCGGCAAAGCCGACCATGGGCGGCAATGCGGGAAACCCGGCTTGGATCGAGCCATTCATGTAGCCCGAATTCCGTGGCCGCACATGGAACAACTCGATCGCATTGCAAACCGTCGGCGTGTCGTACTGTGCGAGAAGCGCCCGTTGCTCAGGGGACAATGTCGACATGGACTGATCGGAAGAGCAAGAAACGGGGAACAAAGATGCCAGGCGTGGCCGGATCGACCAACCGCGGACGTCCGCTGGTGCAGATCGTACCCCTTGCCGAATGTCGGCGAAATCCCGCAGGAAACATGTACCTTGTCTGCGCGATCGATTCCGCAAGAATGGGAAGCACATGGTCGGTGCGGTGTTTTATCGCACGTGACCGGGCCGCCTTTGCCGAACGTGGTCCGTTTGCGTCCGAAGAGTCGGTCCCGCCGGGTCGAACGCGCCGCGGCCGGACTTTTTCGCGTGATTCAGGCGGAAACGGACTTCCGCCCTGTTCAAGATCGGGTACGCTAACCATCAACGGGAGTGGTGCAGATCCCTCTCGTCCTGCCTGCGTCACCGGTCGATCGCAGCGACGCGATTGATTTTGCGGTGTCATCCCGCGCCGACTGCCAGGGCTGAGCAGCGTCGCGCCTGCCAATTTCGACTCGAACTGTTGCCCGGCTCTTCTGGGAAGAACTGCGGCGAGAGTTCTCGTCTCTTTCACAATTCGTATCGAACTGATCGAGGAATCACACGCGATGATTCAAACCGAAAGGGAAATTCCGCGGTTGCTGCCCAGTGCTCCGCTGCCGGATTACACCTACGTCACCGGTGCCGGCCTGCCGCACCCGTACCGCGATCCGAAGGGCCACAGCTACCAGCGGAAGAACCGCACGCCGAAACCGCTCGTTGCCGAAGCCTGGGCCGAGAACCGGGCCTTCCTGCTCGCGATCGACTATTTCAACTTCGGTTACTACTGGGAGGCGCACGACGGCTGGGAGCGGCTCTGCCGCGTCAGCGGTGCCGACAGCATGGTCGGGCACTTCCTCAAGGGTCTGGTGAAGATGGCCGCCGCGGGCATGAAGGTCCGCGAGAAGAGCATTCACGGCGTGCGACGCCACGCGGCGAGCGCGGGCGAGGTCTTCGCCGACGTCGCCGCCGAATGCGGCGGCGAATATTATTGCGGCCTCGAACTGACGATGCTGCAATTCGCTGCCGACCGTGCCGCCCAGCTCGGCTACAAGCAGGAACTGCCGCCCGGCAAACCGCTGCGGGTCTTCCCGTTCCTGCTCCAGCCGGAACCGATGCCGCTGGAGTAAGCGATCCGTTTTCGGGGAATGCGTCTAAAGCCCGCCCCTTGCAAGGGGCGGGCTTTATCTGATGAATAGCATGCTGAACACGCCGATGCACGTTCCGAAGACGGCCATCGCCAGGAGCGTCATCGGAAACGCGAACAGAAACGACGCCCCGACCCGCCACCACTTGCCGCGTTCGACCGCGTGCAGCCGGGCGACCGTATAAGCCGACGCGATTCCCGCCAGAAAGGCGTTCGCAATAAGGGCGATCGTCGAAATGCCGATGAAGCGACCGAACAGTCTGCTTTCCTGTTCGATGATGACAATGGTGACCGAAAGCAACCCGGCGACGGTCGGAAAGACATAGATCGCGCCGCGGGCGAAACGGAACCGGCGTTTCTCCTCCTCTGAGAAGCTGCCGTGGTTCGGCGAGCGGTTCTCAAACGGGTCCGTCAATTGTCGCGCTCCGCAGCATTCGGAACCGGCCTACGCCTCTTCGCCGAGTTCAAGCACCCCGAACAACTCGGCGACCGGTACCGAGAAACCGGGAAGAGCGCTGCCGCCGTCCAGCAGATCGCCGATGTTCAGCGTCGATTCGGCGTCGCGGGCCGTGAAGACGCGGACCGACCTCGTCGCGGGATCGACAAGCCAGACCAGCTCGCTGCCCGCGCCGAAATAGTCGTCGAGTTTCTCGCTCATCTCGCGTTTCGTGTTGCCGGGGCTGAGAACCTCGACGGCGAGCGTGGGATAGAGATCAGGAATCGGCTCCCTGGGAAAGCGGCCGCCGGGCGTTTGATCACGGCGGATGAAGGAGACGTCCGGTGCCCGGAGGCGGTTTTCCGCCAGACGAAGCACCTCCGATGAGTCAAGCACGAATCCCAAGCGTCGCGGACGAACGAAGGCGCCGATCAGTGAACCGATCCATGCTTCGATCACCGAGGAGAACGCGTTCATATCCTTCTGGATGAGGATGCCGTCGATCAGTTCGCAGGTCCGGTCTTCGCGGTCATGGATACGGATTACGTCCGCCTCGGTCGCCATCCCCGGCGGCGGATCAACACGAATCCGCCAAAGCGGAATCGGACCGAAACGGGCGATGAGTTCTTCGGCCGTCATTGGATATCTGGGACAGACGGGGCGGCTGAGCTGCCCCTCACGCCCCCGCTGTCACCGGCAGCGGCACCAGCACGTTCGGTTTCGGGCCGGGGTGGTCCTCCTCGGCGAGGACGGTGTCGATGAAGAAGTACAGCAGCCGCCGCAGTTCTTCCGGCTCGATGCCGTCGGCGAGTTGCTCGGCTCGTGCCCGCGATTTTTCGACGAGCGCTTCGGCTTTGGCGAAGACGCCCAGCTCGGTGAAGACGCGCCGCAGCCGGCCAAACCGGACCGTCGCCGGCTCGTTGCCGTCGAGCGCCGATCGAACGACCTCGCGCTGCTCGACGTTGGCGTCCTGCAATGCGAGAGCCAACAGCACTGTCGGGCGCAACGTCAACGCATCCTGTCCGGCGACCAGCTTGTTGTTCTCGTCGCCGTGCCAGTCTTTCAGATCATTCAGCACCTGAAAGCCCACGCCGACGTGCCGCGCGAACTGCGGAATCAGTTCGTCGTAGGCCTCGGTCGGTCCGGCCATTCGCAAGCCGGCATACAACGCCGCCTCGAAGGCCGGACTGGTCTTGAGAGCGTAGATCTGCAATGCATCAAGCGGCGTCAAACCTAAGTCGGGCGACGCCTGCCAGGCCATTTCGGCCCCCTGACCGTCGCACAGCCGCACATGGGCGTTCGCCATCCGGTCGAGGATGTCGGCGGCAGCTTCGGCGCCGATCTCGGACCGCGCGGCGGTCACGAGCTTGTACCCCAGTCCGATCAGATGATCGCCGACGTTGATCGCAGAACCGATTCCGTGCGAGCGGTGCAGCGTCTCGCGGCCGTAGCGATACAGGTCTCCGTCTTCGATGTCGTCGTGAATGAGCGACGCCTTGTGGAACGCCTCGATCGCCATCGCGACACGGCCGACACCTTCCGAGACCGTCGCGTCGTCGCCGTTCGCACCGCCGGCCGTGGCCGTTCCGCCCGTCATCGCGTCGTACGCCGCCAGCGTGATGAACGGCCGGAATCGCTTGCCGCCATGCTGGAGCCAGTCGTAGGCGATCTGCTCCGTCCGGCCGAGGGGGCTTGCAGCCGTTTGCGGCGTCTTCGTGCGAACGCGCGGCAGCAGCGCCGCAAACTTCTCTTCGTCGTCGAACAATCGGTTCGACGCGCGCATGAGTGGCAGATAGCTCTGCGTCTCCGGCTCGAGATCGGGTTCGTACTTCTCGAGAACTTCCCAGATCCAGGCCTCGTCGAGCGTCGTGTTCTTGCAGTCGCCGGAGTGCAGCGGAACGGCGTAGCTCGGCACGCCGGCGATGATGACCTTGTCGATCGCCTTTTCCAGCACGTTCAGGCAGGCGACGCCGAGAATGCCGTTCACGTAGCCGCTGACGATGATCTTCAGGACGATCGGCGAGCCTTCCGCGACGAGCACCTTGTAGCCGAGCTGCTCGGCCCTCACCTTGTAATCGGCGATGCTGCACGCGCCGCACTTCTCGCAGTCGAGACCGAATTCGTCGTACTCGGCGGGACAGCCCTCGGCGTGCTTGAGGCAATGCGGCAGCAGCAGCAGCCGTCGCTCGAAGGGTGTCGCCAGAAACTGCCGTCGCCAGAAGAAGTTGCCAATCAGCACCATCGCGAAGCCGAGGTACTTCTCGGGCTGCTTCATCTCTTCGAGCAGCGTCCGGCTGAACTGTTCGAGTTCCGCCTTGCTGAACGCCCGCGACTTGCCAAGCCGGGCAGCGAACTCCTCGGCGGCCGTCTTGAAGCGTTCGCGTTCGTCGAGCGTCTCCGGCACCGCCTTCAGATGGGCGGTGCTTGGCCGCCGCTTGACTCGTTTGGCGGGCTTGTGGGCCGCGGCCAGCGGTGATTCGATCGCAGCGGTAGAACCGGCGACATCCGTGACGACGGTGGCTTCAGTCGGAGCGAGCGACACAGGGGCGTCCTCATCGGGCCGAGGCGGTGCAAAGCCTCAGCTTCGCGGCGTTACGATTCGCAGCAGTTCGTCAGCGCGATCCCATCATGTCCCGCCGTCGCGCGCCGGATCAAGCCGCGGCGGGCGGCCCGTAGGGCGGCGACCGTGAAAATCACCGGGTACAGCCGTTCAAAATACCAGAGTTTGGCGAAGTAGAACCCGATTGGCGAGGATTCGAGGTACGAACCGTCCTCAACCGCCTGAATTAACCACGCCACGCCCCGCGAAGTTCCGTCGTCGTCTTCGGCCATGTCGCAGAGAATCTCGACAGCCAGCGCCGTTTCCTCGACACTCGACGGCGTCCCCTTCACACCGCCCCAGCCGCCGTCGTCGTTCTGGTTGTCGAGTAGCCATTTGACACCCCGTCTCGCGGCTTCGTCATCGGCCAGCCCCGCATCCCGAAACGCCGCCAGAACTCGTGCCGTGCCGTAGGTCGGGTTGATGTCGTCCGGAGCGTGCTGATTGCCGAACCAGAGCGGCAGCCAGGAGCCGTCGGGGCGTTGAACGCGGCGGAGGAAGGTGATGCCGCGCCTGCAAGCGTCGCCTGTCGGGGCAGCGAGCCGACTGACAAGCTCAGGATGGTCTTTTCTGAGGCAAGACGCTTCGACCAGGTCGTCAAGGTCCTCTCGCCGATGGAGGGGAGTCACTCCGTCCAGCCAGTTCCTGTTTCGACAGACTCGGACGAGTGAACGAATGGCATGTGCGGTGATGTCCGGCGAACTGCGATCGAACGGCAGCGTTCCCCAGCCCCGGCAAAAGGTCGGAAAACCGCCGTCGCGGTTCTGAAGGCCGATGAGCCAGCGCACGGCGGCATCGATCGCATTGTTGACGTCGTCAGGCGAGCGGGGGGCGTCAGCCCCCCGAGGTCGTTCGCTCAAGATTTCATCAGCGTTCTCAGAGGGCTGACGCCCCCCGCTCGCCAGCACGTTGAGAGCGAGAATCGCCCCCGACGTGTCGTCCGCGTCGGGAACGCCGCCGGGAAGGTTCGTCCAGGCCCAACCGCCCGGGGCCGCGTTCGTGTAGGGATGGACGTCCCGATACTGTTGACTGAGCAACCATTGCAGAGCCGGCGCGCATTCTTCATCAGGCAAATCGTCGCCGAGGGCATTCACGGCCAGCGTCGTGACCCACGTCGCGAGGTTCGTGTCGATCGGCCAACTTCCGTCGGGGCGGACGGAATTCACGAGGAACTCGACGCCCTTTACGGCAACCGGTTGATCCGATCGGCCCATGCCGGCGAGGCTCATCGTGACGAAGCTCGTCAGCGGAGCGGCTTCAAGGAACCCGCCGTTCGGCGGTTGGATGCGTTGAAGGACGTCGAGCGTCGGCGAAATCGCCAGCGTGCGCAGCACGCGCGTGACGGGGTTGCGCGTCGGAGCGAAGTGATGTCGCACCTGGCCGATCGCGATCAACGCGGGCAGTGCGTAGCTCACGACGGGCAATCGAACCGCGGCGTAGAAGCTGGCGGGCAACCAGGCCAGCTCGAACGGCAACGCCGGAATGCTTCGCCATTCGACCAGCCCGGCGAGAGCGCAATGCGTCAGGATCGGAACCGAAAATGTGCGGTCCTTGCCGTAGCGCGCGATCAGCGCGGTGACACCGCCGGCGGCACCGATGTAGGCGGTCGCGCGTTCGATGGCGCTCGCGAGTTCAGAGCCGCGACCGTCAGGGAGCGGTTGTGAGACGAGGTGC
>JBAQZJ010000051.1:0-3109 GCA_049790855.1 Planctomycetaceae bacterium | reverse complement strand
ACTGCGGTCCTCGCAGGCCGGCCCGCTCGGCAGGGCCGCCCGGCGTCAGCAGGGCGATGCGCAGTCCCTGCTCCGTCTCGAGCACCTGTTGAATCCCGATTTCCGGCCGGATGATCCGGCCGTGGCGGATCAACTGCGGGACAACCCGGCTGACGAGGGTCGACGGAATCGCCAAGGCCACACCGGCGTTCTGGCCCGAATTGGCCGTCGCGATCGCAGTGTTCACGCCGATCAACTGGCCGCGCGAATCGAGCAGCGGTCCGCCGCTGTTGCCGGGATTGATGGCGGCGTCGGTCTGAATGATCGCCTTGATGCTGCGATTGCCGCGAATCTGCAGCGAGCGGTTCAAGCTGGAGACGATGCCGACCGTCATGGTTCGCTCGAGGCCGAACGGGTTGCCGATCGCGAAGACCCGCATGCCGACCTTCAGCAGGCTGCTGTCCCCCGTTTCGATCGGGAAGAGCTTCTCGGGCGGAGCGTCGATTTTGATCACCGCGAGGTCGTTGACGGGGTCGGCGCCGACGAACTTCGCTTCAAAGGTCGAGCCGTCGTAGAGCGCGACTTCCACCTGCTGGGCGTTTTCGACGACGTGGTAGTTCGTCAGCACGTGCCCTTGTTTGTCGATGATCGATCCCGAGCCGCTGCCGTCCGCGGGAACTTCCATGAACAGAAACCGCTCGCCGGGCAGGCCTTTGCTGGTGATGTTTACGACACCGCGATTGCAGCGCTCGTAAACGTCGACGGCGATGGCCTCGTCGGGCGTCAAGTCGTAGGCTTGCGGCTGCGTCGCCACAGAATCCCATTCCGGCGGAGAAACGGTCTCGTTGCGGTCGGTGCGACGAGGAACCGGCATCGCATCCCGCATCGGCTCCGTCGGTTCCGGGGCCGATGGGGTATCGTCCGATGGAATCGGATCGGGAATCGGACGCAGCGACGGTGCAGTGTCGGGCGACGTCGTCGCATTGGAACGTGAGCGGGGCAGGATCGGACGCGGCGTATTGGGCGTCTGCCCAGGAGTGAAACTTCGCCGGGGCGGCAAATCGGGCGGTTCGTTCTGACTTGGGCCGGCCGGAACCCCCGGCAGAATCGGCCCCGACTCCTGGGCGGCGGCCGGGTTCACGGAAGGCTGCGATAGGCAGAACGTGAACAACGAGGCAAGCAGGGCCGAGCACAGACATCCGGCGGCGTAACGCATAACGTCCTCGAAATTCATTCGGCAACCACGCGGCAATGCGGCGTCACGTCGCGACAGTCTATGCCGGCGTTGCGAAAGCTCACAAGACGAGTCGCCGGCAGGGTCGATGATCGTTCCTCTTCTCCATTTCCCGCCGCAGCGGCTACAGTTGAGCTGATTCGGATGCGGATTCAGCACGTCAGGAACTTCTCGTGCCGTCATTGCCAGAGACGGCATGAGCGACGGCAATCCGACAGATTGCGGCATGAAAAGGCAGGTTCATGAAACGGATCGCGATTCTGACGGCGGGCGGAGACACGCCGGCCCTCAATGCGACGCTGTACGGCGCCGTCGTCCGGGCGAATGCGCACGGCATCGAGGTGTTCGGGATCATGAAGGGGTTCGGCGGGATGATCGACCCGCGCGTGCCCCACCTGCATCTCAATCCGCTGTTCACGACGATTCCGGAACTTGAACCGATTCACGGAGGAACGATTCTCGGCGCTTCGCGCACCTACATCAGCGGCAAAGAGACCGAGCTGCTCAAGGCCGTCGCCGGCCGATTGACGAAGCTCGGCATCGAAGGGCTGATTTGCGTCGGCGGCGACGGCACGATCAACGGCATGCAGCCGCTTTCGGAAATCTTTCCTTGCGTGCTCGCTCCGAAGACGATCGACAACGATCTCGGGCTGAATTATCTCGACGAGCCCAACGACTGGGTTCGCGACGGTTCCGGCCCGACGGCGCGGTACATCCGCAACGAGAATCGCGATTCGATCGAACTGGAAGACATCGTCAATTACGCGACGCCCGGCTACGCGACGAGCGTTTACGTCGTCGCCCAGTCGATTCAGAGGATCCGCACGACCGCCGAGAGCCACCGGCGAATCGCAATCATCGAAGTGATGGGCCGCGACTCGGGCTATATCGCTCTCGGATCGGCGTACGGCCAGCCCGACGTGATCCTCATTCCGGAAGCGCCGATCGAGATCGACCTGCTGGAGAATCGCGTCCGCGAACTGTACGAACTGCAAAAACATTGCGTGATCGTTTGCGGCGAAGGCTGCGTCGATGCCGCCGGGCACCAGCTCGGCGCCATCTCGGCGAGCGTCGACCCGGCCGGAAACATCCTGTTCTCCGGTGCTGCCGAAGAACTGAAACGCATCCTCATGCAGCGTCTTGGCGACGGTTTTTTTCGCGACCTGCGTCGGCACGATACCGCCGACCAGGCGATCTTCACCCGCAAAATCGGACACACCCAGCGTGGCGGCCGACCGCTCCAGTTCGACCGGTTTCACGCCGTCCAACTCGGGGGCAAGGCCGTCGACCTGATCGTTCAGGGACGCACCAATGAAGTCGCCACGCTGCAATACTCGCCGAGTCGCGGTTTTACTCTCGACTCGCTGGCGGCGAACAAACTGCGCGACCGCTGGGGACAGATCCGGCCGCGGCAGGTCCATACCTCGTTCTACGACGCCGCCCGTTTTCAGCCGTCGCGACTGGGCCGGCAATACCTGATGCCGATCTTCACCAGCGCCATCGGCGCCGACGACGTCGAGTGCGTCCGCGCCGGCCTGTTCAGTCCCGGCAACCTTTCCTCCCGCTATGCGAGCGTGAACATCGACATCCACAAACGGCTGCGGTTTCTGTCCGAGAAGTGATGCCGCAGGGCGGCCCGGTCACTCCGTTCAGGACTGGCCGGGTCGCGGAGCGACAGGATGTTCGCGCCATACGGCTTCGCGTCGTGCAAGATTTCGCCAGGCAGGACCGCCTCGCCGTCACGTCCTGGGCCACCTGGCGTCTTTGCTGAACCGTTGCTCCACCCTTCCTGGTACTCGTTCGTCGATGCCATGTCAGACTGTGGCTCTGACACCCAACCGATTCCGGCCGGGCCGCCCTCCGGCCTGAGAAATCGGACGCCGATGGCGCGGCATC
>JBAQZJ010000050.1:0-8737 GCA_049790855.1 Planctomycetaceae bacterium | reverse complement strand
GTCCGCAGGCGGCGTGTCAGCGGCTCGGGCTGGACGCGGCCGCCTTCTGCCGAACCGTCGAAATCGACGACGAGTTCCGGCGTCGTCTGCGGCACGTCCGCGAGCTGATGACTCACAACGTCGTCGCGGTCGTGTACGCCGCGGCGATGAAAGGCACGCCCGCCGCGCAGGCCCTGTGGCTGCTAACGTTTCCACCGGCTGATTTTTCCGAACGCTCCACCGACACCCGTTCCGACAAGACGATCGATGAATTCACGTCCCGCACTGATGACGAACTGGAACAGGAAATCGACGCGTACCACGCCGCCCGTCTCTGGCCGGCGTGATCCCGATCGTGATGCTCGCCGCAGCCGCTTGGTGCGCGAGCTGAAATACACGACGGAGATGATCCGACGAGCGGCACGCGACGAACCACGCGCGTTTCGACGCTACGTGCGACTCGATCCGACGACGACCGCGCCGCTGGGGTCGCTACTATGCCCCTGGCAGGAATCGGATTTCGCCGCGCTCGACGCTGCCTGGCGATCGGTCGCCGGCGTCACATCACCCAAGCGCGTCGCCGTGCCCGATTCGCCCGCGCGACGTCGCGCCTGGATCGAACGGCCTCGCGGACATGCCAAGACCTGCGACATGGCCGTGCAAATCGCCTGGGCGCTGCTGTTCGCGCGGCGGACGCTGCGGGGCGTCGCGGCGGCGGCCGACCGCGATCAGGCCGGCCTGATCCGCGACGCGGTCGAAACTCTGTCTCGGGCGAACCCGAGCCTGTGCGACGATCTGAAGTTCCGGCAGAACGTCATCGAGAACCCGACGAACGGGGCGCGACTCGACCTGATTTCTTCCGACGTCGCCAGCTCCTTCGGCCTGACGCCCGACTTCGTCATCTGCGACGAGCTGAGCCATTGGCAGAGCGACGGACTCTGGCATTCGCTGGCCTCGGCCGCGGCGAAGAAGCCGCACTGCCTGCTGGCGGTGCTGACGAACGCCGGCGTCGGCCGCGGCTGGCAATGGCAGGTGCGCGAGGCGGCCCGCACGCGGGCCGACTGGCACTTCTCGACGCTCGACGGTCCGCAGGCGCCGTGGATTCGCGACGCCGACCTCGCCGAGCAGCGGGCCATTCTGCCGCCGAGCGTCTACGACCGCCTCTGGAACAACCGCTGGCAGGATGCCGCGGGCGATTTCGTGACGTCCGACGAGGTCGCCCGCTGTCGCGACGTGCGACTTTCACGGCAGGACCGCGGCCGGCCCGACGTGCGATACGTCGCCGCGATCGACTATGCCGAGAAGCATGATCTGACCGCCGCGGTGGTGCTTCATCGCGACGGCGGCCGGCTGGTCGTCGACCGGTTCGACGTCGCCGTCCCCAAGCCCGATTCCCCCGTGCTCGTCGCCTGGGTGGAAGACTGGATCGCCCGCACGGCGGCGGCGTTTCCGAACATCACGTTCGTCGTCGACGAGTATCAGTTGATCGGCACCGTGCAGCGGCTCGAAAAGCGGCATCGCCTGCTGCGGTTCCCCTTCGCGGGCGGCAGGGGCAACCACGAACTGGCGTTGCTGCTCCGCCGGCTGATCGTGCATCGCCGGCTCGGCTGGTACGCGGGTTGTGCGGCACGCCCCGATGATCCGACCGACGATCTCGAAACCGAACTCGCCTCGCTCGTCGTGAAGCAATCGGACAACGGACGCCTGCGCTTCGATCACCCGCCCGGCGGTCACGACGACCGCGCCTTCGCTCTGGCCGTCGCCGCCTGGCAGGCGTTGGCCGTCGCACCGGGACCATCGCTGTGGCAGGTGACTCCGCCCGCACACGGTTTGCTGGGTTGAGGGTTGAAGCGTCGAAGGCGTCCGTTTCATCGGTCCCCCTCTCCGCTGGGGAGAGGGGCAGGGGTGAGGGGATGTCCTGTGGTTTCACCTGTGTTTTGCAACCGCCCGTCATCGTAAAACGTCAATCAACTTTCACGGCGTGAGCCAAACGGATCCCCTCACCCCCGGCCCCTCTCCCCAGAGGAGAGGGGAGTTTTGTCGCGACGTTCTCACGGGCGTCGTACTGAATTCAAAGCACCGGGGGACGGTCGACTTGCGACCGTCCCCCGGTGTCGTGCTTTTCATGTTCACGCCAGGCGGCTCAGAAGTCGCCGACGATGTCGCCGCCGCTGACCGAGCCTAACGATCCCCACACGCCGTAGCGGCTTGGACCGCCGCCCTGGTTGGGGGCGTCGGGCGGCGGCAGAGTCGTGTTGCCGGTGTTGACGCTTTCGCTGACGAACCGCACGGCCCCGTCGCCCATCAGCACATGCACGCCGCCGGTGTGGTTGATCGTCGGCTCGTAGATGCCGTCCTCACCGTCCCAGGTGTTCATGGTGCAGTTGGCCTTGTTCGGGCCGAGGACGGTCGTGTGACCGGTGAAGGCGGGAGCGCCGTCGGGCCAGCGGGTGCCGCCCCAGTGGCCGACCGAAACGGTGTAGGTGTTGTTCGGCCCGACGCTCGCCTGGCACAGCGACGGGTTGTTCTCGCGGAACGCCGGGCCGAGGCCCATCGCGGTGCCGCCGTCGAGAACGCGGCTGCCGTTGCCCTTGGCCTTGACCCGTTCGCTCATGGCGATCGTGTTCGACAGGCCGTCGGTCACGTCGCCGAACTTCACGCAGCGACCCTTCGAGTTGTCGGTGGGGTTGTCGCCAAGACCAAAGAACATGCCCCGCATGCCGCGACCGCCGTTGCCCGACCATTGGTTATGGTCCCAGGTCGTGTCGCCGCGGCTGAACATGTAGTTCGTCTTGCCGATACTGCCGCCGGCCGTCGTGTCGGCGTCCGAGGGGCACAGAAACCCTGGAACCTTGGCGGTGAAGGGCGTGTAGTTCTGGTCCCACGGCACGCACCCGAACGGCCCCCACGTGGTTCCGCCGGCGTTCGTGAACGAGCCGCTGATCTGCTGATACAGCGGACCCTGCTCGATGTAGGGCAGCATGCCGACGAAACCGCTGTGGCGTTGACCGCCGGCCACGTCGCTGATGCCTTCACCAAACGGCAGCGTTCCCATCGTGTCGTGATAGTTGTGCAGCGCCAGCCCCAACTGCTTGAGGTTGTTCTTGCACTGGGTCCGCCGGGCGGCTTCGCGAGCCTGCTGGACGGCGGGAAGCAACAGCGCGATCAGAACGGCGATGATCGCGATGACGACCAGCAACTCGATCAGTGTGAATCCGTGCGACCACCAGTGCCGACGGGGGCGCGCAGACCGGACGGGACGAGGCATGAGAAAGCCTCTCTGTGAAGAAGGGATAAGAAGCGACGCGAGACGGACTCGCGAGAGAACCCGCGAAAAGAGAACCCGCAAAAGAAGTGAACACTCACCGCCTATTTATCGGAATATCCTGTTGGCTTCTTGGAAGCAAGCAGATTATTCCAGAGATGCAAATTTCCGTGATTGACCGGGTTCCGACGAGCTGCGTCTCACGGCTTTGCGCCGCAGAAACCCGGAATCTTGAAGATTCCGGGTTTCTCAAGCCGGGTTTCTCAACGGGTTCCGTCAGAAGTCGCCGACGATGTCGCCGCCGCTGATGGAGCCGAGCGCCCCCCAAACTCCATAGGGGCTGGGTCCGCCCCAGGCGCCGGTGCAGGGGGTGCCGCCGCCGGCCGAGCCGTCGGGCGGCGGGCAGGTCGGGTTGCCGGCGTTGACGCTTTCGCTGACGAACCGCACGGCCCCGTCGCCCATCAGTACATGCACGCCGCCGGTGTGGTTGCTCGTCGGCTCGTAGATGCCGTCTTCGCCGTCCCAGGTGTTCTGCGTGCAGTTGGCCTTGTTCGGGCCGAGCACGGTCGTATGACCGGTGAAGGCGGGTGCGCCGTCGGGCCAGCGGGTGCCGCCCCAATGGCCGACCGAAACGGTGTAGGTGTTGTTCGGCCCGACGGCCGCCTGGCACAGCGACGGGTTCGAGTTGCGGAAGCCGCTGCCGAGGCCCATCGCCGTGCCGCCGTCGAGAATCCGGCTGCCGTTGCCCTTGGCTTTGACCCGCTCGCTCATGGCGATCGTGTTCGACAAACCGTCGGTGATGTCGCCGAACCTCTTGACCTTATGGTCTCCGGTGAACATGCCCCGCAGACCGCGTCCGCCGCTGCCGGCCCACTCGTTATGGTCCCAGGCGCTGTCGCCGCGGCTGAACATGTAGTTCGTCTTGCCGATCCGCCCTCCGGCGGTCGTGTCGGCGTCCGACGGGCACAGGAAGCCGGGGATCTTCGCGGTGAAGGGCGTGTAGTTCTGGTTCCACGGCTCGCACAGGAACGGACCCCACGTGGTACCGCCCGCGTTCGTGAAGGTGCCGCTGATCTGCTGATAGAGCGGCGTCTGCTCGATGTAGGGCAGCATGCCGACGAAACCGCTGTGCCGGCGACCGCCGAAGCCGCCGTTCGGGAACCCTTCACCAAACGGCAGCGACCCCATCGTGTCGTGGTAGTTGTGCAGAGCCAGCCCCAACTGCTTGAGGTTGTTCTTGCACTGGGTTCGCCGGGCGGCCTCGCGGGCCTGCTGGACGGCGGGAAGCAGAAGTGCGATCAGGACGGCGATAATCGCGATGACGACCAGCAATTCAATCAGTGTGAATCCGGAGATCCACCAGCGCCGACGGGGGCGCGCACGTGTGACGGGACGTGCCATCAGACTCTCCTCGATGAGAAGGGAACGCAACTGCGAGTGAAATACCTCGCAATGAGAAGCCGCTTGGAAAGCCGCGTCAGAGCGCGGCAGAAGGGATCAATGAGAAGTACCCTGTTTTCGTCAAGATTTCAACAGTATTTTCTAACGGGTCGGATTTTCCGGCGAACGTGACCCTGTGCAACACCCTGCCGGAGTGGGTCGTGGGTCACTTTGATTGAGGCAGCCAAGAATGTCGCCTTTCGCTCCGCGAAAGGACGTGACTTTCGCCAAGCGAAAGACGACATTCCGACAAGCTGACCCACGACCCCGGGGTGGCTGCCGGTGACTTTTGTCAGAGACATGCGCCGGGTGTGGACGGCCGTGCATAGTCCATAAAAAAACGAGGAGCTGCGATGTCGCAGCCCCTCGTTTGGTTTGTCGATCAAACGCAGAAACCCGGAATCTTGAAGATTCCGGGTTTCTCAACGGGTTCCGTTAGAACTCGCCCACGATGTCGCCGCCGCTGAGCGAACCGAGCGCGCCCCACACTCCGTAGGGGCTGGGTCCGCCCCAGACGCCGTTGCAGGGGGTGCCGCCGCCGGCCGAGCCGTCGGGCGGCGGGCAGGCCGGGTTGCCGGCGTTGATGCTCTCGCTGATGAACCGCACGCTGCCGTCGCCCATCAGCGCATGCACGCCGCCGGTGTGATTGCTGGTCGGTTCGTAGAGGCCGTCTTCCCAGTCGCGGCCGCCTTGGGTGCAACTGGCCTTGTTCGGGCCGAGGACGGTCGTATGACCGGTGAAGGCGGGTGCTCCATCGGGCCAGCGGGTGCCGCTCCAATGGCCGACGGGCTGAGTGTAGGTGTTGTTCGGCCCGACGGTCGCCTGGCAGAGCGCCGGGTTCGAGTTGCGGAACCCCGAGCCGAGATTGGCCACGGTTCCGCCGTCGAGAACGCGGCTGCCGTTGCCCTTGGCTTTGACGCGCTCGCTCATGGCGATCGTGTTCGACAGGCCGTCGGTGATGTCGCCGAACTTCCGGACGATATGGTTGCCGGTGAACATGCCCCGCAGCCCGCGGCCGCCGCTGCCGGCCCAGTTGTTGTGGTCCCAGGTGCTGTCGCCGCGGCTGAACATGTAGTTCGTTTTACCGATGGCGCCGCCGGCGGTCGTGTCGGCGTCGGAGGGGCAGAGGAACGCCGGGATTTTGGCGGTGAAGGGCGTGTAGTTCTGGTCCCAGGGCGACGCGGTGAACGGTGCCCACGTGGTGCCGCCGGCGTTGGTGAACGAGCCGCTGATCTGCTGATACAACGGCGTCTGCTCGATGTAGGGCAGCATGCCGACGAAGCCGCTGTGCCGGCGGCCGCCCGCGACACCCGGATCCTTGCCTTCGCCGAAGGGCAGCGAGCCCATCGTGTCGTGGTAATTGTGCATGGCCAGCCCCAACTGCTTGAGGTTGTTCTTGCACTGGGTCCGCCGGGCGGCTTCGCGAGCCTGCTGGACGGCGGGAAGCAGAAGTGCGATCAGGACGGCGATAATCGCGATGACGACCAGCAGCTCGATCAGCGTGAAGCCGCTTCGGTTGCGGCTTCGTGGACATAAACACGACGGCATTCTGTCAACTCCTCAAGCGCAAGGTGACGAAAGACGCAAATCGCGCACAATTTGATTGTTAGCCTAACTAAAAGTTAGACAAGGGAGAAGTGAGACAAATATTGAGGACTCCATAGTCCACAATTTGAACTTCGGCGCTCGATTCGTCAACTCGTCTCGCAACCCGGTTTTTGAAGAGATGCCGTGACGTAACTGGTGTTTCTTCAACGAGATCCAATTACAAACATCTTTCCGCCGGCTGCAAAACCGGCCGTGCGTCGAACCACCGCATAAGGACTTACGTTCAAAAACGGGGGCAACTCGCGTTGGGGTGAGAGGTGAATTTCGCGACACGGCGGTGTGTCGCACGCCTCTCGGTCGCCGCAGAACGGCGATCACCTGTCACCCCGACGATCGCCCCCGATGCTCACGATTCTCAAAGACGCGTTCGCGGCAGCGACGCTTAAGGCCCGCTACACGCGGCTGGCCCGCGAGCGAGTGCTGAAGCTGCTCGAATCGCGATCGACGCTCGAACGCTGCGACGACGGTCGCTGGGAGCCGCTGGCAGGCTCCGCGACTCGCCCCTTCGACGCACAAACGAAGGCCGACCTGCGTTTTCAGGCCCGGCAACTGGTCGCCGAGAACCCGCATGCCCGCAACGTCTTGCGGCTGCTCGAAGCCTACGTCGTCGGCCCCGACTGCCGCGTCACCGCGCTGCCGTCGCTGGCTCCCGGCGATCGGACGATCACGCGGAACGCCGACCGGCTGTGGCGGCGGTTCCTCGACGGCAACGCGAGCCACTTCTCGTACCGCGAGTTCGCCCGGCGGACGTGGCGCGACGGCGAATGCTTCGTGCGGGTCTTCGGGCGGCCCGAATGGCCGCCGGCGGTGCGGTTTCTCGATCCCGAGACCATCGCCGCGACGCCCGATCATCCCGACACGCAGGGTCTCGTCGTCGACCCGGCCGACGTCGAGACGCCGCTGGCGTATCTGCTCGTCGATCTGGCGAACGGCCTGCTGGCCGAGACGATTCCCGCCAGCGAGGTGCTGCATACGAAGATCAACGCCGACAGCAATGAGCTGCGGGGCACGAGCCTGTTCGCGTCGCTGGTCGCCCCGCTGAGCCGCTACGAGCACTGGCTCGAAACCGAACTCGTCGCCCGCAAATTGCAGGCGTCGGTCGTGCTGTGGCGGAAGGTGAGCGACGGGCCGGTCGCGTCGTTCGGATCGTCGGCCGACGACGACCTCGGCCTGGAGCCTGCGGCGCAAGAGCGGTTCCTGCCGGGATCGATCCTGACGACCGGCTCGACGACCGACCTGCAGTTCCTGCAGCCGCCCTCGCACATCCGCGACGCGGCCCCGCTGGGCCGGATGATCCTGCTGTCGGCGGCGGCCGGGGCCGGCATGCCCGAATACATGCTGACCGGCGACGCCTCGAACGCGAACTACGCGAGCACGATGGTCAGCGAAGGGCCGGCGGTGAAGCTGTTCCACAGCGAGCAGCGGTTCTTCGCCGCCGAGCTGTCGCGATTGTGGCGGCGGGTGATGGTCGAGGCGATCTCGCTCGAGTTGCTGCCGGCGGACTTCCTCGAAGCCGCCGAGCCGGACTGGACGTTCCCGACGCTCGTCGCCCGCGACCGGCCGCGCGAACGCTACGCCGACGTGCGTCTGGTGCGGTCGGGCATCCTCAGCCGCAGTGAAGTCGCCCGCCGCGAAAACGTCGACCCCGCGACGATGCGCGCCGAACTCGCCGCCGAGAAAGCGTCGCCCAAGGGCGACGGCTAACACCTCGTTCACCCCCTATTTCCTACTTCCTATTTCCTACTCCCTACCACCTCCATGCCTGAACATCTCACCGAACACGTCGCCGACTGGCGGAGCGCGGTCGTCGTCGAACGCAGCACGCAGTCGATTCGGAACGTCGCGCTCGCCGGAACCGAATCGAAGAACGGCTACCGATACCGCGAGACCGCGCTGCGGACGGCGTCGTCGCTGTACGAGAACACGCCGGTGTTCCTCGATCATCCGACGAGCGTGCAGCGGCCGCGCGATCGCAGTGCGCGGGATCTGGCCGGCAGCGTCGCGAACGTCCGGTTCGACGGCGGCCGGTTGCGGGGCGACATCCGCACGCTCGACACCGAAGCCGGCCGCACGCTGCTCGCCCTGGCGGAAGCCGACGGTCCCGGCGTCGGCATGAGCCACGTCGTCCTCGCCGAACGCAGCCCCGACGGATCGACCGTCGAGCGCATCGTCGAGGTGATCAGTGTCGACGCCGTCGTCTTTCCCGCGACGACGCAGTCGTTTCGCGAGAGTGTGAGCGGCGAAGTCGATGCGGCTTCGGAGAGCAACGCGGCTTCAGAACCGGTCCCCCTCTCCCTGGGGAGAGGGGTCAGGGGTGAGGGGAGCTCTGGCGGGTTCGTCCGTTCTTTTCCATGACGGAGAGTCGGTCGCCCCTCAAGGATTCCAGCGAACGGCGTCCACTCACTCCCCTCACCCCCGGCCCCTCTCCCGAGGGAGAGGGGGGAC
>JBAQZJ010000049.1:0-7276 GCA_049790855.1 Planctomycetaceae bacterium | reverse complement strand
TCAGGGAGCGCCCATCGGCATGGGCCTGCCGAAAAACGCTCCCTGACGGTCGCGGCTCTGATCGGAAGTCTTCAAGCATTCTGACTTTTGCATCGTCGCAGCGGAACCACGGGCGGTCTGCCGCCGCTCAAGTCGCCCGTCGCCGCAGGACGATCAACAGGGCAGCAGGCCCGAGGGTGAGGGACGCCGCTTGGCGTTCAACGAAGGCTCGTCGAATCCGCTCAGCGTTCCGACAAAACTCCCCTCTCCCTGGGGAGAGGGGCTGGCGGTGAGGGGAGCCGTTGGGCTTACGCTGCGAAAACTCAATGACGCAGGACGGCTTCAGTAGGTCGCGATACAGGGGTGAACCCGCAGGACATTCGCTCACCCCTGACCCCTCTCCCCAGAGGAGAGGGGGACCGATGACGTCGGCGCGATGATCCGCCTCCGAACTTTTGCCCGGACACTTTAAAGGGAAGCATGGCAGCCAGCGGCGAAGCAGACCTGAAACTCGGCTTTCTGACGGCGATCGAGCTGCCCGGCGGCGGTTACGTCGGCGGCCTGCTGGTCACGAACCGCTTCGGCCGACCTCTGGAATTCCAATGCACGACCCCCGTTCGGGCGAATCGCACGCAGGAGATCCTGTATGGGCCGACGCTCAAGCCGTTTCTGCTGGGCGAACTGATCGGCAAGACGCTCATCGATAAAGCGGCCGTCAAGCCCGACGTCGTGCTGACCGAGGCCGACGACCTGCTGGAGCTGCGCTCGCACGTCTCGCAACCGGTCGCCGTCGTCAACGACGAAACCAGCGACGACAAGGCGAGCGGGGGGCGTCAGCCCTCCGAGTCGTGCCTTCGACTGGGCCGGCAGACGTTGCGGTTCCATCCTTCGCACAGCGACGACCGGCCGCGATTCGCGAAATCGGCCGCCACGATTCCCGAACAGGCCGACATGTTCGAACCGTTCGACCGCGTTCGCGAAGCGCTTCAGGAAACGATTAAAGCGGGCAGCGCGCGTTGATGTGTTAGCCGCTCGCCTGGGCGAGCGCTTCGAATCGCTCGCCCAGGCGAGCGGCTAACGAGGTGCCTCGACGAAAGGACTCGTCGCTCATGTCGTTGGCCGATCGCTTTTCGTCGAAGCCCGAAATCGAAACGACCTCCGTCGAGCTGGGCGTGTCTGCGGACGTCTTCTCGACGGGTCTGAACGGCGCGCTGTCGCGATCGCCGCGGACGGGCACGGCTCCGGTCGCCCTTCCTGAGCCGCCGCAGATCGCCGAGCGTTGGAAGCCGTCGCGACCGCGCGTCTTGACCGTCGGTCTCACTTTTCCCGACGGACTGGAGTTCGTCCCGCCGAAAGTCTCGCCCGAGGAACAGCACACCCTGCGTTCTCTGCTCGCCCCTGGCGCCCATGTTCCGGCCGGATCGTCGAGCGACGGCGGCAAAAGTGCGAAGAAGAAGCCCACGCGACTCAAGCCGCCCGGCGATGCGCTGTCGCTTCAAGACCGGCTGTTCTATCTGCTTCAGCCGCCGCTCGAGCAGTGGCTCGGCGGGCAGGAACTGGTCATGCCCTTCGAGCCGTTCCCTTATCAGTACGAGGGAATCGCGTGGCTCTTTTCGCACGACGCGGCATTGCTGGCCGACGAAATGGGTCTCGGCAAGACGATGCAGACCATCACGGCGATCCGGCTGCTGCTGCGTAGCGGGCACATTCGCCGGGTGCTGCTGATCTGCCCGAAGCCGCTGATTCCCAACTGGCAGCGGGAGTTCAAGGCCTGGGCCGCCGAACTGCCGGTGACGACCATCGAAGGCGACACGGCCCGTCGGAAGATGATCTGGACGATGCCCGGCCAGGGCGTGCTGCTGACGAACTACGAGCTGATGGCCCGCGACGTTCCCGAATTCGCCGAGCACGAGTTGCCGAGCTTCGACCTGCTCGTGCTCGACGAGGCCCAGCGCATCAAGAACCGCGGCAGCCGGACCGCCGAGACGGCCCGCGGCATCAAGCGGCGACGCGCCTGGGCGCTCACCGGAACGCCCATCGAGAACCGTCCCGACGAACTCGGCAGCCTGTTCGAGTTTCTGGAAGTCATCGCCGCGGGCGATCACCCGGACCTCAAGCGGCTGACCTCGCTCGCCGAGAGCTACATTCTCCGGCGAACCAAGAACCTCGTCATGAAGGACTTGCCGCCGCGCATCGATCGCGACGAACTGCTCGCCCTCGCCCCCTCGCAGGAATACGCTTACAAGACCGTCGAGAAGGAAGGCGTCCTCCAACTCAACGACATGGGCGAAACGCTCACCGTGCAGCACGTGTTCGAGCTGGTCCTGCGTCTGAAACAGATCGCCAACTACGATCCGCTGACCGGCGAGAGCAGCAAGCTCGAGCGGCTCTGCGCCGACATGGACGAAATCACCGCCAGCGGCGGCAAGGCGATCCTCTTCTCGCAATGGACCCGCACGCTCGACTGGATCAACGAGCAGGTCTGCGCCCGCGTCGACGGCTGCAATCCGCTGATCTATCACGGGGGCGTGCCCACGAAAAAACGCGAGCCGATCCTCTCGCAATTCAAGAACGACCCGAACTCGCACCTGCTGCTGATGAGCTACGGCACCGGGGCCGTCGGACTGAACCTGCAGTTCGCCGGCTACGTGTTCCTGTTCGACCGCTGGTGGAACCCGGCCGTCGAAGATCAGGCGATCAACCGCGCCCACCGCATCGGCTGCAAGAGCCAGGTGATCGTCACGAAGTTCATCTGCAAAGACACCGTCGAAGAGCGGATCGACATGGTCCTGCGACAGAAACGGGAACTGTTCGCGGCCATCCTCGGTGGAGGCGACGACACCAACGCCAGCTTAAGCCTCAACGCCGCCGAAATCTTCGGCCTGTTCGACCTCAAAGCCCCCGTCAAACAGGGCGGGTTCAAGGCGATCGGGCCGCAGGCCGCGTGACTTAACGAGGTGAGCCGCTCCCCTTGGGGAGCGCTCCCCAAGGGGAGCGGCTAAAGCCCGACGAACCTCGCGCGAAACTCGTCGATGCGAAACACGCCCTGTGACGCCGCGGCGAACGCCGGAAATCGTCGCAGGCCGAGCGCCAGCCCGCCCATCGTGTAGCGGGCGTTGAGATCCTGGAGCGGCCGAACGCGAATCGCTCCCGCGGCGTCGCGATACCGCATCGCATCGATGCCGAGCGGGCCGAAGTAGCCTTCCGCTGCGACGGCTTCGGCGACGCGGCGGCCGACTTCGACGGCTTGTGCCCAGTCGATGCACAACTGCGGTTCGTCGTCAAAGCCGCTGCCGAGATAACCGCCCGTCGGTCGCGTCAACAACGGCGTGACGCCCAGACAGACGACGTCGCCGTTTCGTTCGACGTGAAATTGAATGCCCGCTTCATCGAGGCGTTCCAGCCGTCGCTCCACCGTGACGACAACCCCCTGCCGGAACCGGTTCGACGCCCAGGCGAGATCTTGTTTGGACGGCGGACCGGCACCGAACCGCACTTCCCGCCCGGCTCCGCCGAACTCGGCTTTCAGAACCCAGCCGTCATTCGCCTGTAGTGTGAGCGCCGTCGCCAGTTCTTCGACGTTCCCGACGAGCGCCGCCCCGTCGGGTAGAACGTCGAAACGCCGTTCGAGTTCGAACTTGAACCGCCGCGAATTCACTCGTCGCACGATGTCCGGCTCGCAACCGAGCCAGGTGCGACCCCAGCGCTGCGCGGCCGATCTCGCCCATTCGTTTTCGCCCCAGAAGACGAACTCGAACTCGCGGTCGAGCATTTGGGGTTCGGCGACCGGCGTCAGCCGCGGCAGACGTTGTCGGGCGAGACGATCGAAGATCGCCAAATCGATCGGCGTCGGCGTCCAGACGGCATCACCGTCGTCGGCGATCGTCGCCCAGACAGGAGCGAGCGCCGCATTGATTTCGACGAGATGCCGCGGCAACGTTCCTTCGCGGCCGAACCGATGCTCGAAATCGAAGTTGCCGACGAACAGGCGAGGCACGGAAGGAAGGCAGGTGTAGGGTGGGTCAAGCGAAAGGAAGGCTCACCCTTGTCAATCGAGGTGAATGAGCGCCGGCCCACCAGTCCCGTCGATCGACCTTCGATGGTGGGCCGGCGCTCGTTCATCCCGAACCGCTGTCGGCGTCGTTCGTTCGCTGGACCCACCCTACGAGCGAGCTACGGTCGGCCCTCAGAAGACGATCTGCAGTTTCTGCTGTTCGTCGAGCAGGTGCGAGCGAATCAGGATCGTGTCGCGGACCATCGCCGTGTGCGCACCGCGGACGAAGAACACGATCCGGGCCTTGTCGCCGTCGCGGCGAAAGGCGGGCTGCCGCCGCGGTCGCGACCAGCCGAGACCGTTGAACTCGCGGCCGTCGGGAATCAGCACTTTGTAGCCGTCGGTGCCGACGAGTTGTCCGACGAGATCGGCACGGGTATAGCGTCCCGTCTCTTTCGGAATCTCGACTTCGACGACGATCAGATAGTCCTGCCCGACCCGCGGATCGCCCGGCACGGTCCACGCGGTAAAGCTGCCCTGGTGGACGGCGTTCCCGCCGCGCGGCAACTCGAACGTCGGCCCATCACCTGTGCCGGTGTTCGTTGAATCGCTTTCGCCGTCGCCGTCGGCGACGCCGTTCAGCTGGGGAGCGATCGCGGTGGCGACCTGCAAATCCATTTCAGGCAGGGGAAGCGGCACCGTCTCGACGACGGCGACCGGTTCCTCGGCGCCTTCCAGTCCGCTCGACACCTCGAACGCCCGCGTGTCGAGAAACTCCTCGGCGCCTTCTTCCGCGACGCCCAGTTCGGTGCTGAGCACCGATCCGCCGTTGCCGGCGTGCAGCACGATCAGCGAGAACACCGCCAGCAGCAGGAAGTGAACGAACAGCGACACGGCGTAACCGACCGCCGCCCCTCCGAGCAGCCAATCGAGCGCTCGCTGCGTCCACGGCGAATCGCCCTCGCGCCGACTCTCAACAGCTTGAGCAGCGGCAGCGGCGTCCAGAGCGTCGCGGCGGCGACGTCCGCGCGCAAACCAGTCGGGAACGACGTCCATCGTCGAAGGGGCCGGCGAGGTTGCCGATCGGTTCACGATCATGATCGCTTCCGTCGGTAGACAGGAATCCAGACGAAGGCCGGCCCGGCACCGCCGCTGGATGTTCAATCGGTTCCTAGCGCCGCGCGAACGGCGGCCTATCCTTCACCGTATCAATCGCACCGCGGTCGGCAAGGGTTCCCGAACCGGAAAAGTTCCCCGTTTTGACGTGGGTCTTATCGGGAATTCACTGGCTTATCTATCCGTTCACCGTCGCGTGACGGCGAGCCGCTCGGCGAGTTGTCGCCCCGTTCGGGACAACGCCAGTTCGTCGAACGCGGTTCGCTTCACCCAGCGCGTCGTCGCGTTCCGCACGCGTCCCGACTGGTACCTCGCCTCGAAACAGATGACGCGGATGCGAAAACGCGTCACGCCGTGACGCAGTTCCGCGAACGGCTCGCCCAGCGTCGTGCGAATGCCCGTTTGCGACGCCACCTGATCTTCGAGCACGTCCCGCTGCTGCGAAGTGAGACCTTCACCCAGCGGCAGCGTCTGTTGCCCGTTCCGGGCGGGCGTTGTGAACACCGCGTCTCCGGGTAACTCGCAGCGAGGGAAATCCCACAAACCGGCCCAGCGCTCGCGTTCGCTTCGCCGGCGAAGCAGCACCTCGTCGCCTTTCCGAACGACGATGTAGGCTTCGGTGACGTCGGTGACGGCCGGGCGCGATGCGAGCGCCGGTATCGAGTGCTGCGAACCGGCCTCGAACGCCCGGCAATTCCGTCGGACCGGACACGTCTCGCACTTCGGCTGTTTGACCGTGCAGACGGTCGCCCCGAGATCCATCAGCGCGTGATTGAATCGCCCGGCATGATTGTCGGGAACGATCTGCCCGGCCAGCGCCCAGAGTCGCTTCTGCCCCGCCGTCGATCGCGGATCACCGCTGTATGCGAGCAGCCGCGAGTAAAGCCGCAGCGTGTTCGCTTCGACGATCGGCGCCGGCTCGTCGAAGGCGAAGCTGGCGATCGCGCCCGCCGTGTAGCGGCCGATGCCGTGCAGCGACGTCAGTTCGTGCAGCGTTCGGGGAAAGGCACCGCCGTGCTCGGCGACGATTCTCTTCGCCGCGGCGTGCATGTTCCGCGCCCGACTGTAGTATCCCAGGCCTTCCCATTGCCGCAGCACGTCGTGTTCCGAGGCGGCGGCGAGCGACTGGACCGTCGGAAACCGTGCCAGGAACCGTTCGTAGTAGGGAACCACCGCGGCGACCGTCGTCTGTTGCAGCATCACCTCGCTGACCCAGACGCGATACGGATCGCGCGACTCCCGCCACGGCAACGACCGCCCGTGCTTCCCATACCACGCCACGAGCCGCCGGCGGAACGAGCGAACCCACGCCGGATCGAATTCGGAAGCTGTTTCGTTCAAAGTCGCCAAGACCGCAAGACGGAACGAGTGACGCCTGGAAGTATAGCCCCCAGAAACGCCGAGCGTAGCGCGACGCCCCCTCATCCGCTATCCTCACCCCAAATCCCAAATCCCAAATCCCAAATCCCAAATCCCAAATCCATGCCCCCCTTCAACACTCTGCACCACGGCGATTGCATCGCCGGCATGAAGTCTCTGCCCGACGGCTGCATCGATCTGGCGTTCGCCGATCCGCCTTACAACATCGGTTACGAATATGACGCCTACGACGATCGCAAGAGTTGCGACGAGTATCTCGACTGGTGCCGGGCGTGGACGAACGAAATCTGCCGGGTACTCAAGCCCAACGGGTCGTTCTGGCTGGCGATCGGCGACGAGTATGCCGCCGAGTTGAAAGTCATGCTGACCCGCGAGCGCGAGCAGCCGCTGTACCTGCGCAGCTGGGTCGTCTGGTACTACACGTTCGGCGTGAACTGCAAAAACAAGTACAGCCGGTCGCACGCGCACCTGCTCTATTTCGTGAAAGACCGCGAGCGGTTCACCTTCAACGCCGACGACCCGGCCGTCCGCGTGCCCAGCGCCCGGCAACTCGTCTACGCCGACAAACGGGCGAACCCGCAGGGACGGTTGCCGGACGATACGTGGGTCACGCCGCCGGCGGCGGGGAGCGAGGGAGCGGGGGAGACGGGGGAGACGGGGGAACGGGCGAGCAACGCGAAGTCGGTCCCCCTCTCCTTGGGGAGAGGGGTCAGGGGTGAGGGGAGTGATGGCGGTTCCGAGGCCCCTTGCAACCACTCCTCCACGCCTCGCGATAAACGAAAAAAAGTAACACCCGAAGCCCCCGGG
>JBAQZJ010000048.1:0-7592 GCA_049790855.1 Planctomycetaceae bacterium | reverse complement strand
CATTCGGAGTGATCGACCCAGTCATCACTGTGTCCAATTGCCCTTACGCTTCCATGAAGCAACGCTTCACGACATCCCCAGGCCCCGCAACCCGCGGAATGTTCTGCCGAACCGCAAACTTCGTGTTCGATCGTCTCTTATCAACCCTCCGTCGACGTCAGGCGGCACGTCGGACGTGCGGACCGTCCGTCGAAGCCAGTGCGGCGACGAGTTGTTCCAACTGCAACGGACGAGACGCCTTCACCCACACCACGTCACCCGGCCGGAGCGTGTCGCGGAGCCATTCCGCGGCACGATCCCGCTCGGGAAAAAGCGCCAGGCAGCGGGCCTCCATGCCCGAACGGCACGCTCCGTGCGCAACCTGCCCGGCGAAGTCTCCGATGGCCGCCACGAGATCGATGGCGCTCGCGGCGGCTCGTCGTCCCAGTTCGATATGCTCGGCGTTGGCGCGCTCGCCGAGCCCGTACATGTCTCCGCAGACGAGCACCCGGCGACCGCGGGTCGGCCAGGCGGCCAGCGCCTCGATCGCCGCCCGCATCGAATCGGGGTTCGCGTTGTAGGTGTCGTCGACGACGGTCCACGGCGCGGTCATCGCGACGCGGCAACGGCCGGCGACAGGCTCGAACGTCTTCAAACCCGCGGCAATCTGACGGTCGGTTCGTCCCAGCGTGCGGGCGACGGTCACCGCCATGCCTGCCGCGACGGCGAAGTGCTTTCCGCCGGCGTCGACCTCGAAGGGCACGTCGTCGACCGAGAACTGCAATCGCCCCGGCCGACAATCGCGGACTGCGACCCGGTGCGTGTTGTCGTTCGATGTTCCGACGAAGAGGACGCGCGCCCGGCAGCGGCGAACGAGCTGACGCGCCAGCTCCTGATCGCCGGGCAGAACCGCGAATCCGCCGGCCGGCAGTTCTTCGATCAATTCTCCCTTGGCCCGCGCGATCGCCTGTTCGCTTCCGAATGTTTCGACATGAGCGACGCCGAGATGCGTGATGACGCCCACTTCCGGCCGTGCGATCTGCGCGAGTTTGCCGATGTCGCCGGGACGGTCGGCCCCCATCTCGACGACGGCATATTGATGTCCGCGCTCGACGTCGAGCAGCGTCAGCGGCACGCCGATGCGGTTGTTGTAGTTCAATCGACTGCGAATCGACGCCGGTGCGCCGCCGAGCGCCGCGTGAATCAGTTCTCGCGTCGTCGTCTTGCCGACGCTGCCGGTCACGCCGATGACCAACGCGTCGAGCAGCGACCGATACCAGCCGGCGAACCGTCCGAGCGCCTCGACGGCGTCGTCGACGACGACCAGCGGACGAACCGGCGTCGCCGCCGGTTGTTCGGCGACCGCGGCGACGGCTCCCCGGTCGATCGCGTCGGCGATGAAGCGGCGGCCGTCGTGACGTGCGCCCGGCAAGGCGAAAAAGATTTCTCCCGCACTGGTCGTCCGCGAATCGACGCTCACTTTGTCGAAGGCGATGCCGCGGCCCGACGGGCACGTCAATGCGCCGCCCGTCGCCGTCGCGAGTTCGTGAAGTGTCAGCCGTTCCATGAGCATGACGTAGTGTGCCGGTCAGGCGGCGACCGTCTCGGAGACAAGCGATTCCATCCGCTCGCGCAGCACAGCTGTCGCGACAAGCCGGTCGTCGAACGGAACGACTCGGTCGGCGAACGTCTGCGACGTTTCGTGCCCCTTGCCGGCGATCAACACCGCGTCGCCCGGCTCCGCGACCGCGATCGCCCGCGCGATCGCCGCGGCGCGATCGGGTTCGACGAAGGCTTCGCACCGGTCGTCGGCCAGACCGACGAGAATTTCTTCGATGATCCCGGCGGGGTCTTCCGATCGCGGATTGTCGCTGGTGACGACGGCGACGTCGGCCGAGTTCGCCGCCGCGCCGAGCAGCGGCCGTTTCGATCGATCGCGATCGCCGCCGGCGCCGAACACGACGATCACGCGGCCCGTCGCGATCGAGCGCACCGTCGCGATCGCCTTATGAAGCGCGTCGGGCGAATGAGCGTAGTCGACGAAGACTTCGAACGGCGCGCCGTTCGTCACGCGCTCCATCCGTCCGGGGGGAGCCGTCACCGACGACAGCGCTTCGGTGATCTGGTCGGCGGAGAGTCCGAACTGGTCGACGGCGGCCACTGCGGCAAGACAGTTCGCGACGTTCTGACGGCCGAGCAGCGGCGTCTGGACGTCGACCTGTCGCCCGCGGAGCGAGAGCGTGAATCGCATGCCTTCCGGTGAGCGACGAATGTGGCTCGCGGTGACGGCGGCCCGTCGACGCAGGGCGAACGTCAGCACGTCGACACCGGCCGGCACGCGCGGCCGCAGAGCGTCGATCGAACCGTCGTCCTGGTTGAGAATCACGCAGCCGCCCGGCCGGACCAGCGACAGGATCTTCGCCTTGCTCGCGAAGTATCCCGCGGTCGTTCCATGATAATCAAGATGATCGTGCGTGATGTTGGTGACGACGGCCAGTTCCAGCTCGGCGCCGGCGACTCGATCCTGATGCAGCGCGTGGCTCGACATCTCCGCCGCGGCGAACGGCGTCCCCTGCTGCGCCATGGCGGCGAACCAGCGCCAGAACGACTTCGCATCGGGCGTCGTCAGCGTCGCCGGCACGGTCCGAGAACCGTCCGAATACTCGATCGTGCCGAGCAATCCGCACTCGCGGCCCGCCGATCGCAACAACGACCGGATCAGCCAGGTGACGGTCGTCTTTCCGTTCGTGCCCGTCACGCCCACCGTTCGCACCGCACGCATCGGGCGACCGGCGAGGCTCGCGCAGAGCATTCCGAAACCGCGTCCGACGTCGGGCAGAACGCACTGCGGAACGTTGACGCCCGATTGAGGGCGCGACACCAGCAACGCCGACGCCCCCCTTGCGATCGCATCGGCCGTGAAGTCGATCCCGTCGTTTCGATGACCCGGTCTTGCTGCAAAGAGCACGCCAGGAGAGCACTCGCTCGCCCGTTCCGTCGCGTCGGTCACGCGGATGTCCGCACAACCGACGAAACTGGCGGCCGGGAACAGCCGCCGCAGACTGATCGGTTCTCGCGACGAACCTGTCGCCACGCCGCGGGGCGGACTGAGTGTGGTTGTGAACATGCGCGATGACGCCGGCGCAGACCGAGAAGGACCGGTCCGGCGATATGAGTCGGCGATAGGGACGGAAGCTTCCGGCGGGCGCCGGAATCGCGACAGGCAGCGGGAAGACGGGCAGCGAGGTGTCGTGATGAGCGGATGACGCGGCGGCCGCGTGTCGCAGAGATGGATGACGACACGCGAGCGGGCGGCATTCTCTGAAAATCGCCCGAACCGTCAAGCGGACTTGGCAGGATTTCATCCGCCGCGTGTAGACCTTACATAAATCCGTTCATCGACGGCCGCTCGTCGTCGCTTCCCACGGCGGGCGACGGCAGGGTTTGGAAAATGAAGTCGCTTGGGAATAATGCATCGATCTCGAACTCAATCGTTCACGAAACCCTCCATGCCTCCGCGATACGATGCGATCCTGATCGTCGCTTTCGGCGGTCCCGAACAGCGCGATGACGTGATTCCGTTTCTCGAAAACGTTCTTCGCGGCCGCAATGTTCCGCGCGAGCGACTTCTGGAAGTTGCGGAGCACTACAACCATTTCGGCGGCGTCAGCCCCATCAACGCCCAGGTCCGCGAGTTGATCGACGCGCTTCGCGGCGAACTGCAACAGTCGGGAATCGACCTGCCAATCTACTGGGGCAATCGGAACTGGCATCCGCTTCTGCCCGACACGCTTCGAACGATGACGCACGACGGCGTGAAGTCGGCGCTCGCGGTCGTACTGTCGTCGTACAGCAGCTATTCGGGGTGCCGGCAGTATCGCGAGAACATCGAAGCCGCCCGCGACGCCGTCGGGACGTCGGCCCCGCAGGTCGAGAAGGTTCGCGTCTGGTACAACCATCCCGATTTCATCGCGGCGAACGCCGATCGCCTTCGCGAGGCGCTCGACCGATTGCCCGAACCGCTTCGACGCCACGCCGACGTCGCTTTCACCGCGCACAGCGTTCCGCAGGAAATGGCGGAGACTTCGGACTACGAGTCGCAACTGATCGAGTCGGCACGACTCGTCGCCGAGGCGGCTGGAATCGCGGACGAACAATGGCGCCTCGTGTATCAGAGCCGCAGCGGACGGCCGCAAGACCCCTGGCTCGAACCGGACGTCAACGACCATCTCGCCGCTTTGAAACAATCGGGCAGCGACGCCGTCGTCGTGATGCCGATCGGCTTCCTGTCGGATCACATGGAAGTGCTGTTCGATCTCGATGAGGAAGCGCGGGCCACGGCCGATCGCCTCGGGCTGACGATGGTGCGGGCCGCCACCGTCGGCGTGCATCCGCGTTTTCTGTCGATGCTGCGAGAACTGATTTCCGAACGGTTGAGCGGAAGCGCCGAACGTCGCGCGGTCGGCTGGTTCCGGCCGAACCACGACCATTGCCCGATCGGCTGCTGCCCTCGACCTCCGCGCCGGTGACGCGGAACATCTGTCGGCAAGTTGTGCGGCTTGGCGAAACCCGGCCGTCGACGCTCTGCCGATCGGCGTCGGAAAATCGACGCATCAAAAGTTTCCGTATTGTTTTTCACGGGAAAGGTGTAGACTGAGCGCGCAAAGCACACGCTCTGGAACAGGAACCGCCCCAGGCGTGATGGAGACTGGCATGGGTATGGAGACTGGCATGGGTATGGAGACTGGCATGGGTGAGGCGACGATGCAGACCGCAGTGCGTTGTGGCTCCCGCGACACTCTCTCGTCGCCGGGTCTTGATTCTGACGAGGCGGATTTTTCTCCGCATGCCGTCGAGCGCAAAGTGTGTCGCCTGCTCGCGACGCAGCCCGGCCTGAACGTTTCGGGTCTCGTCGTCCACCGGCTTCGCGACGGCGTTTGCCTGACCGGCGTCGTCGAATCGATCGGCGATGAAACCGACGTCTGTCACCTGGTCCGCCAGGTGGAAGGCGTCGACCAGGTCGTCAACCGGCTTCTCGTCCGTTCGGGCGGCCGCGGCTGACCGACCACCGGATGTTGCGGCCCTGGCGGGGTGCGTGATGATTTTTTCCGTTCGCTCTACCTTGCCTGCGATCCATCTGTTAGGGTCCGCGGCGGGCCGTCGGCCGGCCGGGCCGCGGTGATTTATTCGATCTCTTCATGGGGGCAAGGAGGCCGCCGTGGCGTTCGGCAATACACATCACCAAGAGGTCGCCGTCCAGATTCGCTGGCTGATTCGCCGCGACATGCCGGAAGTGCTGGCCATCGAGCAAGCCAGCTTCGAGTATGCCTGGACGGAAGAAGACTTCCTTTGCTGTCTGAGACAACGAAACTGCATCGGCATGGTCGCGGAACGCGACGGCCGGATCGCAGGATTCATGATCTACGAGCTGCACAAGGCCCGGCTGCGACTGTTGAACTTCGCCGTCGCTCCCGATGAGCGTCGCTATCGCGTCGGCGCTCAGATGGTTCGCCGGCTGATCGACAAGCTGTCGCAACAGCGTCGTCGAGAGATCATTCTGGAGGTTCGCGAAACGAACCTGTCGGCGCAGCTCTTTTTCAAGGCGATGGGATTCATGGCGCTCGGCGTCCTTCGCGATCGCTATGACGATACGACCGAAGACGCCTACCTGATGCGTTTCCTGCTGACCGGCGCGACCGACGAGAACAGTCTGTTCACGCCGAGCAACCGCATCAGCGAGTACGGCTTGTCCGACGCGGCGTGACGACGGCCTGGTGAACGCGACGAAGACGACCCGAAGCCCGCCGGCCGCCGCCGGTGGGCTTCGTCCGTTCGGCGGCTATCATGCGGGCATGAGCGACTCTCCGACTGCGTCCGAACCGTCCGACGCGATCGTTCTCGAAGGCGTCCGGGTCCACAACCTGAAGTCGATCGACGCGAACTTCCCGCTGCATCGGCTGACGGTCGTGACGGGCGTCAGCGGCAGCGGCAAAAGCTCGCTGGCGTTCGACACGCTCTACGCCGAAGGTCAGCGACGCTACATCGAGAGCTTCTCGCCGTACGCCCGGCAGTTTCTCGAGCGAATCGACAAGCCCGACGCCGACCGGATCGACAATCTTCCCCCGGCCCTCGCGCTGTCGCAAAGCTCCGTCGCTCCCGGTCGGCGGTCGACCGTCGCGACCGTGACCGAACTGTACGACTATTTCCGCCTGCTGTTCGCGAAAGCCGGTCGCGTCATCGACCCGGCGACGGGCGACGAAGTTCGATGCGACACCCCCCAGACCGTCGCTGCGGAAGTCGCGGCGTTTCCCGATCGAAGCCGAGTCCTGATCGCATTCCCCGCGGCGGCACTCGCCGCGAGCGCCGGGTCCGATCGACCGTCGGCCGGCGATCGGCTCATCGACGACCTGCTCGATCGCGGCTTGACGCGACTCGTCACGGAAGGCCGACTCGTCAACGTCGGTCGCGGCGACAGGCCCGCCGTCTCGAACGAAGCGCTGGTCGTCGTCGATCGGGTCGCCGCAGGCGGCGTCTCGACCGAACGCCTACTCGAAAGCCTCGAGACCGCCTTCGATCACGGCGACGGCCGTTGCGTGCTGCTCGTCGACGCCGATCTGCCGGGACGCAAGGCGGACGTCGACGATCGCCGCTGGACGCGGTTCGACTACGATCGCCGACTGCTCAGTCCGGCGACGGGTCGCGCGTTCGCTGCACCGTCGTCGGCACTGTTCAGCTTCTCTTCGCCGCTCGGCGCTTGCCCGACCTGCCGGGGGTTCGGCAGCGTGCCGGTGATGTCGTGGGACAAGCTGATTCCCGATCCTTCGAAAACGCTGCGCGACGGAGCGATCGTCGCCTGGACGACTCCTGCCTATCGACACGAACTCGACGAGCTGCTCGACCTCGCCGGTGACTACGACTTGCCGGTCGACGTCCCGTTTTCACAGCTCGAACCGCGTCACACGACGCTGATCGAAACGGGCGTGCCGAAGCGGAACTTCGGCGGGCTGCGCGGGTTCTTTCGCTGGTTGGAACTCAAGCGATACAAGATCGGCATCGCCGCGTTCCTGACGCGATTTCGCACGTATGAAACGTGTTCCGACTGTCATGGAACTCGGCTCAACGACGACGCACGCGCCGTGCAGATCGCCGGTCGGAACATCGCCGAAGTCTGCCGCACGACGGTCGGCGAATGCTTGCGGCTTCTGAACGACCTGTCGGCGGAGTCGCTGCGGGTCGATCCCGCCGTCGCCCGCGCCATTCTGCCCGAGATCCGCGGGCGTCTCGAAACGCTCGCGGGTCTCGGTCTCGGCTATCTGACGCTCGACCGGACGACCGACACGCTTTCGGGAGGCGAAGCCCGTCGCGTCGCACTCACCGCCGCCGTCGGCGCGAATCTCGTCAACATGCTTTACGTGCTCGACGAACCGAGCGCCGGCCTGCACCCGCGCGACCGCGAACGGGTCGTCGCAATCCTCACGACGCTGCGCGACGGGCCGAACACCGTCGTCGTCGTCGAGCACGACCCGGCGTTTCTTCAAGCCGCCGACTGGGTCGTCGAACTCGGTCCAGGCGCCGGCCGCGAAGGCGGACAGATCGTGTACGCAGGCCCGGCG
>JBAQZJ010000047.1:0-7498 GCA_049790855.1 Planctomycetaceae bacterium | reverse complement strand
GTCACGTCGTCGGCGATGATCTCGTCATCCGGCCCGAGGCGATCGCCCGCAGGCAGCAGATCGGGCAAGTGCCAGGCCGTCTCGCGGCCCAGCAGTTCGATCGGCCCGAACGCTCGCAGGGCGTGACTGACGTCGCCCATCACGGCCAGGCCGGTCGCGTACTCATGCGTGCCGTTCGGTCGGTTCAGCCGGACCGTCGCGGACGTGACGCCGTCGACGTAGGCGAGATCGGCATCGAGATCGAGGGTGATCGGCATCAGGTGAAGCCCTCCGTGATCCGCTCGGCACCGCTGGATTCATCCTCGAGGGCGAGCCGCGTTTCGGCTTCTTTGATCCACGCCCACAACTGTGACTGATACGACTCCCACGAAAACGACCGGCCGTTGACGCTGTACGACGGCTTCGGATTCGCCGACAAGTCGGCGAGTTGGGCGTAGTAGCCGCTGATGATCGTCGCGAGGTTTTCGGCGTTGGTCGCCATCGGTCAGGTCTCAGTGCAAAAATAAGCGGCCGGCCGGAAGGTCCGACCGGCCGCTCGGGCGTGGCGAGGCAGGCGAGAGCCTCACGCGGCGGTGATCTTCTTCGACTCCTTGCTGCCGTCGGCGTCGACCTTGGCGACCTGGAATCGGTGTTCGCTGGTCGTCATGTTGTAGCGGGCGGCGTAGCGGCGAATCGCTTCGGACTCGTCGCAGCAGTTCGTGATCGTCTCGGGTGCCGTGCCGCGCTTCGGGCCGGCGATGACCTTCACGGCGAATGATTTGGTGTGCTTCGGCGACTTCGCGAAGGCCGCGTCGTCGACCGCCGGTGAAGCCGGCCCCTTCGACTCGGCTTCGGCCAGCCGGGCTTCGAGTTCCGCGATCCGCTTTCGCAGTGCGTCTGATTCGCTGCCCGTGACGGCCGGCTCCGGCAGATTGGTGACTTCGTCGCTGTCGTCGGCCGGGGCCGTGAAGTGGCCGTCGAGCCTTTCGACCTCTTCGTCGGACAGGCCGGATGATGCGGTGCCGGCGTCGATCTTGAGCTTCTTCGCCGCGTCGAGCACCTGCTGGTTTTCGAGGCTGCGGGTTTCAGCGTATTCGTAGACTCGCATGGCTCGTCTCGGGTTGTGTTGCTGGTCTCAGGGTCGCCAGGTCAGGCCGCGGCGTCGGATCAGCCGGCGGTCGCTTTGAGCACCTTACAGGGAGCGACGACGGCCGGGGCCGCTTTCCGCCGCACCTTCTGGCGGAAGATCACGTCACGCTCGAAGGCGAGATTCGACTCGCGGCCCTGCGTGAAGAGCTGGATCGGCCAGACCTCGCGGAGCTGGAACGCGCCGGGGAAGTCGCCGAGGAAGTAGGTCGATTCACTGCTCGTCCGGGCCTTGACGTAGGGACTGCTGATGACCTCGATTTGCCGCTTGAGCGGATTCGCCGAGAGCGTGCGGAGGGCACTGCTGTTCGTGATCTTCTCGACGGTCGTCGCCGTGAGGATGCTGTCGGCCGTCATCTGGATCGCACCCGGCACGACGAGCTGCAGCCGGGCCGACGGCAGGACGGGTTCGCCGGTGTCGGGGTCTTCCATGTTCTCGAAGGCGAGAAACAGGGCTTCGATGTCGGTGTAGTCGACCAGCGTGTTCGTCGCGACCAGGTTGTCAAAGTCGCCTTGCGTGTGCGTGTCGGCGTAGGTCGCCTGCAGCGCACCGCCGTTGCGGCTGTAGAGCGTCGAAATGCCGAGCACGGCGTCGAGGATTTCCTTTTCCTCGTTGACCGCCATCGCGTTCGTGCCGGTGGAGAGGGCGTCCTGAATGAAGCCCAGGCGATCTTCCCACATGGCCTCTTCGGTCACGTCGGAAATGAAGCCCCGCTTGATCTTCTCGGGCACCGTGATGTAGTTCGGCGAGACACCGACGCGGGGGTAGTCCTCGTCCTCGCCGACCTTCTGGGCCTTGTCGCCCATCATCGCGATTCCGGGGATGATTTCCCGCTGCTGCGTCGACGCCGGCTTGACCGTGACGAGCTTGCGGCCGATGTACTCCGGCGATTCGAACTTGTCGAGCACCTCGGACAGGCTGATCTGACCGATGATCGCGGCGAAGGCCGACGTGTCGATCGAGCCGTTCGACTCTTGCAGCCGCACCCCCGCTTCGAAGCCGGCGACCCGGCTCTGGCGGATGTCCTGGGCGTAGCCGTAGCCGACCCGCTGGCCGTCGTGATCGTAGGCGAACGATTCGAACAGCCGGTTCGTCGCGAAGGCCGAGCGGTCGTGGCCGAACGGCTGAATCTGGTGGCTTCGAAGCCCCTCCCAGAAGTCGCGGAAGAATCGGTCGGGCCGACCCTCTTCGCGAGCGGCTTCGTACAGTCGCACTTCCTGCCGCAGGTCGAATCCGGCCATCGTTGTGTCCTCGTCTCAGGTCTCTCAGGTCGGGTTCGAAGCCCGCGGGGAATCAGGTCTCACGTCGCGGATCAGCGGCAGCCGTAGGAATCGACGTAATCGACGTTGACCGCCTGAGCGATCGCCGATCCGGTTTTCGCCCCGATGCACAGGGCCATTTCGGTCGGCGTGCCGATCGCGACGCGATGCTCGACGAGCGGCGTCGCCGGATGCGCCCCGTACTGCGACGCCTGGATGAAGGCGTTTCCGCCGGCCGTGTCGACGAAGTAGCGGGCGATGATCGTGCCGCCGTCGGGGCTGGCGACGACCTCGATGCGAAGCGTCTGGTACGACGATCCGCCGGCCGTGAAGTTGGTTTCGGTGTCGACGTAATCGGTGCCGACCGACGTGCGGACCCGCCAGCGGGTGCCGCCGTCGACCTTGTAGAAGATCGCGCCGCTGAACGATGCTTTCGGGCCGGCCCCGTTGTCGACGAGCGTGTCGGCTCCGGGCGCGTCGATGAAGCCGAACAGCACGTTGGCGTCGTCGGTCGCGGCCTCGGCGAACTGCAGCCGGCAGGTCGCCTGAATCGGCTTGTCGGCGGCGAACTTGAACAGCTCGGGCGTGCTACGGTACGCCTCATCGTTGTCGAGAGCACCGGTCGTCAGCGTCACGATGCCACCGACGCCATCGGCATCGACCGCGACGGTCCCGACGGCCGTCCAGAGCGACGCATCGGCCTTGAGCATGTCGTCGAAGACCCGGAACGTGTGCGGGAGCACCTTGGCGTCGTCGGGCAGGTTGAGCAGGCGGACGGACATGATTCGGCCTCGGGTGTTCGCAGAAGGTCTCTCGGGTCTCAGTCAGTCGGCGAAGCCGATCACGTCACGCGCCGGACTTGGCCCAGCGTCGTTCTTTGGCGAGTTCTTCGTAGCTGCCGCTGCCGCCGGCCGAGTAGTCGTCGGCCGATTCGCGGAGGATGCTGCCGGTCCGGGCCGGTCGCTGGCCCTTGCCGTCAGCTGCGGGCAGGCTCTCGATCAGCTTGGCCCGCTTCGCAGCCGGGAGCATCGCGACGGCTTCGACCAGTTCGGGCGTCGCCTTGCGGCCGGCTTCGAGCAGTTGATTCTTGGATTCGATCAGGTTCAGCTTGCTCTGGAGCTGCTTGAACGATTCGGCCATCTCGGCCGGCAGTTCGGCGGGCACGTCGGGCGTCGACGCGGAATCGCTGCCGAGCTTCTCGCCCATACCCATCAGCTCGCGGAGCTTCTTCAGCCCTTCGGCCTTGTCGATCTCACCGTCGAGCATCTTGCCGACAATGCCGGCCGCGGCTTTCTTGAGCGCCGCCTTGACGTCTTCGTTCGGGTCGGCTGCCGGCTCGACGACGCCTTCGACGGGCATCTCGGCCGCGAGGTCTTCGGCTTCGACCAGGCGGGCCAACCGCTTCTTCGGCTCGCCGTCGGGGGCCGATTCGAGGATTTGCTTGACGGTCCGGGGCTTGGCTTTGCTCATCTCGTTTTCCTCGGACTCGAACAGGCCGGCGTTCGTCGCGGGCGAACCGACGACGTCCACCGAAATGACACGGTTGATCGACTCAACAATCGTCTTGCCGGCGTTCCGCTTCTCGTCACCGTCGGCGACATGCGACAGGCCGAACTTACGCGGAAACCGCTCGGCACTCTCGGCGAGCAGTTCGGCGTAGGGGTGGCTCTTGGCGTAGTGCAGGTCGGCGTAGACGCCGTCTTCGCGGACGCTGGCGTTCCGCAGCTCGCCGATCGCCTCAGTGAAGCCGCGCTCGATCGACCCGGCCTTGCGGTTCGGGTGGTCGATGTTGACCTTCACCCCTTCGTACAGACCGGCGGCATCGTTCAGGGCTTTCGCGGAGTAGGTGCGGCCGTGCTTGGATTCCCGCCCGAGCGCTTTGACGCCACGAATGACGCCACGCTCCCGATCGACTGCGGACGGGGCCAACCCCTCGTTGAATGTGGCTTCGATCAGGCGTGCCATGACGATGCATGGTGCCGCCAATATCGGTGCCGGTCGATAGACTGCGTCCAATCAACTGGACGGCTTGTCCAAAATGATGGTGGTCGTGTAGGCGCGGCCACAGCCCCGGCAGCGGCGTTTCTGGACCAGAACGTCGGCGACCGTCTGCGATCCGTTGGACGGTCCGAAGCCGCCGCAGTGCGGACAGTAGACCTTCGTCCCGAGCTGAATCGGGTGATGGTAGATGCGTCGCCGCTCGTCAGTCGCCACCGCCATGCTCGCCCTCTCGCCAAGGGGTTACGTCGTCGCCAATTCCGTCGCCGCTCCGACCGCGTACTCAATCCAGCACCGGCAGCGAGGGTGCCCCGGCGGGCCGTCGGGAAACTTGCCTTCCCAGACCGCCCGCGGCTGTTCATGCAGCGGCTGGCAGACCGGACAGACCTTGCCGTCGGCCTCGGTGATCCATTGATCCTCCGGCGACGCCTTGTCAGCATCCTTGGTCGCCCATTCGCCACCGGCACTCGTCGCCTGCGTCGTCTCGGTGATGCCGATCGATTCGTCGCGTGACGGCGCGAACACTTCGTCGGCCGCTTGCTCGGCGTCGGCCTTGCTCGGTGGTTCGACGGCCGGATCGGTCGCCGCCTTCCGTCGCCGCTCCTCCCACTCGCGGGCGCGGATCGCCAGCTTGTCCTTGCTGACGACGACGAAGTCGCGGGCCAGCCGCTTCGAGCGATCGGCAGCGTACCGGGCGCCGGCTGCGGCGGCCGCCTCCTTGTCCGTCGCGCCGTGCTGTTTCGCGCTCAGCAGCCAGATCAGCAGGGCGAACTCGGCGATTCGCTGCTGGCGTTCCTCCTCCACGTTGCGCCAGAACGACGCCGGCACGTTTTCCATGTCCGGCGGATCGCCCAGCAGCTCGGCGAGACGGTCCCGCTGCGACCGCGACAGGCCGCTCATGGCCCGCTCAGCTTTGCGTTCGAGCTTCGATCGGTCCGGCAGGTCAGCCATCAGGGGTAGCCCTCGAAGATGCGGTCGGCGAGACGGTCGGCGACGGACTCCATCGCGGGCTTGCGGCTGGCTGCCGCCTTCACGGCGGCGTCAGCCAGGGCCTCCGGGCTGGGCAGCCACGTCATTAGCATCCGATTTCCGTGATCGTAGGCGTCTTCGCCGGACAGCATGCCGTCCGCGTCCGCCTTGGCGTCGGCCCATCGCTTGAGCTTTTTCGACGCCTTCGGCCCATTCCGCAGCAGGTCTTGCGGCTCGACATTGCCACTTTTCAGGTCGTCGATTAGCTCTTCGCGGGTGTATTCGCCGCGAGCGATTTCTCGCGACAACTGCCGCATGACCGGCCCGCCGACGACCGGCTCTTCGCCGACGACTGCCTTCGGGTCGCCGGCCAGTTTCTTCGGTGCGGTTCCCGGCTCATCGAACGGATATCCGTTCACGCCGCCGGCAACTCCGCCGCCGGAGTTGCCGCAGTCGTTGCCACTCTTGAAGCCGCCGTCGCCGGTGCCGCAGTTCTCCAGCAGCATCGACTCGAACACCGTCCGCTGACCCGGCTGGCCCGGCACTCCACCCGCCGCCGCTTCCGGCTTCGCACCGCGGGCCTTCTCCTTGCCCCACTCGCGGCCGGCTTCCTCGCAGGCCGTCTGCGGCGACAGGATGCCCATGCGAATCTCGGTCTCCTGCCGCGTCGCCCGCTCGGAATCGGTCGTGATCGCGACGGCCGGGGCCTCCCAGTCGATCTCGACCAGCCGCTCGATCTCCTCCAGCGTGACGCGGTTGAAGCCGTCCTGCCGGGCGAACACCGCGACAGCCTTCCAGATCAGCCGCACCCAGTTCTCGCCGAACCACGCCTGATCGCTCTCGCGGGCCTTCACGAACGGGCTGCCGATCGTCAGCAC
This sequence comes from Planctomycetaceae bacterium, assembly GCA_049790855.1. Lineage (GTDB taxonomy): Bacteria > Planctomycetota > Planctomycetia > Planctomycetales > Planctomycetaceae > JACCRE01. The sequence continues at coordinate 1,268 of JBAQZJ010000047.1, read as the reverse complement.
GGCGTTGTACAGGGCCGTCTCCGTGTCGCCGAGCATCATGAACGACGGCAGCGACCAGCGCGTGCCCATCCGCTTCACGACGGCCTTCGCAATCTCGGTCACGGCGTCGCCCCGCATTCCCGACAGCGGGCCGGGCTTGTACGACGCGCCCTTCAGCTCGGGGATCATGCCCGGCACGTACTTCTGCCGGCTGACCGTCCGCGTGCCGCCGCCGACGCGAGGCCGCAGGGCCGTGTAGACGTTCGCCCCCGCGACGCCGCCCGCCGGCAGCTTGTCCGTCGCGTACTCTTTCACGAACGGAATGCAGGCCAGAATCGCCATGCCCTCGCGGATGTTTCGATTCAGTCGCGTTTCGCCGTCGCCGTCCTCGAGCACCGGGAAAAAGTCCGTCACGCCCCGCTTCGCCGATCGCGGCACGTTGCGGCGGAAGTGCTGCACCTGGTCGGCCTCGTAGTACTCCCACTCGGTGCCGCTGTCGTTGTAGACGACGTGATAGCCAACCGGCCGCGTCGGATCGTGATGACCCCGCTCGTCGTCGCGGGTGTGCACGCCGAACAGCCAATGATTCCGCTCGTCGTCGGCCCCGAGATACCGCTCCAGGCCGCCCTTGCCGCGATGCGACGGTTCGGTGATCTGCTCGGGCCACAGCACCTCGATCCGCGGCACGTCGCCTGACTCCGGCTGCACGACCAGAAACCGCTCGCCGTCCTCGCGGCAGTAGTGGTGCGTCTCGACGTCCAGCTCGCCGCAGACGTGATTCACGACCAGGAACCGGTCGATGAACTGCTGCACCTGGGCGGCGACGTTGGCGGCCGTCTCGTCCCGCACGCGAGGCTTGACGGTCGCCTTGAACGAGAAGCCGGTGCCGATCGTGTAGCGGTCCAGCGTCTCGACAGCACCGACCGCGACGGAACTGAACGCCGACAGCATTCGGCCCTCGATCCGCATCCGCTGGAGATCCCATTCGGTCTCGTAGTAGGGCAAGAAGCGGCCGTCGGTGCGATCGTAGATGCCGCGCAGCGACAGGCCGCGGGCGGCGCCGTACCGCGGTCGCGTCGGTCGCTCCTCGGGATCGGCGTCGAACCGGTCGGCTGCCTCCCACGACGACGACTCGCGCAGGTCGCCGGCGACGGCCGCGACGTACTGCTCGATCAGCCGAGCTTCGGCGTCCGCTTGCACGGCGGCCAAGCGGGCCTGTGCGGCGTCGCGCGCGACGAACGGGTCGGCAGTGGCAATGGCGGTCGTCATCGGTCGGGCCTCTCAGGTGT
>JBAQZJ010000046.1:0-7514 GCA_049790855.1 Planctomycetaceae bacterium | reverse complement strand
AGCGTCGCCTTTCGCTCCGCGAAAGGGAGTCCTTTCGCGAAGCGAAAGGCGACGCTCTGCCGCGCCGGCAAACTCCGACCTCGCAAAACACCTTCCATGCGGCCCTTTCACATCGCTCTGATCGGCCTTGGAACGGTCGGAATCGGCGTCGCCAGACTCGTTCTCGAACACGCCGACCGACTGACCCAGCGGGCCGGACGGCCGATCGAGTTGCGGCACGTGGTCGTTCGCGACGTCGTCCGCCGGCGAGACTTGTCGCTTCCGGACGACGTTGTTCACAACGATGCGATGCGGGCGATCGACGACCCCGACGTCGATGCGGTCGTCGAGGTCATGGGCGGAACCGGTGACGCCCGGCAGCATGTTTTGGCCGCACTGGAAGCCGGCAAAGACGTCGTCACGGCGAACAAGGCGCTGCTCTGCATTCACGGCGACGAAATCTTCAACCTCGCCAGGCGACTCGAACGGACGGTCTGCTTCGAGGCCGCCGTCGCGGGCGGCGTGCCGATCGTCGCCGGCATCGGACAGAGCCTGGCCGCGAACCAGGTCGGCCGCATCGAAGCGATTCTCAACGGAACGAGCAACTACATTCTCTCGCAGATGACCGCGACGGGCCGGCCGTTCGCCGAAGTGGTTCTCGAAGCCCAGCAGCTCGGTTACGCCGAAGCCGACCCGACGATGGACATCGACGGGACCGACGCCGCTCAGAAACTCTCGCTGCTCGCGCGGCTGGCGTTCGGCACGGCCGTCCAGCCCGAACACTTCCTGCGACAGGGCATCGACACGCTGGACGCGGCCGATCTCTCGTACGCCGCCGAACTTGGTTACGGCGTCAAATTGCTCGCGGTGGCCCGCCTCGCCGACGAAAAGCTTGAACTGCACGTTCAACCGACCCTGGTGCGATCGGATGAGCCGCTCGCCCAGGTCGACGGTCCGCGAAACATGATTGCCGCCGAAGGCGACGCGGTCGGCACCGTCTGGTGGAGCGGCACCGGCGCCGGACGGATGGCGACGGCGTCGGCCGTCGTCGCCGACGTCGTCGACCTGGCCGTCGGTCGTGCTCAGGCGACGTTTCCGCGACTCAACCTGTGGGGCGACACGCCTGCGGTTCCGCTGCTCGCCGCCGAAGAGATCCGCCGGAGGTATTACCTGCGATTCCATGTGGAAGACCGTCCTCACGTCGTCGCCGACATCGCCGACATCCTCGGCCGGCACGAAATCAGCCTCGCGTCGATCATTCAGCACGAAGCGCCCGAGACCGCGGATGCCGCGAAGCAGGAACCGCACCCGATCGTGCCACTCGTCGTGATGACGCACCGCACGACCGAAGGCCGACTGCGCTCGGCCGAAGTCGAACTCGACCGGCTCGCCGCGCTGCGACGCCCGTGGGTGCGAATGCCCGTCGCCGATTGACGGGGGGGGCGCTGACGGCCGATTCCGACGACGGGTGGCTGGAGACGGGCCGCGTTCGACGCCGGATGCGACGGAATCTCGGTCGGCCCGGCCCCAGTCGATTGACCGTCTGCTGGGGGCGACTCGCTCGCGCCGTCCGCGTAAGCCACGCCGAATCGCGTCGTCCCCAGCCACACTCGAACCGACCTGCACCGGATCACCTCCCGCGAGCCGCGATCGGTCCTACGGTCTTGTCGCGGCTCCACGAACGCGGTTACGATGCGTGTGGCCTCAAAAACCCTACCGGAGTTCCCACGAATGAAGTTTCCCGTCATCGGCGGCGTCATTTTTCTGGTGAGCGGCGTGGCGGCTTTGTCGGCCGTGTCGTTTTTCGGCGGGGCGGACGAGCCAGAAACGCCGGCAGTCTCTGCAGCGGCGGCGGCAACCAGCATGGTCGTGTTCAGCGTTCCCGATATGAGCTGCGAGATCGTCTGCGCTCCGATGGTGCGCGACACGCTCGCCGCGATTCCCGGCGTCGAAAAGGTCGAAACGGATCTCGACGCCCACACGGCGACGCTGGTGACCAGCGACGGGTTCGAAGAAACGAAGGCGCTCGCCGCGCTCTCCGAGGCCGGATACCCCGCCCAACGCGCCACGAACTGACGGCGGCCCTTTCGCTCCGAACGACGGGAACGCGACGTGCTCACTCGCCGATTCACGCTCGGCGGCACTCTCTCGATCGTGAACTGCTTTTTCTGGGTGTGCATCGTCGCCGGCGTGAGAGAACTGCCGGAATGGGCGGTCACGGCGCTGATGCCGCTGATGGTCTTCCTGGCGCTGCCGATTGGCGTGCTCTGCCTGCTTCCGACGCACACGGGCGGCCCACTGGAATTTGAGATCGTTCTTACAGCGGTGGGATTCGGCATCAACGGACTCCTGTGGGGACACGGTCTCGCCTGGATCATTCGCTCCGTCGGACGACGCTTCGATTGGATTCGCCCCGAGCAGCCTCCGCGAGTGAATGAGCCTCCCGCGCGCAGACCGGCACAACACGCGCAGGAAAGCGCGGATTGACCCGCAGGTCCGGCCCCGCCGCTGTCACCCCCACCCTCCTTCCCCCACTCTCCCCCTCCCCCTTTCGGCGGCGACTCGTCTTGCCGCACCGGACCCGTTTCGCCTAGAACCGCAGCGGTCATAGCAGCGAGGACGACGCAAGGACGGGCCTGCGGCGAATGTTCCACCGGCTCCGACGGCAACTCTGTCCCGACCTCGCCGTCGATCTCGGCACAGCGAACACGCTGATCGGGGTCGCGGGCGAAGGCATTACGCTCGACGAGCCGTCGGTCGTCGCTCTCCGTCACGGCACGCGGCAGGTGCTCGGCCAAGGGACGGCGGTCGGGCGGCTCGCCCGGCAGATGCTTGGCCGCACGCCCGAAGGCGTCACCGCTGTCCGCCCCGTTCGCGCCGGCGTCGTCACCGACTTCGAGGTCTGCGAGGCGATGCTGCGGTATTTCGTCCGCAAGGCCGGCCGGCAGTCGTTCGGTTTGCGTCCGCGGCTGATCGTCGCCGTTCCGGGAGGCATCACGCCCGTCGAACGTCGAGCCGTTTTCAACAGCGCCGAACGTGCCGGTGCGGGCCAGGTGTTTTTGCTCGACGAAGCGTATGCGGCAGGCGTCGGCGTGGGGCTGCCCGTCACCGAGCCGCTTGCCAGCATGGTCTGCGACATCGGCGGCGGGACGACGGGAATCGCCGTGTTCAGCCTCGGCGAGATCGTCGCCGGCAAGTCGCTGCGGCTCGGCGGTGACGACATGGATGAAGCGATCGTCGAATACCTGCGCCGGTCTTATGCGTTGAAGATCGGGCTGCCGTCGGCCGAGCGGCTCAAGCTCGAACTCGGCAGCGCCGCGCCGCTGGAACAGGAGCTGACCGCCGAAGTCGGCGGGCTGGACGCCGTCTCGGGCGTGCCGCGAAAGGCGGTCGTGACGAGCGAGGACATCCGCGCGGCACTTGCCGATTCGCTCGAACGCATCGTCGCCGGCCTGCGATCGGTCATCGAACAGTGCCCGACCGAACTTGTCGCCGATCTGGCCGATCGGGGCGTCGTGCTCTCGGGCGGCGGCGCACTCTTGCGGCAGCTCGATCACCGCCTGTCGGAGGAACTCGGCATTCCCGTCCGCCGCGCGGCCGATCCTCGAAGGGCGGTCGCCGAGGGCGCGATGGTCTGCCTGGAATGTTTCGCCGATTGGCGGGGATGCCTCGACGGAGGCGAACGGGGACTTTGATCACGTCCGGCAGTGCGAGATTGGTCGGAGGAACGTGTCTGCGATGCGACGCGGTCGAATCACCGAGGGACAGCGCCTGCGCGGGCCGATCGCCTGCTGCGTGCTGGCAATCTTGCTCCTTTCACTTGGCCCGTCGGGCGAGGCGTTCGTTCGTTCGGCGGTCCGCGATGCGTCCCGTCCGGGATTCGCGTTGCAGCGAATCGCCGCGTCGCTCGTGGCGACACTCGATCTGAACCGCTGGCCCTGGACCGCCGGCGACCTTGCACGGCAGCAATCGAAATCGCCGTCCGCGACGACCACCCCGTCCACCGATCGCGAGGTCCGACGGCTGCGTGCCGAGCTGGCTGCGGCTCGCCGGGAATTGGCCGCCTACGAGCGGTCGCTCGGGCCGATGCGTCGATCTGCGGCAGCGACCGTCGCCGTCGAACGGATTCCCGCGCGGATTCTGCACGCCGTCGACGAGCAGACCGCCGCCGGCGGCGTGTTGCTCGGCTCGGGAACGTCGAGCGGCATCACGGCCGGCCAACTTGCCGTCGAACCCGACCTGCTGACCGTCGGGACGAATGCAGGAACGCCCGACGGCGGGCTGGTGCTCGCGGGGGCGGCGGTCGTCGGTCGCACCGACGATGTGGGCGCGTGGACGTCGACGCTGCTGCCGATTTCGAACTCGGAATTCCGCGCCCACGTCTCGTTGGTTCGAGAATCGACGACCGGTCCCGTCGTCGGCGATGACGGCATTCTGGAGGGCGACGACCGCGGAGGTTGCATCGTCCGCTATGTGCCGTCGACCGCCAGCGTTTCGGTCGGCGATCACGTTTACTCCTTCGATCCTTCGGGGCGACTGCCGCAGCCGCTTTACTACGGACGCGTCGAGCAGGCGGAACTTCGACGCGGTGCGCCGCACTGGGACATCCGCGTGCGACCCGCAGCCGACGTCGCGGCATTCGCGGCCGTGCATGTGCTCATTCCGGCGGAACACGAGCCGCCCCGCCCCGTCACGATGACCGACTGAACAGGAAGACGTCGTGAAGCCGATCCTGATCGCCGCCGGCGTTTATGCGGGCTTCGTGCTGCACGTCGCCCTGCACTACAGTGAGATCGGCGCCTGGGCGCCGAACCTGACGCTGATCGCCGGCCTGGCGGCGACGCGCTGCCGCGGCGGCATCGCCTGGGCGGCGGCCGCGGGACTGCTCTGCGATTGTCTGGCCGGCCGTCCGCTCGGCACGACGATGCTGGCGACGACGCTGGTCGTCACCGTCGCGCGGCACTTCGGCAGTCGTGAACGACTGAGCGGATGGCGGATGATCGGGGCCGCGTTCCTCGGCATCGCATTGATCGAACTGGCGGCCCGACTACTGGTCGGCGTGACGGCCGCCGACAGCGATTTCGGCGTCACACTGACGGATTCATTGCGAGTCGCCACGACGAGTGCGGCGACGGTCGCCTTCCTTCCCTTCAGCGCGGCGATCGTCGCTGCGCTGCTGCCTTCTCGAAGTCGTTCCACCGGTCTCGCATCGCTCGGCGGCGTACGCGCAGCGGACCGGATGTCGGGACGCGTTTGACGCCCGCCGATGAGCAGGTTCGCCCCGCAGACCACCGACAGGCCGAAGACCCGGCGGGTCTGGGAGACGGCACGCGCACCCGATCGACGACTGTGGCTTTTCGCCGGGCTGACGACCGTCCCGCTGCTCGCGGTGTTGATCCGGCTCGGCGATTTGCAGGCCAAGGCCGACGGGCTGATCGGCAGGACGTCGGCGACGGTCCGATCGGTGACGGAAGCGATTCCCGCTCGGGACGGACGCATTCTCTCGTCCGACGGACAGGTGCTGGCCGAAGACGTCGAGCGGTTCGACGTGCTGGTGCATTACCGCTGGCTGGAACGTCCGGCAGACGCCGTCTGGCTGCGCGGCGAGGCGCTCGACCGCCTGTCGCGCAGCGAGCGACGCGACCCCGATCGCGTCGCCGAAGCCGAGAACGCCGTGCTCGCGCGACGCGAGCAATTGTGGCAGTCGCTCATCGAAGCGACGGGTCTCCGTCGCGAGGAATTGTTCGGGCGGTTCGCGACGATTCAGGAGCGAGTCTCGGCGATCCATCGCGCGGTGCAGAAGTCACGCGAGGAAGCGGTCCGAACGCAGTCGCAGAACGCCGAACACGTCCCGGCCGAAACGTGGTGGCAATGGGCGTGGCAGAGTGCCGCCGTCGCCGTGACGACACCGCCGAAGCCGAGTCAGACGGCCCCGCTGATTCTTGCCGAGGAGTTGGATCACCACGAGATCGCCGACGGACTTCCGATCGCCGTTGCCGCGGCGATCGAGGCCGATCCCGATCGATTTCCCGGAACGAGCGTTCGCGTGGCGAGCCGGCGGCGTTACCCGCTCGGTTCGACCGCGGCGCATCTGATCGGTTATCGCTTCGCCCGCCGCGAATCGACCGGCGAGGACACGATCGCCACGACGACGGGCCAGACGGGCGTCGAACGCTCGTACGATCGCCATTTGCGCGGCATCGACGGTTTGCGGCGGGTCTGGCTCGACCGGCGAGGCGAACCGGTGAGATCGACGATCGTTCGTGCGCCGCGCGTCGGTCGCGATCTCGTCCTGCATCTCGACCTTGGGCTTCAGACCGCCGTCGAACGTCTGCTCGACGACGCCGTCGCATCGGCCAAAGCGACACCGTCGGAGGTCGCCGTTCCCGAATCGGCCGGCGGTGCGATCGTCGTGCTTGATGTGCGAACCGGAGCCGTACTGGCGGCCGCCTCGGCTCCACGATTCGATCTCGGCCGGGCGGCCGCTCGCAGTCCGACCTTGTGGAACACCGTGCAGACGGATCCTGGTAAGCCGTTGTTCGATCGGGTCTGCACGGCGGCGGTTCCACCCGGCTCGGTGTTCAAGCCGGTCACTGCGATCGCGTTTCTCGAATCGGGAAAGATCGACCCCGACGCCCCGTTCCACTGCATCGGCTATCTCAACCGCAAAGACCGCCACCGGGACTATATCTTCACGCACTTCGGCGTCGGTCACGGTCCGACGACGCTCGCGTCGGCTCTCGCCGAGTCGTGCAACGTCTACTTCTTTCAAGGCGCCAGCACCGTCGGTGCGACGACGTTGCTCGCGTGGGCCGACCGGCTGGGTTACGGTCGCCCGACCGGAATCGACCTGCCTTCGGAAGCCGCGGGGCACATCGCGCGAACTGCCCGGCAGACCGACGCGTTGGGTGTCGCGATCGGCCAGGCGGAACTAACGGCGACGCCGTTGCAGGTCGCGCGGATGACCGCCGCGATCGCGACCGGAGGCCGGCTGGTCACCCCGCACGTCGTACGCGGTTCGGGACCGACGCAGCACGGGGCCGATTCGATCCGGCCGATCCTGCGCACCGCTGAGATCGAGGAACTGTCGCCCGAGACGCTGGCGAGAGTCCGCGAGGGTCTCGAACAGGCCGTCTCGCATCCGCGGGGAACGGGCTTCAAGACGGTCAAGCACGCCGAAGTCGCCATTGCCGGCAAAACGGGAACCGCCGAAGTCGGCGGAGGTCGACCCGATCACGCCTGGTTCGCCGGTTACGCCCCCGCCGACGACCCGCAATTCGCGTTCGTGGTTCTGCTGGAGCACGGCGGCTCGGGCGGCCAGATCGCCGGCCCGGTGGCGCACGAAGTCGTCACCGCCCTGCTCCGCCGAGGGTTGTTGTGGCAGTGAACAAGTAGGCGAGCGGCAGGCGTCAGCCTGCCGGTGGGTGGAACGTCTCTGCAACATCGTTCGTCAACAAACATTGTCGCCACTGCATCAGAGCCGCGACCGTCAGGGAGCGTGTTGCGACGGACCTCGCCGACGATCGCTCCCTGAC
>JBAQZJ010000045.1:0-3866 GCA_049790855.1 Planctomycetaceae bacterium | reverse complement strand
GGCATGGCCTGCGTCGGCTTCCCGAGCACCGGCCGGACCCGCGACGACGTCGCCGCCGCCGACCTGATTGTGAATGCGCTCGCCGAACTGACGCCCTCCATCGTTCGCGATTTAATCGAACGCCGCGCGCCGCCCGTTTGAATCGCGGCTAAACATGAGGACATTGCCATGTCGATCGCCACCCGTCCTGCCAGTCTGCCCCACGAGCCGGCCGAGACGCCCATCGGCAAAGTCGAGGCGTCGATCCTGATCTTCGGGGCATCGGGCGATCTGACGGCCCGCAAGCTCATTCCGTCGCTGTTCGATCTCTGGAAGGACGGCTATCTCTCGGACAATTCGCCGATCATCGGCGTCGCCCGTCGCGAGAAGACCGACGAGTCGTTTCGCGATGAACTCAAAGACGACGTTTCCCAGCATTCCCGCTACGAACCGCAAGGCGACGAGTGGGCCGCCTTCGCAAAGCGGATCTTCTACCGCCGGCTCGACATCGACGAAGCCGACCAATACGACGCCTGGGGCCGTGCCGTCGAGCAGGTCGAGCAGGAAAGCGGCGTCGTCGGCAAGCGAGTCGCCTACCTCGCGACGGCTCCCGACCTGTTCGTGCCCAGCGTCGAAGCTCTCGCCAAGGGCGGCTTGATCCCGAAGCCGAACGGCCGCGGCGACCGTAAAGACGCCGGCTGGCTGCGAGTCGTCGTCGAGAAGCCTTTCGGCACCGACCTCGCCAGCGCCCGCGAGTTGAACCAGGGACTCAAGCGGCTGCTGCGCGAAAACCAGATCTACCGCATCGATCATTACCTCGGCAAAGAGACCGTCCAGAACATTCTGTTGTTCCGGTTCGGCAACGCGATCTTCGAGCCGTTGTTCAACCGCAACCACGTCGATCACGTGCAGATCACCGTCGCCGAGTCGCAGGGCATCGAAGGCGGTCGCGGCGGCTATTACGACAAGTCGGGCGCCCTGCGCGACGTCATGCAGAACCACGTTCTGCAACTGCTGTGTCTCACCGCGATGGAGCCGCCTGCGTTCTTTCTCGCCGAGAACCTTCGCGACGAAAAGCTGAAGGTCTTGCAGGCCCTGCGTCCCGGCGATGCCGGCGACATCGGCAAGTGGGCAATTCCCGGTCAGTTCACCGCCGCCGAGATCGACGGCAAGCCGGCGTCCGGCTATCGGCAGGAAGACCGTGTGCCGCCCGAGTCGAACCGCGAGACCTTCGTCGCCATGAAGGTGCTGATCGACAACTGGCGCTGGGCCGGCGTGCCGTTCTTCCTGCGGACCGGCAAGCGGCTGCCGGCCCGCGTCACCGAAATCGCGATCCAGTTCAAACAGCCGCCGCTGAACCTGTTCACGACAGTCGAATGCGAAGGCGACGTCTGCGACCTCGTCGCCGCGCGGCCGAACACGCTGATCTTCCGCATCCAGCCGAAAGAAGCGATCAGCCTGACGTTCAGCACCAAGCGACCCGGCATGAACTACCAGATCCACCCGGTGACGATGGACTTCAACTACGACGAGGCCTTTCATAAGGCGCTGCCGGAGGCGTATGAACGCCTCCTGCTCGACGTGATCCGCGGCGACAACACCCTGTTCACCCGCAACGACGAACTCGAGGCCGCCTGGCGTTTCGTCGATCCGGTCCTCGATTACTGGGAAGGCCGGAACGTCACGCCAGAGATGTACCCGGCGGGAACCTGGGGCCCGGAGGCGTCCGAGAAGCTCTTCGCATCGGAAGGACGCCACTGGCGAAAGCCCAACCCGGCGAAGTGAGAGGTTCTGAGAGACAAATCGAGCGGTACGCCCAACTCCGTTCAGGCGAGCGCCAAAGACAAAATCGACCTGGAAGCGGAAAGTGGCGTCGACGGCGATCGCGGCTCTGCCGTCGCTACCGATTGTGGTCACGCTTCCGGTACGGGTCACCCGCAGGGTTTATCACCGATTTCCACCGTTGAAACTCATCTGGTGCGACGTCACTTGAAGTTCCGATCGTCGCCCCGCGGCAACTCGTCGAGACTGGTGACGCCGAACACTTCGAGAAACCGCGGAGTCGTGACGTAGGACACCGTGTCGGGATCGTCGCCCTCGCGGCGCAGCTCGACGAGTTGCCGCCGGACGAGTTGGCGCAGCATGTTGCCGGCGTTGCCCTCGCGAATCGTTTCGATGCCGGTTCTCGAGATCGGCTGCCGGTATGCGATCAGCGACAGAATCTCCAGTGCGTCTCGAGTCAGTTTCACCTCCCTGGGACCGAGACCGTAGACCCGCCGCCGCAACGGCTCGAAGTCCGCTCGCAGACCCAGCCGAAACAGCCCTTCCTCGCAGCGAATCTCGTAGGGGCGCCCTTCGTCGGCATAGCGCCGATTCATTTCGCCGAGCGTCCGCACGACGAACTCTGCCGTATAATCGCCTTTAAGCAGCACCGCGAGCTTCGCGGCCGTCAGTTCGACCCCGCCGACAAACAACGCCGCCTCGAGGATCTGCTTCGGCGTCACGCGACGTGCCGTGTCAGGGGCGGGCGTCTCGGACACCGACTCTGGCGACGACGGCGGCGATGCGGCATCGCGCCGAAGAGCGTCGGTCGGTTCATCCGGCGACGGAAACCGCAGAATGTCTGCCGGCTCGTCGGTGTCGCCGGACTCGCGCGGCCAGTCGTGAAACTCAGGCAGATCGGTCGCCGAAACCGCCCGCAGCGCCTGCCGATACGCGGTTTCCAGATCGACGTCGAAAGGTGTGTGATCGTCGTCGTTCATCGCGCCGCGTCCTGCGTTCAGAAGCCCGGCTTTTTTGAAGAAGCCGGGCTTCTTCCTCTGCGTGACGCGAAAGCATAGTCGCCGTCGTCATCCCGCCTCAAGACCGGCTTTGGCGACGGATCGGCTGAGGGCGTCGGCGAGGCGGATCGGTTCGGGCAACTTCCAGCCTTTTCGCCACGCAACGACGACCGCGACCGCATCGTCCAGCGTGCAGCGATGACCGGGCGACACGAAGATCGGCCGCGTTCCCCGCCGGGAGGGCGGCAATGCCGCGGCGACCGTCTCGCCGCGATGAACGACCCGGCCGCTGCCTTCCCCGAACGCGCCGTCCATGACGACCGTGCCACACAGCAGGTGTTTGCTGACGCCGACGGTCGGATGGTCGGCGAGCACGCCGAGCTGGGTGGCGATGCCGGTTCGTCGCGGATGCAGAATGCCGTTCCCGTCGACGAGCAGCAGCGGCGCGACGAGATCGGCGTCGACGACCTTGCGGATCAACGCGGCATGTACCGGCAATTCGCGCTGCGAGAGAAATCCGGGGATGTAGGGAAAGCCGACGGGCTTCGCGACGGTCAGAGAGGCGGCCGGTTCGTCGTCACCGACTTTCATCAGCACGTAGGCCGCGACGCCGACGCCGTCGGAACGATACGAGACGTCGACCGCGGCGACCGTTTTCGGAATCGACCGCAGCTTCGTCAACCGGACGCATTCACCGATCCGCTCCTGAGCCGCTCGGAGCGTCGCGAGCGGCCGGTCGCCGTCGAACTCGCCGAACCGTCGTTCAAGATCGACCCGGCCCGCTTCGACGGGCAGCTTCTCGCGAACCAGCCGTGCCAGTGCGTCCCGCGGGAATCGTCCCGGCTCACCGTTCGCACGCACGACGCGATGAGCGACTTTGGCGATCGTCGCCGGCGGATCGCTCAACACTTCGGCGACCCACCGGGTCGCCATTCGATCGCCGAGCGCCGTCGCGAGATCGCCGTAGGTCGTCACCCGACCTTTCGGAACCTGTCGCACGAGCGCGACGAGCGCCGACGTCAGGTCAGGTACGTCGATTTCAAAGACGTTCATTCGCTCTCGCGATGCGTTCTTCATCGTTTAGCCGCGACCGTCAGGGAGCGCGTT
>JBAQZJ010000044.1:0-3515 GCA_049790855.1 Planctomycetaceae bacterium | reverse complement strand
GTGCTACAGGCCGGTTCCCGACGTTCCGCCCGGCCAGCCCGCTCATGTTCCTCTGGTTGCTTCGCGAATCCGGCCCGCTGTCCGACCGGATGAACGCGGTCGCCGCCGGCGACTCTCGCATCTATCTGACCGCGCGGATCGCCGCGGCGACGGTCACGGCGTTCGTGGCCGCGATCGTGTTCGGACGACCGGCCATCCGCTGGCTCGCCGGTCGATTCCGCGAGCGGGTCGACAGCGCCTCGGTCCGTCTGAACTCGCTGCACGAGAGCAAGAACACGACCCCGACGATGGGCGGCGTGTTCGTCGTCGCGGCGATCGTCGTGTCGTCGCTGCTCTGGTGCGATCTGACGAATCGTGCCGCGCTTCTGACGATGGTCGTCGCCGCCGCGTTCTGCGCGATCGGCGCCGTCGACGACTGGATCAAAAGTACGTCGAGTCGCCGCGGTTTGACGGTCTTGCAGAAGTTGTGTGCGCAGTTCGTGGTCGCCGTCGGGGTGGGCACGCTGCTTTACCGGGAGTCGTCGGCGAACCCGGAGGGATTGTCGCTGCTGCTTCCCGTCGGACCGGGGGCGATCTGGCTGGGGGCCGCGTTTCCGATCTGGGCGATGCTCGTGCTGGTCGGATCGTCGAACGCGGTGAATCTGACGGACGGACTCGACGGCCTCGCCGGAGGTTGCGCCGTCATGACGGCCGGAGCGATGGCGGCCCTGTGCTACGTCGCCGGTCATGCGGTTCTGGCGGGCTATCTGGAGGTTCCGTTCGTGCCGTACGCGGGCGAAGTGGCCGTCGTGCTGGGGGCGCTCGCCGGTGCGATGCTCGGTTTTCTCTGGTTCAACTGTCATCCCGCGCAGGTCTTTCTGGGTGATGCGGGATCGCTTCCCGTCGGGGCGCTGCTGGCGGTGGGAGCGCTCGTCTCGCGGCAGGAGATTCTGCTGGTCGTCGCGGGAGGCGTGTTCGTCGTCGAAACGTTGTCGGTTTTGATGCAGGTCGGCTGGTTCAAGCTGACCCGCCGCCGGCTCATCGCGTGCAGTCCGCTGCACAACCACTTCGTGCTGACGGGGCAGCATGAACTGAAGGTCGTCGTGCGGTTCTGGATCGGCTCGGCGGTCTGCGCAGCGGTCGCCCTCGCACTGCTGAAGGTGCGCTGATGTCTCGCGACGGACAGATTTTCATCTGCCTGGCGACCGTGCTCGTCGCCGTGGGCGTCGTGATGGCCCACAGTGCCAGCATGACGAGCCGCCCGACCGACAAAGACGAACATCATCTTGGGCGGCACGCCATGTACCTGGGGCTGGGCCTCGTCGCGGCGACCGCCTGCGCATTGACGCCGGCGACGATCTGGTTTCGTGCGGCTCCGTGGCTGTTCGGCGTGTCCGTGTTGTTGCTTGTTGCGGTACTCATTCCCGGAATCGGAACCGAGGTGAACGGCGCGCGACGCTGGCTGAGGGCCGGCCCGATTTCCGTCCAGCCCTCGGAGATCGCGAAGCTCGCCCTGCCCTTGCTGCTGGCGCGGCTGGCGGTCGCCCGCGGGGATCGTCTCGGCGAATGGATCGGCGGCACCGTGCCGATCCTCTGGCCCGCCGGCATCCTCTTGCCGCTGGTGCTGCTCGAACCGGATCTCGGAACGATGTTGTTTCTGGCGGCCGGCGCCGGATTGCTGCTGTTTCTCGCCGGTTGGCCGCTGCGGAATTTCGCACTCGGTATCGCGGCGGCCGTGCCGATGGTCGCCGCGATGATTCTGCTTCAACCGTATCAGTTGCGGCGATTGACCGGTTTCGTCGCCGCGTGGACTGAGCCGGCGTCGGCTCCCTACCAGGTGCGACAGTCGCTCATCACGCTCGGTTCGGGCGGCTTGACGGGAACCGGCCTCGGTCGCGGCTGGCAGAAGCTCAGCTTCCTTCCCGAAGCCAACACCGACTTCGTGTTCGCCGTCGTCGGCGAAGAACTGGGGCTGATCGGAACGATCGGTATTCTCGCCGTGTGGATGGGCGTCTATTTCGTCGGTCTCCGGCTTCTCGGCAAGGTGACGGCACATCGGTTCGAGTTCCTTTGCGGTGTGACGCTGCTGACGCAACTGGCGGGGCAGGCGCTCGTCAACATGGCCGTCGTGACGGCGCTGTTGCCGCCCAAGGGCATCGCGTTGCCGCTGATCAGTTACGGGGGCAGCAATCTCGTGACGAGTCTCGCCGCGATCGGCATGATTCTCAGCTTCTCGCGCGCGACGGAGCCGACATGACGTCGCCGCGAACGTATCTCTTTGCCGGCGGCGGCAGCGGCGGGCATCTGATGCCGGGCCTCGCCGTCGCCGAGGAACTGCGGAATCGCGATCCCGCCTGCGAAATCGTGTTCGCCGTCTCGGGGCGTCCCATCGAACAGACGGTGCTTGCGGATTCGGACGTCCGCCGGGAGTGCTTGCCCGCGCATCCGCCCGGAACGCTGCGGCGCAGCCCGTTCCGGTTCGCGTTCGGGCTGGGACGAAGCCTTCATCGCGCGATTCGACTGATCGACGAACTGCGCCCGGCGGCCGTCATCGGTCTGGGCGGCTTCGCCAGCGTGCCTGTCGCCGTCACGGCCGTGCGCCGGAGCGTCCCGCTGATCCTTCTCGAACAGAACGTCGTGCCGGGCCGCGCCACGTCGTGGCTGAGCCGAACGGCAGAAGTTGTGTGTCTCAGCTTTCACGAAACGCGAACGTTTCTGCCTCCACGAACTCGCACGATCGTCACCGGCAACCCGTTGCGACGAAGCATCGCCCTCTCGGCACGACGGAAAACGGCCGGAGATCTCATGATTCTCGGTGGCAGCCAGGGGGCAGCCGGCGTGAATGCGGCGGCAACCGCGGCGATCATCGCGATGAAGGATCGCCTCGCCGGACGGACCATTGTGCATCAAACGGGCGAGCGAGACGCGAACGCCGTGCGAACGGCCTATGAACGTGCCGGCATCGACGCCGAGGTCGCCGCCTACTTTCCCGACTTGTTGTCGCGTTATACAAAGGTCGAACTGGCGATCAGCCGGGCTGGTGCAACGACGCTGGCGGAACTGGCTTGCCTTGGATGCCCTGCGGTGCTGATGCCCTATCCCGGATCGGTGAGAAACCACCAGCAACGGAATGCGGAGCATTATAGAAACGCGGGAGGAGCCTCGATCGTGCCGGACGGTCCGGAGGCTGCCAATCATCTCGTTCATGTTCTCGATCGCCTGTTGAGCGATCCCGAAAAGTCAAAAGCGATGTCCCATTCGATGCATCGCACCGCGATGCCCGATTCTGCCGCCAGGGTTGCCGATTTGATTCTTCCACGGGTCGCCTCGCGCACCGCCGCTTAGTGGTCCGTCTCAATGAAAGTGTCCGGGTGGCGGGGCCTGAGGGCGTAGCCCGTGGCCCCGAATCGGCGTCGATCTTCGGGGCCACGCCCTACGGGCTTAGCAGCCTGTTGAAAAACGGCATCCCCGGCGCTATGTTCCGGCGGTTGGTCGTGGGGATGGTCTGAGGAGAAGCTATGGGCTTGGGACGCAGG
>JBAQZJ010000043.1:0-26947 GCA_049790855.1 Planctomycetaceae bacterium | reverse complement strand
CGCCGACAAGCGCTCCCTGACGGTCGCGGCTCTGATCGGCCATTCGTTGTGGTCGGATTTCCCGACCACAACAACTGCCTCTTCGACCAAGTCACGACATGCGTCGCCTCGC
This sequence comes from Planctomycetaceae bacterium, assembly GCA_049790855.1. Lineage (GTDB taxonomy): Bacteria > Planctomycetota > Planctomycetia > Planctomycetales > Planctomycetaceae > JACCRE01. Next base: position 26,835 of record JBAQZJ010000043.1, on the reverse strand, counting down.
CTGTGCGATACTCGCCGCGTTGTCACTGTATCAACAGGCCGCCGTCTTCGCCGACGAGCCGTCCGAGATCACCTTCCACGACGACGTCACCTACCGCATCGTCGGCGAACAGGAACTGAAGCTCGATCTCGCGGTGCCTCCCGGTGACGGCCCGTTTCCCGCCATCGTGTTCGTACACGGTGGCGGCTGGATTATGGGAAATCGCTCGCGGTACTGGTACGAGACCGAAGAGGCCGCGCGCCGCGGTTTCGTCGCGGCGACGATCAGCTATCGGCTCAGCAGAACCGGCGTCGAGACGCCGTCGGTCGATGGGTTCCCCGCAGCGCTCGAAGACGTGAAGGCGGCGATCCGCTTCCTGCGATCGAACAGCAAAGAGTTCCGTATCGACCCGAAGCGAATCGGCATCGTCGGTGAATCGGCGGGCGGACACCTCGCCCTATTGGCCGGATTGACGCAGCCTTCCGACGGATTTGAAGGCTCACCGCCGAAAAACGCTCCCTCGAGCGCCGTGCAGGCCGTCGTCAACGTCTCCGGAGCGACCGATCTGGCGCCGCTCTGGCAGTCGAGCGAACGAATCCGGCCGGTGCTGGTCATCCTGCTGGGCGGAAATCCGCAAACCGAATCCGCCGTCTACGGCACAGCCAGCCCCGTCACATACGCCAGAAAAGACGCGCCGCCGATACTGACGATCCACGGGGCGAGCGACAGCCTCGTTCCCGCTCAGCAGGCTCGCCGTCTCGATGCCGCCGTCAAGAAAGCGGGCGGGCGGCATACGCTGCTCATTCTTCCCGAGGCGGGGCACCGCCTGCGCGGCGACCAGTATCGGTACTCGCTCTTCGTGACGTTCGACTTCCTGTCGAAGATGCTGAGAAAGCCGTAGGGCCGAGTGTGCCGGCCCTACTCCAGTCGAACCCGCGTCACGCCGTGCTCGACGATCCACGCGAGCCAGGCTTCCTGTTCTTCGCTGATCTCAATTTCGGCTCGCGACTCGCTGTCGAGCGGCGAGACGAGTCGGACCACGCCGTCGGTGAGCGTCGATTCCGCTTCCGCGCGGTCGATCCACCACTCGCCCGGCCCGAGCGATTCGCCCTCGGGCGCGTGATCGACGGCGAAATAAGTGATCTCGTGCCGGAACCGCTCGGGCATCGGGAAGGGTGCCAGTTCAGGACGACCGACGGCGACGACGTGAACCGACATGACTTGTGCCCTTGACGATTGAAACTCACGACCGACGCCGGTCGCCTCACTTCGATCCGGCACCGCGGGTCGTCGTGCGAATCCGGCAGACGTACATATCGGCCGTCATGTAAAGCGTGCTGCCGTCGTCGCCCCAGGCGACGTTCGAGGTTCGCTCGCCCGTCGAAATGCGTCCGAGGAGTTCTCCCTTCGGCGTGAAGACATAGACTCCGCCGGGGCCGGTCGCAAAGACGTTTCCTTTCTCGTCGACCTCCAGACCGTCGGGCAGACCGGGCAGTTTCTCGACGTTTTCGGTCGCGTCGTAGAACAGCTTGCTCTCGCCGAGCGTGCCGTCCTCCTTGACCGGGAACGTCTTCCAGATCGCCGCTTGCGGATCGGACTGGGCGACGTACAGCGTCTTTTCATCGGGCGAGAAGGCGATGCCGTTCGGGCGTGTCATCTCCTTCGTCAGCAGCGTGACCTTCCCGTCCGGCGAAAGGCGATAGACGCCGAACCAGTCGAGTTCCCGTCGAGGGTCGTTTTCCCGTTCCGGCAGGCCGTAGGGCGGGTCGGTGAAGTAGATGTCGCCGTTCGACTTGAGCGTGCCGTCGTTCGGGCTGTTGAGGCGTTTGCCCTCGTAGCGATCGACCAGCGTGCGTTTCCCACCGTGTTTCGTGAGGACGGAGAGTCGTCGGTCGCCATGCTCGCAGCAGACAAGCCGGCCTTCGCGGTCGAGCAGCAGTCCGTTCGACCCCGGCTCGGCCCCATAGTCGACGACGCCCGTGTATCCCGAGGGTTTCATGAACAGTTGAACGCCTTCTTCGGCCCGCCACTGGAAGATCTTGTTCTGCGGAATGTCGCAGAAGAGCAGCCGGCCGCCTTTGTCATCCGGGTACCAGAGCGGGCCTTCGGTCCAGTCGAAGCCGGAGGCGATCACCTCGATCTCCGCGTCCTTCGGAATCAACTCGTCGAGCTGCGAATCCGACCGGACGATCTCGCCGAGCACCGGATAGCTCGCCGGTTCCTGAGCCGAGACGATCGCAGTCATCAGGACGAATCCGAAGAGCGGGGCGAGCGTCTTCATGCGGGTGGCTCCGAGGTGCGGTTCAGCAGGCGCGAAAAGTCTGTCGGAAGGATCATCGTAAGTCGATTCATTCCCACTGCAACCGAGGTCGCGTCGACGAACCCCGTTGACGTAACCTCGCAGCGCGTCTAGCCTCCCGGCGGATGATGCCGACGTTCCCGGCAGAAATGTCCGGTGGAAGGAAAGTGCGATGAGTCGATGCGGGAGTCGCGGGTGGAAGACGTGCCGGCCGTTGCGATGGCTGACCTGCCTAGCGATCGTGCTTGCCGGCGTCGCCGATGCGCGTTCGCAGATGACCGCCGCCGACGGCGGAAGCAGCATCAAGGCCGACCTGATCCGATCGGAGATCGAATCCGTCGAGGCGACCGATCTCGACGCCGAAACGACGAAGAAGATCGTCGACCAATACAAGTCGGCGCTGACGGAACTGACGCGGCTCGACGAGATCGTGGCAAACGACGCCCGATATCGCGAGGAACTGACGACGGTCGCCGAACGGGCGCAGCAACTTGCTGCACAGCGGCTGGCGGTCCTTCGCTCGCCGATCGAGGACGTCAAAGGCAAGTCGCTCGCCGATCTGGAAATCGAACTTGCGTCGCGCACGGCGAACGTCGCGCTGCTCAAGCGGGAACTGAATGACCTCGAGGCCCGCCGCGAAAAACGAACGGCGCGGAAAGAGGAAATCCGCCGGATCAAAGAGGAAGCCCCTGCACGACGCACCGAGTTGCAGCGCCAGATCGACGCCGCACCACCGGCGGGCGAGCCGGAGAGGCTGACCGAGGCGCGGCGGATGGAAACGCGGCTTCGGCTCGAGGCGTTCGATCGGTCATTGCCGGTGCTCGACCTCGAACTCGCGGTCGCGGCGGCGGAGGAAAAAGCGGAACTGCTGCGTCTCGGTCAGGAACTGAAAAAGGCCGAGCTCGCACGCGAAGAGGCGGCCGTCGGCCGCTTGACGAACGCCGCGAACGCGCTGCGTCAAAAGGAAGCCGAGCGGCAGATCAAAGAGGCGGAACGCGAGAGCCTCTTCGCACACCCCCTGCTGGCAGGACTCGCGAATCAGAACCGCCTCGCCGCCAAAGAAGTCGCCAGCTATCCGGCGAAGATTGCGAGGGTCGAGCACGATACCAGCGGCATCCGCCGCGAGCTTGAACTTCAGGCGGCGAAGTTCCGCGACATCCAGGAGAAGATCCGACTCGTCGGACTGACGCAACCGATCGGCGCCAATCTCCGCGAACAACGGATGCAGTTCCCGGACCTCGACGAGCTGGATCGACAACTCGCCGAGCGAAGGGAGACGATCAACGAAGCGCAGATGGCGACGTGGCAATACAGCGACGAGCTGAACTCGCTCCTCAACGCCTCGGACTACGTGCAATCGCTCTTTGCGGGACCGGCGGCGCACGACGGCGTCGAGTCGGACCCTTCGGCATTGACCGCCGAGCAGCTCGAAGAACTGATGCGCGATGCCGCCAAGCTGCTCGCGATGCGCCGCGATCTGCTGTCGGACCTGAAACGCGCGTCGCAGGATTACAACGAGGCGCTCGTGGCGCTCGACACGACCGATGTGCAATATCTGAACGCGAGCCGCGAGTACCTGCATTACATCAACGAACGGATCCTCTGGACGCGCAGCGCCGATCCGTTGTCGGTCGATCTCGTTCGCGATGACGTCAAATCGCGAACGTGGCTGCTGTCGGCGGGCCACTGGAACGCGGTGCTGAAGGCCGGCATGGCCGACCCCGTCGAAAATCCGTTCGCCTTCTGGCCGACGTTGCTGACGGTCCTCACGCTGTTCTACCTGCGACTCCACATCCGACCGCGATTGCGGGCCTTGGGGGGGAACGCCGGCAAGCGGGGCTTCCTGCGTTACGGGCCGACGGCACAGGCGGCCGTGATGACGGTCCTGTCGGCTGTGACCGGGCCGGCGGCGTTGATGTTCGTGTCGTGGCGGCTCGCCGAGGCCGATGACCCCACCGGCTTCGTCCGCGCCGTCGCCGCGGCGATCGAATCGTGTGCGGCGATTCTGTTTCCGATCGAGATCCTCCGGGAAGCGTGCCGGCATCAGGGACTCGCCGAATCGCACTTCGCCTGGCCGCCACGCGCGGTGGGCCACTTGCGCCGCGTGTTGACGTGGATGAAAACCGCGGGCCTGCCCGTCGCGTTTCTCGCCGTGCTGGCACACTATTATAAGCCGTTCTCTGGAGGAACGCCGACCGAGCGCCTGCTGTTCATCGGCGCCATGGCGCTCGCCGCCGTGACGCTGCACCGTCTGTTGTCGGCGCAGGGCGAACTGGTGAAGGCGTTTCAAGCGGAGCAGCCCAGAAGCCTTTTCACGCGGTTTCATCGGCTCTGGTACGCGATCGGGGTCGCCCTTCCCATCGTCTTCGCCGGCCTCTCGGCGCTGGGATACCACTATTCCGCCACTCAAGTCGCGCACCGATTGCTGTGGACGGTCTGGCTGGCGGCGGGTCTGGTGCTGATTCGCGCGATGGCCGTCCGCTGGGTCGTCCTGTCGCGGCGCCGTCTGCTTCTCGATCAGGCCTATCAGCGTCGCGCGGCGGAAGAGACGCAGGAAGCCGCAGGCACCCTGGTTCCGCCGGTCATCGAAGAGACCGACGTCGCCAAGACGACGGCACAAACGCGAAAGCTCGTCGATCTCGTCGTGCTGGGCGTCGCCGTGATGTTCCTCGGCATGATCTGGGCCGACACACTGCCGGCATTCAGCCTGCTCGACCGCCCGCTTTGGGACGTCGAGCGGGTTGTGCAGGTCGAGGCTTCCACAGAGGCCGGCGCGGCGGATGGGACCGTCAGCATCGCGTCGCCTCCGACCGATTCTGCGGCCGGCGAGTCTTCGATCGTCTCGATCACGACGCTCGACCTCGCCGTCGCGATGCTCGTCGCGCTCTTTACCTTTCTCGCGTCGCGGAACCTGCCCGGCCTGATGGAAATGTCGGTGCTGAACCGGTTGCCGCTCGACAATGCGACCCGCTACGCGGCGACGCGGCTGGCTTGTTACGCGATCGTGTTCATCGGCGTGATGATGGCGTCGAACCGTCTTGGGCTGCGCTGGCAGAACATCCAGTGGCTCGTCGCGGCATTGACCGTCGGCCTGGGCTTCGGGCTGCAGGAAGTGTTCGCGAACTTCGTCTCGGGCCTGATCATCCTGTTCGAGCGGCCGGTTCGTGTCGGCGATATCGTGACGATCGACGGCGTGACGGGCGTCGTCTCGCGAATCCGCATGCGAGCCACGACGATCACCGACTGGGACCGCAAGGAATTCATCGTCCCGAACAAGGAATTCATCACGGGGCGCGTCCTGAACTGGACCCTCAGCGACGCCGTGAACCGCATCACGGTCACCATCGGCATCGCCTACGGCAGCGACGTGCATCGGGCGACGAAGATTCTGCTGCGCATCTGCGAAGAATATCCGGTGCTGCTGACGGAGCCGGCCCCCTCTGCCAGCCTGGAGGGGTTCGCCGACAGTTCGCTGACGCTCGTGCTCCGCTGCTTCCTGCCGACGTTCGAGAGCCGCGGCGACGTGGTCCATGGCCTCCACATGCGGATCGACGAGGAGTTCCGCAAGGCGGACATTGAAATGGCTTTCCCACAGCGGGATTTGCACATCCGCTCGATCGACGGCCTGACGCTGCCGTTTCCGATCACCGCTTCCGCCGTGTCAGACAGGACGCCTGCTGGCCGGGACTCGTCCGAACGTGCCGCCGGTGAGCGTGCCGCCGGTTAATGAGGCGGCCTCGGCGGCCGACGATTCGCGTGTTTCAATCGATGCGCACGACGAAAGGCGGCTGCACGACGTGCAACCGCCTTTCGACAGACTTGACGTTCGTAAGTGGACACGCCGTCATCCAGCATGCACTGATTCAGGTATTGGCACCCACCGGTTCCGCCAGCGGCGACGATGCGGGCAATTCCTGCCGTCGGATCGTCACTTCGCGGGGGGCCTCCACAGCCAATCGAATCCGTCCGCCCTTGACCTCGGCGACGCGGACACGAATGTTGCCCGCAATGACCAGTTCTTCGCCGACTGCACGTGTGAGAACAAGCATGAAACACCTCCCTGTGTTGCCCGTAGTAGAAGCAAATCCGAAACCAAAATAAGACAATCTGGCATCGGGCACACAACACCATATGCGGACTGTCCTTATGTCATGTTCGCTGACGAAGGCCTCGGTGAGTGAGCAGGCGAATCTGTATCAGGAAAAACCACGATGGTCCTTTTGACACCACCACCGGCGGTCGTTCCGAAACCGACTTCACCATCCGCTTGCTGAAATTCCCGGAACCTGACGGGCGGCAGGCCTGTCTTTCAGGCATTCGGCGCGGTTGAAGATGAACCCTTGCCCGCTCGCGGCGAACGGGGTATTTTCACCTTCTGGCGGTCATCGGGCCGTCGCTCACGGTGGTATTAGCTCAGCTGGTTAGAGCGCCGGATTGTGGATCCGGAGGTCGCGGGTTCGAGTCCCGTATATCTCCCCTTGAAATGCAAACGGCCCGGGCGAGAGGCCCGGGCCGTTTTGCATGACGCCGTGCCGGAGTTCAGAGAACCCACGGCTCGCGCATCGGCGGCAGCAGCAGCGAGTTCGCCTCGTCGTCGCCGATGACTTGTTCGAGGCGGGGATCCCATCTCAACTCGCGGCCGAGCCTCATCGCGATATTGTTGAGATGACAGATCGTGGCGGTGCGCTGACCGGTCTCCACGTCGGCCAGGGGCTTCGATCGCGATTTCACGCAGTCGATGAAGTTCCTCTGGTGCGACGGTGCGTTCGTCGAATCGAGGTCGAATCCCTCGATCTTCGTTTCCAGCAGAGACTTCGGATCGGCTTCGAGTTTTCCGCCATGCACGGCGATGAAGAGCGCCCCCTCGGTGCCTTCAAGCCGTAAGCCTCGCGGCCCCTTGCACTCGCCGATCAGTTGTAGCCCGTCATCGTACGTATTGACGAATTCGTACGACATGAACGCGTCGTACAACCCCGTCGGATTCCGCTGTCCCGACGCCTTGATCTGCACCGGTCCGGTGTCGTCCCGCCCCGCGGCCAACTGGGCGACGTCGATGATGTGGCTGCCGCGGTCGGTCATTTCGCCGCCGCCGTAGCACTGAATGAACCGCCACCAGAAATGGCAGCGTCCGGACGTGTAGGGAGCCTGCGGCGTGTGCCCCAGCCAGAAGTCGTAGTCGAATCCTTCGGGAACCGACTCCGGCGGCGGCACCGCAAGCGACTTGCGAACGTGATCGTGGTGCGCCTGGTCGGTCGGCATCTGGATGCGAATGGTCTTCACGTCGCCGAGGTGACCTTGGCGGGCCATTTCGCAGGCAAATCGCACGCCGGGGTTGCTGCGTTCATGGCTGCCGACCTGCAGGATGCGCCGGCCGGCCGTGACGGCGTCACAAATGGCGCGGCCTTCGCTGATCGAGTTCGCCAGCGGTTTTTCGCAGTAGACGTCTTTGCCGGCGTTTGCCGCGGCCACGCTGATCAGGGCGTGCCAGTGATCGGGGGTGCTGACGCAAACGGCGTCGATTTCAGCGTCGGTGATCACCGCGCGGAAATCTTCGCGGATCGCGCAGTCGGTATTGCCGTAGTGTTTGTTGACGATCGCAGCACCGGCGTCTGCGTGTTTCCGCTCGACGTCGCAGACCGCGACCAGCTGCACGTCGGGCATGGCGACGAACGCCCCCAGATTGTGCTGGCCCTTGCCGCCGCTGCCGATCGCACCGACGACGACACGCTCGCTGGGAGCCGCGCGGCCGTCGCGCCCGAGCGCCGTCGCGGGAATGATCGTCGGCGCGAAGAGAGCCAGACTGGCTGCCGTCCCCGTTTTGAGGAACGCTCGACGCGTTACATTTTGGGGCGGCATCCGACAATCTCCATCAGTCGAAGAGCGGCGAGGCGAAGCCAGAATCGACGGCGAGCGGTTCCCTGAACGCCGTCAGCGTTCAGCAGAACGGAATCGGCCATGACCGGCAAGTCCGATCGGGCCTGAAACACGCCGCGTCGCCGAAAAGTCGCCCGGCAGCGACCTCGCCCCGCATGTCCTCGGGCCGATTGCGACCGATCGTTTTCCGATGTACGCTCGCGATCCTCCTCGCGCCGTCAGACTCTCGCGGAACACCATTGCATGAACTCGTTCGCCGTAGCGCTGCACCGTTCGATCTGTTGTCTCGGCCTGGCCGCCTGCGTCACGCCGGCGATCGCACACGACTTCCCGAAGATCGTCAACACGCAGCGGGATGGTGAGCATCCTCCGACGCCGGCCGAGGCGGCGGCAAAGTTCACCGCGCCACCCGGTTTCCACGTGACCCTCTTCGCCGGCGAGCCGGACGTCGCTCAACCGATTGCGATCGACTTCGACGATCGCGGCCGACTGCTGGCCGCCGAGTGTTACACGTTCGCCGGTCAGGGATTCGACGCCGCGCATCGCGATCGCATCGTGATTTTTCACGACGTCGACGGCGACGGCCGTCACGACGAGCGGCGAGTCTTCTGGAATGGCGGAAACGTGCTCACCGGCCTCGCATGGGGATTCGACGGCGTCTGGGTGCTCAATCACGGCACGCTCAGTCACATCTCCGACCGGAACCACGACGACGTTCCCGATAACGCGCCGGTCGTGCATCTCGACGGCTTCAACATCGAAGACGTCGAGCACAACGTCGTCAGCGGGATGATCTGGGGGCCGGACGGCTGGCTGTACGGCCGCCACGGCATCCTTGCGACGAGCCGGCCAGGAGTGCCCGGAACGCCGCTGGACGAGCGACCGCAGCTCAATTGCGGCATCTGGAGATACCATCCGACCCGTCACGTTTTCGAGGTCGTCGCCCGCGGCACGACGAACCCCTGGGGGCTTGATTACGACGAGCACGGCCAGTTCTTCTTCACGAACAACGTGACCGGCCATGCGTGGCACCTGATTCCCGGCGCTCACTACAAGCGGATGTACGGCGAGGACTTCAACCCGCACCTTTACGAACTCCTCGACCAGCACGCCGATCACTACCACTGGGACACGACCGGCGAATGGACCGCGTCGCGCGAGGGGGCCAACGGGGCCGACGCGCTCGGCGGTGGCCACTCTCATTGCGGCGGCATGATCTATCTCGGCGACAACTGGCCGCAGGAGTACCGCGGCGGTCTGTTCATGTGCAACACGCACGGCCGGCGGGTCAACCACGACATACCCGTCCGCGAAGGTTCCGGCTACGTCCTGAAGCATGCGAAAGACGTCCTGTTCGCGAACCAGCCGTGGTTTCGCGGAATCTCGCTCGCTTACGGCCCCGACGGCGGCGTTTATGTTACCGATTGGTCCGACTTCGGCGAGTGCCACGACCATGACGGCGTCCATCGCACCAGCGGGCGGATCTACAAGATCACCTACGGCACGCCGAAGCCGCTGCCGAAGGACTTCGATCTCGCAAAACTGTCGGACGAGCAACTCGTCGGGACATTGGATCATCCGAATCAATGGCATGTCCGGCGAGCAAGGCGGTTGTTGCAAGAGCGGGCTGCGAACGATTCGGGCGAACCGCGCACGCGGCAACGGATCGCGGCGCAGTCGTCTCAGCCCGTCGGTGTTCGTGACCGTGTGGAGTTGCTTTGGGCACTCCACGCGACAGGCGGCGTCGATCGGCAACTCCTCGTCGAGATGCTTCACACGTCGTCGAATGAAGATGTGCGGGCCTGGGCGGTCCGCTTGCTGACCGACGAGATTCCCGTCGCCTCCGACGCGGCTGAAGTGCTCGCTCGACGGGCAGGAGCCGAAGAGTCGTCGTTCGTCCGCCTGCATCTCGCCTCGGCGATGCAGCGAATTGAGGGCGAACCGCGCTGGAAGATCGCCGAAGCGCTCGCCATGCACGGCGAGGACGTCGACGATCACAACCTGCCGCTGATGATCTGGTACGGGCTGGAGCCGCTCGTGCCGACCGACGTCGAACGCTCTATCCGAATCGCGGAGACGACGCCGATCGCGTTGCTGCGACGGCATGTCGCCCGCCGGATCGCAAGCCTCGGCGACGACAGCCCCGAGAGCCTTCCGAAGCTGATGGAACTCATCGGCCGGTTGAAAACTCCCGCCGATCGGGGCGACGTCGTCGCGGGGATCGCGGCGGCATTGAGAGGGGCACGGCAACTCACACCGCCCGCGGGCTGGTCGGAGCTTCGAGACGAACTGGTTGACGCGAAGGATGCCGCGGTCTCGGTCCCGGCAAAAGAACTCGCGGTGGTCTTCGGCGACGGTCGCACGATGGATCAGTTGAAAGTTCTGGCTGCCGACGGCAACGCGGCGCCCGATGCCCGGCGACACGCGCTGGACGTCCTGATCCGGTCGGGCGACAAATCGCTGGCGATGCTGCTGCACCGTCTGATCACCGACCGTGCGACTGCGGCCGTCGCGGTGCGCGGACTGGCGGCCGTCGGAACCGACGAGACGCCGAAGGTTCTGCTGGAAAACTTCGGCAGAATGCCGAAAGACGCCCAGCCGGAAGTCATTTCCACCCTTGCCGTTCGCGAGATTTGGGCGCTCGCGTTGCTGGACGGCGTCGCCGGCAAGGCCGTTCCGAAAGAACTGGTCACGGCCTCGACTGCCCGCCAGATGGCGTCGCTCGGCAGCGAAAAGGTCGCCGAGCGACTCTCTGAGGTTTGGGGCACCGTGCGGTCCGCCCCGGAGGCCGTCAAAGCCGAGATCGAAAGAATGCGAGGCGAGCTGACGCCGGTGGTTCTCGCGCAGGCCGACCTCGCCAACGGTCGTGGCCTCTACAACCGCATGTGCGGCAACTGCCACAAACTTTATGGCGAAGGAGCGGAGATCGCGCCCGACCTGACGGGGTCGAACCGGTCGAACCTCGACTATCTGCTGGAGAACATGCTCGACCCGAGCGGAACCGTGCCGGAGGCGTACCGCTCGGCAGTGGTCGTGCTCACCGACGGACGTGTCCTGACCGGCGTCGTCGTCAGTAAGTCGAACAACCGTCTCACTCTCCAGACGGCGACCGAGAAACTGACGCTCGACAGGGCCGACGTCGAAGAAGTCAAAGTCACCGATCAATCGCTCATGCCGAACGGGCAGCTCGACCGGTTGTCGCCGGAGGAAGTTCGCGACCTGATCGCGTATTTGTCGGGGAAGGGTCAGGTTCCGATCGGCGGCGAGTGAATCTCGAAGAAAGAAGTCTCACGCAAAGGCGCCAAGACGCAAAGGGAAAGTAGGGTGGGTCAAGCGAAGGAGATGCTTTCCCATGTCGATCGAGACGACTGAGCGCCGGCCCACCAGCCCCTTCGATGGACGTTCGCTACGGGATTTCCGAAGAAAGAAGTCTCACGCAAAGGCGCCAAGGCGCAAAGAAGCAGAACCATGGATGACACGGAGTCTCGGATTTCGAGAGTCCCTCGTCTTCCGTGCCGTCCGTGAGATCCGCGGTTCCTTTCGATCCTCTGCGTCTCCGTGCCCCTGCGTGAGAACTTTCTTCCCGTCGTGTCTTTGCGCGAGTCGGAATTCCAGAAAGTAGGGTGGGTCAAGCGAAGGAGACGCTTTCCCCTGTCGATCGAGCCGACTGAGCGCCGGCCCACCAGCCCCGTCGATGGGCGTTCTGCGTGAGAACTTTCTTCCCTTGGCGTCTTTGCGTGAGACGAAGTTTCAGAGGAGCAATGATGAACTTGAAGCGAAGCCTCCGCTGTCTTGCCTTGGTCAGCCTTTTCGGAGCTCCGACACTTACGGCCGCCGAGCCGCTTGCTCTGCACCCGGACAATCCGCACTACGCAGTCTTTCGCGGCAAGCCGGTGCTGCTGGTCACCTCTGGCGAGCATTACGGGGCGGTACTCAACCGCGACTTCGATGACGTCAAATATCTCGAGGCGCTCCAGTCTGACGGCCTGAACCTGACGCGGACCTTCACCGGCTGCTACGCCGAGCCGCCGGGGGCGTTCCGCATCGAGCGGAACACGCTCGCTCCGGCAAAGGGACGGCTGATCTGCCCGTGGGCGCGAAGCGACGAGCCGGGCTACGCCGGCGGCGGGAACAAGTTCGATTTGACGAAATGGGACGACGAGTACTTCAAACGATTGGAGGACTTCGTCGCCCAGGCCGATCGTCGCGGCATCATCGTCGAGCTGGACTTCTTCTGCCCGATGTACGACGAGGCGCAGTGGAAGATCAGTCCGATGAACGCCGCGAACAACGTCAACGGCATCGGCACGGTCAAGAAAGACGCCGTCCACACGCTCGACACGCAGCCCGAGCTGCTTGCCGCGCAGGAGGCGATGACGCGGAAGATCGTCACCGAGCTGAACGGGTTCGACAACCTGTATTACGAAGTCTGCAACGAGCCGTATTTCGGAGGCATCACGCAGGCGTGGCACGATCACATCGCCGACGTCATCGTCGCAGCCGAAAAGCCGCTGCCGAAAAAGCATCTCATCTCATGGAACGTCGCCAACGACACGGCGAAGGTGAAAGGCCCGCATCCGGCCTACTCGATCTTCAATTTCCACTACGCGCAGACGTCGGCCGTCTTCGACAATTACGGTCTGAACAAGCTGATCGGTCTCAATGAGACCGGGTTCAAGGGGACCGGCGACGACTACTACCGCAAGCAGGCCTGGGAGTTCCTGCTCGCCGGCGGCGGCCTGTACAACCACCTCGATTACTCGTTCACCGTCGGTCACGAAGACGGCACGTTCGAGGTCAAGGAACCGACGCCCGGCGGCGGCGGTCCGACGATTCGAAAACAGCTTTCGCGGATGAAGGCGTTTCTCGAAGGCTTCGAGTTCATCCGCATGAAGCCGTTTCGCAAAGCGGTGAAGGGCGGCGTTCCGGAGGGCGTGCCGTATCAGGTTCTTGCCGAACCGGGCAGGCAATATGCCTTCTATGCCCGCGAAACTCACGACCTCGTCCTAACGTTCGATCTGCCGGCAGGACGCTATGTCGGTGAATGGCTCGATCCCGTGACCGGAAAAACGGTCGCCGTCCCCGCGTTCGACCATGCCGGCGGCGAAAAACGGATCGACGGGCCGGATTTCGAGCAGGATGCGGCGCTGCGGCTGGTCGCTGAGTGAAAGAAGCCCGGCTTCTTTAAGAAGCCGGGCTTCTTACGGTGGTTCATCGGCTTTCAACTACAACCGTGGCTTCTCGGGTTTGTGCGGCGTGTCCCATTCGTTTGTGCCGCGAGCTTTGAATCGTCGTTTGTAGACCTTGTCGCCGCAGGTGGCGAACAGGACGTCGAAGTTCTCGCCGCCGAAGCAGACGTTCGACACGCGGCCGTTCGGCGTCGGCAGGATGCAGTTCACGCGTCCCGCCTGATCACAGACCTGGATGCCCATTCGCGTCGCGACGTACAACCGGCCGTCCTTGTCGGTACACATCCCGTCGGCCCCCGAATCGTCGGCGTCGTCCGGCACGTGAATCCAGTAGTAACGCTGCTTGTGTGCGAGCGTGCCGTCGGGCTTCACGACGTAGCTGTAGACCCAGTGGCTGCGGCTGTCGGCGACGTAGAGCAACGTCTGGTCGGGTGAAAGCGTGATGCCATTGGCGAACTTCAGGCCTTCATCGACGACGACTTTCTCGCCGTCGGGCCGAATCAGCCAGACCTTGCTCCTGCCGGTGCCGCTCCAGGCCGGCTCGGTCACATAGACGTTGCCGTTATGCGCGACGACGACGTCGTTGCCGCGAAAGCCGTCGGCGATGACGGTTGCGTTGCCGTCGGCATCACGGGCGATGATCTGCTGCGATCCACCGACGTTTTTGAACAGCCGTTCCTTGCCGGATGGTTGAAGTCCCTGCTGCGGTCCGCCGACCGCGGCATAGAGCCGCCCGTCCGGGCTGAACGCCTGACCGTCCGCCTTGCCTGAATCAGCGAGAAACTCCTCGACCTTGCCGCCCGTGCCGACCTTGAACGTCTTCGATCCCGGCACGTCGTTAAAGAACACCTCGCCCTTGGCGTTCGCTGCCGGGCCTTCGGTGAAGCGGTGGCCTTCGGAAACGAGTTCCCAGCCTTCGCCGGGAAGGAGGATGTCGTCCAGCATCCCGTTCTGCGACGTTCCGGTGGCGATCGGCTCAGGGTAGTCGCGCCAGAGCCAGCGCATCGCGTCCGGAAAGACCGCCGTCGCATGTTTGCCGTTGTGGCCGCCGTCGCCCCAGACGTGATTCACGTCGTAGCCGGCGAACTCCAGCGCCCGCGACATCGTCTGGTTCGCCATCCACCAGTCGCCGGCGTAGATGTTGAGGTCGTTCTCGCCGTCCTGCAGGAAGATGCGGATCGGCTTCGGCTCGTATTTGCGGATCAGCGTGTGGTACCGATCGGCTCCGCGGAGGCCGACGTAAGTGCCGATCGAACTGAAGACTCGACGAAAGGCGTCCGGGCGCTCCCAGGCGACGGTGAACGCGCAGACCGCTCCGCTGCTCGATCCGCCGATTGCCCGGTCGTTTGGGTCCATCGAGAGCCGGATCGCCCGACCGTCAGACGCCGTTTTCGTTTCGACGTCGGGCAGCAGTTCTTGGATCAAAAATCGGGCGTAATTGTCGCCAAGTCCGTCGTATTCATAGCTGCGATTGAATCGGTCGAGGGCTGCATTCTCGTCAACGGCCGTCACTCGACCGTGAGTCACAAACACGCCGATCGTCACGGGCATCTCGCCCTTGTGAATCAGGTTGTCGAAAACGGTCGGCGCTTCGAACTGGATTCTGTCCTGGTTCACATAGAGGCACGCGGGTTTTTCAGCCTGATATTGCGCAGGAATATAGACCCAGTAGTCGCGAGTCGTGCCGGGAAAAATCTTTGACGTGTCGAACGTAAACTGAAGGACTTCGCCCTTGGGAACGCCGTCCTGCGGCTTGGAATCGGGACCGAGCGGATGCTCGTCGGCGGCAATACCAACGGTCGCAACGGCGAGAACGCAGAGGGCCGAGAATACTCGCAACGGCGACATGGCAATGGCTCGCGGAGGAAGGAACCGAACGAAGTGCCGACTCTCAGGCACCCCGATTCCGATGAGCGTAGCGGCCCATTGCAGGAAATCGAGTCCGGCGGAATCGACAGCCCTCCGCTGTGCGCGCCGCTTCTGCTATGTCAACTCGTCAGTCGCTCGAATGCGCAGCCACGTTCGCGTTCGTCAGCTCGAAGCAGGCAATCTCTTCGCCGTTGCGGACGACGAGTCGGCCGTGGGCGATGATCGGGTGATTCCAGGTCTTGCCGTCGATCGCCTTGAAACGCCCCAACTCGCGATGACCTTCCGGCGTCGCCGAGACGCGAACCACTTCGCCCTTCTCGGTCAGAATGAGCAACTCGCGTTGCTCGGGCAGAAAGAGCATCTGTCCGAAACCGTACCGACCGGCCTTCCAGAGGCGTTTGCCGTCGTTCACGTCGACGCAGCACAAGATCCCGTCATCGAGACCATAGATGTGGCTGTCGTCGATGATGACGTCGTTGAACCCGGGTTTGAGCCGGTTCGACGTCCATTGCTCGGCAGTTTGCCATGATTCGCCTTCGAGACGAACCTGCAGGCAGAGAATGCCGTTCCCCCAGCCGACGATCAGTCGGTCGCCATCGACCAGATGGGGCTGAATCATCGGCTGGAACGACCCGGCGCTGGGCGATGGATGCGACCAGAGCCGGCGACCGTCGGCGACGTCGACGCCGTAGAGGGCCTGCTCGTCCTGCATCACGATCTGTCGGACGCCGTCGACCGCCATCACTTGCGGGGAACTGTACGTCATCGTGCCGCCTGCTGTGCGCCAGGCCGGTTCGCCCGTCGCGAGATCGAACGCCAGCAAACCTTGGTCCTCCTTTCCACCGGCGAAGACGACGGCGAGGCCGTCGACGATCAACGGTGAAATCGACAGCCCCCACATCGGCACAGTCGCGCCCGACTCTTCCAGTACATTCCGCGACCAGAGTGCGTTGCCCGTCGACGCATCGAGACAGTCGAGTCGTCCCTTCGCTCCGTAAGAGACGATTTTGTCGTCGACGGCGGTAGGCGTGGCGCGCGGGCCGGTTCCCGACA
Organism: Planctomycetaceae bacterium; assembly: GCA_049790855.1. Lineage (GTDB taxonomy): Bacteria > Planctomycetota > Planctomycetia > Planctomycetales > Planctomycetaceae > JACCRE01. The sequence goes on along the minus strand of JBAQZJ010000043.1, from coordinate 10,572 downwards.
GGGCTTCTTCGAAGCGATCGTCGGAGGTGTGCGCCCAGACTTCTGAACCGCCGTCGGCCCGGTAACAGACGACGGCCTCCTGGTCGCCGCGCTGTTCTTGAGTGATCAATACATCACCGACGGCGATTAGGCTCGACCAGCCGGGGCCGACGCGATGCCGCCACAACTCGGAAGGCGGCGAGATCGACCAGTCGGCGAGCGTCACGCCGGCGACGACGCTTTCGCGATCTCCGCCGCGAAAGCTCGCCCAGTCACCGTCGCCGACTTCGATCGGGGCTGCGTCTTTTCGCAGCGTGGAATTGGTCGTTTCGTCGAGTTCGTTGAGGAACCGTTCTTCGGCGGTCGGCGTCCAGCGCCAGGCAAGCTGCGTTCGTTGCCGGCCATCCAGCCCGTCCCAACGCAGCAGCGCGATCGTGCCGAAGACGAGCAGCGATGCGACGCCGATGCCGGCCAATTCACGACCGGCCGACCCGCTGCGAGTGAGCCACAACCAAAGCGTCGAGAACGTCAGAACGATCGGAACCCCCAGCATCGCCGTGCCGAAGAGGCCGGTCGTTTCGTCGCCCGCGAGTCCCGCGGCAATCATTCCACCGACGATGAGCGCAAAGGCCGCCAGCCGTTGCCTGACGGTGAAATGCCGGCGGGTGAAGCCCCACACGAGGAAGAAAACCATCAGCGACAACAGTGCGATCATCCGCGAGATAAAGCGCGGGAACATCGCCAATTCGATCCGATGACCGCCTTCGACGACGATCCAGTACGCGACGAGGGCCAACGTCGGCCACCAGAGCCGCAGCGAAGGTCGCGCGGTCGCATTCTGCGGCGACTGTTCCGTATCGGGAGTCGGCTTGCCTGAGGCGAGAGGCTGCAAGTCCGCGCTCGTGTTCATCGACAGATCCTTGCCAATGCGGTTTCGTCGCTCGTGGTGAGACGTCAGAGGCGTGAAGTCGCAAGCAGGTTCATCAGCGAGGTCCTGGGGTGCTCACGAGATGCTGTCACACCACGAAGCCCGCCGAACAGGCGGCGGCACGTCGGCCGTTTTGCGGAGGTCGACTTGGAAGTTCTATTCGCCCGGCCCAGGCCGTTCTTCGCCCCGATTGAAGGCGTATTGTCGCTTTTTCCGGAAGCCATTGCAGCGCAGAAAGATCGGTCACGGATGTGCCTCGAAATCGGCTGCGGCCTGATTCAGGACGGAGCCGGCGCACGAAAAAAGGGCTTGCGACGATCGTCGCAAGCCCTTTGTTTTCACTGCCCAGGAGAGGACTCGAACCTCCACGTCCGGTTTAAGGACACTAGGACCTGAACCTAGCGCGGGTTACGTCGTGCGACGATCAAGCCGAGTAGGCGAATCGCCCCGAGTATGGCCCCCGCCGCACAACCGCAACCGCACCCGAAGGCCGCGGCGAGTTTGATGGCGGTCCACACCAGACGGTCCCACACCGATTCAATCCAGCCGGTTGACGCCTCGACGAGACGGCCGGCGAATCGGTCGGCGGCGCGGTCGATGAGTCGGTCGGTCGGAAACGCCCTGTCTTCGTCGGGGGCTGGCCAGAACGGCCGGAACGGCCCTTGGCCCCCATCGCTCCGGTCATCTGGTAAAAGTCGATCAGGTCGCCATTGCTCCACGGGACTGTCGTTGTTCGCCCGGTGTAGTATCGGCGCCCCCAAGCGTCGATCCCCATTTCCCGAGTCGACGATTTTGAGCCAGTCACCCGAGACACTTCCTTCCCCCGCTCCAGCAGCAAGAAGGTCGGCGCTGCCTCCACGCCATACCGTTCGAACAACTCCGGCTCGTCCTCGAACGTCACGATTCGGAAATCCGCGAACGGCGACGTTCCGACCAGCCACCCGGCTTTCGTCAGTTCCGGGAGAGTCTTGTCCTCGAAGGTCTTGCACCCAGCGCATCCCGCAAAGGTGAAGTAGGTCATCTGCTTCCAGGGCAATTGTCGGACGGAACGCCCGTCGGGCAATCGCTCCGGTTGCGGTGCCACCAAATCGAACGACGGCCGCCGCTCGCTCGTCGCTGGCTTTTCTTTCGCGGGGGAGGGCAGTTCCGTTGCCGTGTCCGCCTGGGCGATCATCAAGTCGAATGCCGGCCGAGGTGACTCCTGTGCGACGATCGCTTCCGGCTGCCCGATTGCCGGCAGCACCGACACGATCCCGAGACAGGCCACCGACGTCGCCATCAACGCCAGCCGTGCTACGATGAGCGTCATTTCGTGCCCCTTTCCCGATGATGTCGAAATCGATCTCGCGGGCCGGGAACCCATCGAAATCGGACAAGACGAACGAATCGCCCGCGCGGGCGATCTCCTCCATCTGATCCCAAGTCACCCAAAAACCGCCGGGCGGTTCGTCGGGATCGAGCGGGGCAGGGTGTGCATCCTCGCCCCAAGAATTCATGATGTGAAAGTAGGCTCGCGGCCACGCCGACCCGTCGTAGGCGTCGACGCACATGCAGTGCGCCCACGAGTCGTCACCGCGGGCAACCTGCTTCCCGTCCCGCTTGTCGAACGAACGGGATCCGAATTGCGAGCAGATCGGGACCGCGTACCCGTTGCAGATCGCATCGCAGACGTCTTGAGCGCTGCGGGCGAGGGCCGTCGTACGCACCTGAAACTCTGACGCGGTGTCGACTGCACCGTCGGGCGGGCCGTCGTCGCCCCACTGATCGGCGAGGCGACCGCTGTATCTCAGGTCCGCCGTCCACGGCAGGACACCAGCCTTGACGGTTTCCTGCGCCCACGCCCCAAGGCTTCCCGCTCCGTTCAGCCGGCCGCCGCCCACTTCAACGCGGGAATGGCCGTAGATGTACGGCGGAAAGACGTCTTGGAAACTGCTGTTGCTTGTGCCGGTCGCGATTGAGACCGCAAGCAACGTCACGACGGCGCGGCGATACCCCCAGGAAACACAATCGCCCGTCTCCTGGGGGATGTTAGGGAGTGCCGTACCGCTGACCTGTTCGATTGCCTTGTAGAGCCTCACATTCTGCTGGCGGTTGTCCTGAATCAGACGCCCCGCAATGCGAAAATCCGGCAGCCTGTCGACGATCGGTTTCGCCTGCTCGACTGCATCCGGTCCCGCCCAGCCCATGAACCGGGACGGACGATCGGGGCGGTCGGGCCGGTCGGGTGCGTCGTTCCCGCGGTCGCGGCCGAGCCACGCGCCGAGCAGAATCGCACCGATCAGCCCGAAGAGAAACAAGCCGCTTCTGAACCTCTTCATCGCACCCTCCGTAGTTCCGACGCGACGGCCCGCAGGCATTCCGCCCCGTCCGCCGGCGTCTGCAATTGCCGTGATTCATAAAGGCCTCCCAAGGCCGCAGCGAAACGATCGCTCCACGGGTCCCATGCTTTGAGTGACCGTCCAAGACTGCGTTTCAGCCGGTCGGACAGATCGGCGAACATCGCGTCGAGATCTCGGAAAGCGCCGGCCGCGCCGGCAGAGGCGGTCGCGTCCATCTCGTCAGCGATCGTTCCGGACTCGCCGGCCAGATCCCGAGTGTCGACGTCGACAGCCCAGCCGGCCGCATCGACAGCGAGGCGATCGTAAGGACCGCCGGGGCCGGGAGGGGCAGGGCCGGGACCGGGAGGAACGTAAGGCGATGATCCGCCTTCAATCTCAACCGGCCCGTTGATTTTCAGCGGGATGCTGAACAGGCCCGTCTGAGAAAAAACGACGACGATCAAAAAAGCCGCTGCCGCCATCCAGCCGGGGCCGAACGACGGGTGCTTGATCGTGATCGCCGGAATCCGCCAGACTGGTTCATCGGCCGACGGCGGCCGGAAGGCTTCTTTTGGTGGCACCGGACAAACCCCGCAATGCGGTTCGGAGCCGCATCTCGCCGGCGTGCGCTGCATCTCGGTCTTTCAACGTCGAGCTATGCAGCCGCCGATAAGCGGCAAGGACATCAGCGGGGTCAATCTGCCTCTCTCGCAACCAATTCTTAGCGGTCTCCTGTTCGGCCGCGACGCGCTCCCGGTCGGTTTTGCTGAATGGTCGAGTGCGCGCGAGGGTCCGCGCGTGCGACAACAGCTTCTTGCCGAGCGTTTCCTCAAGGTCTGCCTGCTGGGCCTCGTCGCCGGATTCCGCCGCGGCAACTTGCCACCATGCGAACAGCCGAAGTTCCAATTCCTTCGAGTAGGTGCGGGCCTCGTCGAGCTTTCCTCGCTGTGCGGGCGTGAGGAATTCACGAAATGCCTGCTCGTCTTTGTTCGCGATCCGGCTCAGCGGATCGAGCGAAGAAAGCGACTGGCAAAACCGGCTGAAATCTCCGCCGGTTGACAGGTATTTCTTGCGGGCCTTCACGAAGTTCTCGTAATCTTCCGCCTCGCCCGCCTGCCGCATCGTCGCGATCTTGCTCTTCGCAAATGATCCGGTCGTGTCCTTGCCCTGCTTCACAAGGAATCGATCGCGGGCGTCGAAAATCGCGTGCAGCGAGTTCTTCCGCGGATCGGAGACGCCAATGAACCGCGCCAACCATCCGGACCGGGCCGTTGACCCGTCTTGCAGAATCAACCCTTCGGCGTACCGCAGTTCATCCCGCAGTCCCACGACGTTGGCCGCGGCCTCAGCCCTCGGCACCGATCGCGGTTCGAAGACGTCGGGGAAGTAGGATTGCCCGCCGAGGACTTCCGGGACCGCCCGGTAAAACGGGTTTACACCGGAAACCGCCTTGTTGATGGGCGACTTCACGCCTTCTTTCGCCATGTCGGCGAACGTGACCTGATCATTGAGGTACGCGGGGAAGAGTTCGGCGATCGCCGGCAGCCCCGTCCATTCGAGCAGATCCCCGAGAGCCGAGATATTCCGCAGGACGATGATCGACCCATCCGACCGGCGGCCGAGGATCAAATGCGGCGACGCCTTCTCATCCGCGGTGAGTTCGTCCTCCTCGTCCGGCCAAAACAAGTGATTGAACACGGTGACGATGGCGTACAGCCCCGCAATCCTGGCGACGGCGACGGCGGAGTAGACCGCAGCCGCCCGGCCTGCATCCTTCTTATTTCCACTCTGCAGCGCGTTCACCACGAACCGCGGGTATCGGCGGAAGTTGATTTCGTTCCACGACCAGAACGGAAGCAGGTACTTTCGCAGCCATTCCCCGGCTTCGGAGATGTTTCCGTAATCGCCCAGCAGGTTGCGGGCGAGGTGCGCCGCCGCCACGTCATCACCGAGCGACCGCCGGATTTCTTCCACGACAGCCCGATTGGCCCCGCCGTAGTGAAGCAATGCGTCGTCCTCGATCTTCTTCTGATAGTAGAGGAAGGCAGCGTAGCGAAGGGCGTTTTCCCGAAACTCGTTTTTCTCCCTCGCCCATTCGAACCACTTCCCAATGAAGTTCTTTTGGTCTCGATCTTCCGACAAGTAGAAGCGTTGCAACAGACGCAGGCTTTTTACGTCGGGAATGTCCTGCGGCGTCATTGACGAGCCGAGGACCGCCAGATCACGAGCCTTCCGGAGATTACCGGACAGAGCGACGTTCGGACCGTGGTATTTCCGCAGTTCCGTGATCGCGTGCGGAATGAACTTCACTGCCCCCGGCGCCGAGGCGATGACCGCGTCGAGATCGCCGAGCATGTTGCGTGAGAAGTAGCCGATGATCCGCTTCGGGTTCACCAGCGTCCACGCCTTCCAGTTCGAGACGCTGGACGCGGCAATCGCGGCAATCGTGCCACAGCAGAGGCTTCCAGGAGTTGCCGGCGGTCGACATACCGCAGCGTCATTGCCGGCGACGTGTGCCCGACGGTGCGCATGGCCTCGTCGAGCGATCCGTGTTTCACAATCTGCGTGACAGTCGTGCGTCGGATTCGGTGGAATCCGCTTTGGCGACCTTCGGGGAGGCCGGCGAGCTTCACGAGCTTCTGAATGGATGTGAACCGCGACCTCTTTCCGGTGCCTGGCCAGACCAGTTCACGCGAGGGGTCGAAGATCAGGAGCAAGGCGTCAACCGTTTGCTGGCTGATCGCCGACACTTGGCCGAGGCTGGTTTTGGCATTCTCCGGCCGCAGAACAATATGCGGATTGCCGACAAGGCAGACATCTTTTGGTGAGACGCAAAACATCGCGTTGACCCGCGCACCGGTGTCGTACAGGGCGAGCAGGAACGCACGCCAGTAATCGCGGCGGGCGAGGCCGGTACATCGGACCTTTCCCCGCAGACCGTCGGCGGATTGAAGCAACGCGGAAAACTCTTCGATCGTCCACGCCAACGGGTTTTGCTTGGGGATCGGAATGCTCGGAACATCGTTGGGCGATTCGGCACACCACTGGCGTCGGTGAGCGAAACGCCACAGAACGAGCAGATCGCCCCTCTCCCGCTTCACCGTTCGCGGCGCGACTTCGCCAAGCCGGCTACGCAGCCACGGGAGCAGCAGGCTGAGGGACAATTCCGACACGCTCACGCTCCGTCCGTGGAAGCGTCCCAAGGAACGGCAGGAATACCGGTACTGATCAAGTGACTGTGGTTTCACGGCGAGCCGATGGAATCCGTAGGCTTCAACCAAATCCTCAAGGGTCATTTCAATGAGCCGGACTGATAGGGGTTTTCCTTAGATTACCCGTACATCCTTGCTCAGCGCATAAACCGTATACACTAATTCGTGCCTCAAAAAAACACCTGATAGTCCTCAATTGGGCTTTCGGGTGTTCAGATGCCATAAACGCGAAAAACCCGTGATTCGGAAATAACCGAACCACGGGCGGAATGTTACAGCATACATCAACACGGGTCAATCATCTGCTGAGAGAAAAAGACCTGTCACGTATCCATTCCTTGAAGTCGGCCGGAGAGGAGATCAGAACCGAAAGCGGAATCCTCAAGGCATCGGCGATCTTCGCCGCTCGTGTCAGCGTTGCGTCTTCCTTGCCAGTCATCAGCCGGGACAGTCCGGGCTTCGCAAGTGACGTTCGCTCGGCAATGTCCGAAAACGTCGTGTCGCGGTATTCGACCGCCAGCCGCACGTTCAGCCGAAAGTTCTCAGTCGCTGTCGATTCACGCATAGGGTAATCTCCTAGGCAAATAGGAGACGGACCCGTTTCGGTTTCCGCCTGCATCATCGTGACCATCGGTAGCTCGTCCAGAGGAAGATTCCGGCAAACAATAGTGGAATCGCGGCAATCCACTCGCCGGAAGCAACTCCCATTGTAGGAACGATGAACCACGCGACAATCAGGTAGGACACAAGCAGAAGTCCAAGAAAACCCCTGAGCAAGGTCATCGCTGAAAATCTCAGGGGGTTTCAGGGTCCGTCATCACTGCCCAGGAGAGGACTCGAACCTCCACGTCCGGTTTAAGGACACTAGGACCTGAACCTAGCGCGTCTGCCAATTCCGCCACCTGGGCTTTGGGCGTGCTAACTCTATCGGTCGGACGCCGTTGGGGCAAGCGAGGTTCACGGAAATCACCCCGGGGATGGAACTCATCTCGAGGACGATCTCGAGTTGCGTTCTCGATGTTCAATCGACGGTCGGACGAAGCATGCGAACACGATGATTGCTGCTGTCGCCGATGTAGACGGCTCCGTCGGCGGCGACTTCGATGCCGTGCGGGCGGTTGAGGCCGCAATGCAGCGGGTCACCGTCTGGCCCGTCACCCTGCTTGCCGGTTCCGACCAGCGTGCGGATGACGTTCGTCTTGCGGTCGATGACGCGAATCGTGTGGCTCTCGGTGTCGGCGAGATAAATGCCCGTTTCGGTCAGAGCGACGCCCTTCGGACCGGCAAGCTGAGCCTTACGGGCGTCGCCGCCATCCCCCGAGTATCCCGACTTGCCGGTGCCGCCGATGTGATGCAGCGTGTCGTCGGCGAGATCGAGCCTGTAAAGAGCGTTTCCCTCGCGCAGAGCGAGGAACAGAGCATCGGCCCCGCCGTCGTAGGCAAGAGCACGCGGACCGTTCAGCGGCGTTCCGGCGATCGGAGCGCCGTCAGCGGTCGGCTTTCGTTCGCCGGTTCCGGCGAAGGTGTCGATCGTACCTGTTTTCGGATCGACCCTGCGGACGCGGTGATTGCCGATATCGCAAATGTAGAGCCGTCCCTCGCGATCGAAACAGATCGAGTGCGGCTGCTTCAACTTGGCGGCCGTCGCGGGGCCGTCATCGCCGGAGAAGCCCGGTTCGCCGGTTCCGGCGATCGTCGAGATGACGCCCGTCTTTCGATCGACGCGCCGGACGACGTGGTTCATCATTTCGACGAACACCATGTTGCCGTCGGCGTCGAATCGAACCTCGTAAGGCTCGTTCAACTTCGCCTGAAGTGCCGGCCCGCCGTCGCCGGAATAGCCGCGCTCACCGCTGCCGGCGACGGTGCTGATCGTACCAGCTTCCAAGTCGATCCGGCGAACGCGGTGCCCGGTGATCTCGCAGACGTAGAGCGCCCCGTCGGGTCCGATGGACAGGCCGAACGGACCGCCGACGGCGGCCTCGATGGCTGGTCCGCCATCGCCGGCCGAAACGTCGTCACCAGTACCGGCAAGCGTGCGGACCGCCTCCGCGGCCGACGCCGGACCGTTGGTCGCGAGTCCGGTGGCGAATGCCGACAGGAAGACCGCCGTCGACAGAATCCGCATTGGTGCGTGCCTCACAGGAAGGGGAAGTTCAAACGACCGCCTGGGCGTCGGCTTGCCGGCTGGTTCGTGCGAGAACGAGCGGGCTGAACAGCACCGGCAGAAACATCGCGAGACTGACGAGCGTCAGCCCGAAGAACGGTAGACCGTCGAAGTAGCATCGCAACAACCCTGCCGGAGTGGCAGGATGCGAATAGCCGCCGCCGACGAACCACACGCCGAAGTTCGAGATCAGGAAAAATACCACAGCGCCGCCGAATCCTGCCGTCGCGATGGGCACGACGTTCCGCTGCTGGCGAAGCGGTACCCCGCACAAGGCAAGCACGGCGAACGTCGCGTAAGTGAAAGGCTGATTACGATAGCTTCCCCAGTCTGACCCCATCAGCAGGGCAATCGCCACGTCGCTGACGAAGAGCAGGGCGATCGGCAGCAGGATCGCCAGCCGCGAAGAGAACACCGCCCCGCCGAAGATCGCCATCGCGAAGATCGGCGAGAAATTCCACGGATAAAAATAGGAGTATTCGACGTCCATGCCGCCGGCGACGTGGACAACGTAGGGCAGAACTCGCATCAGCAGGGCATAGGCGACGAACGCCGCGAACACGGGGATGCGCACACGTTCGGAAACCTGGGTTTCGGTAGTCATGTCGGAGTTTCCAATGTCTCGCGAAGCAGCGACCAGTTTGACGCAATGAACGGCCGACGTGAAGGCCACGACGGATCGTGCGCATTCCGCAGGTCGTTCGATCGGCGTCGATGGCACTATTTGAGATCGAACAGGTTGTCCCGCGTCGCGGGGTCGTCGAGGTTGCCGTCGGTCGTGGAACCCAGCCGTTCCTCTTCCATCCGGTCGGCCTGCTCCTGGCTGAGGAAGTTACTGCCCGGCACTTCGACGAAGAAATCGAAGGCACGGGTTTCGACGTGGCCGTCGAGAAAGGCGACGTTTGCGGTGTCGTTGTGCCGGAAGTGGATGCTCGGAAAGTTGCCGCTGGGCGGCTCCAGCACCCACGATTCCTCGAAGCTGAACTCCAGCGGCGAGAAACTCCAGATGCGCACCTGCGCGGCGTCTGCGAATGCGATCGTCGTGGTCGTCCCGCCTCGCACGTCTCGGAACTTACGAGCCAGCGGCTGGGAGCTCGGTTGCGGCGACCAGGTCGGCGGCAGGTATTCGATGCCGTCGGTCCGCGACAAATAGCGTGCGTTGTAGCCGTAGCCGCAGGTCGGCAGCCCAAAGCGAACGTTGTCCATCTGCTCCGGCCCGAAGTCCGGGCATTGAAACGCGGCCCGGTTGGTTTCCATGTAGGGTGACAACGGACCGGCGGCGAAGTCGAGCTGGTCGGCGACGTCCGGCTGGTCGTAATCGACGCGCCCGAACCAGAAGAGATCGGTTCCCTTGGGGCCGGAAAACGTGGTTTTATAATTCAGGCGCGTCGCATCTTCGACCACGTAAGGCACGAACGTTTCACCGTGAGTCGCCGCATAATTGTGAAGCGACAGGGTGAGCTGCTTCAGATGGTTTCTGCACTGCGTTCGCCGCGCCGCGGCGCGAGCCTGCTGGACGGCGGGAAGCAGCAGCGCGATCAGAATCGCGATGATGGCGATCACGACGAGCAATTCGATCAGCGTGAACCCCTTCCGCCGGGCGTCCGATCGCGGAAACCGCACTTGAGTGGACATGAAAGAACCTCTCCGGCAACCCGGTCGTCGGGTCGCACAGCGATCGGCTGAGTTGCGCCGGGAGGCGCATTGTCGGAACGCGGATTCACGAACGGAACTGCGGATCACCGCGCTCCGGCGTTGCCGTTTCGACTTCGATGACGCCGATCGCCGACTTTCGTTCCGCCCCGTCCCCGAGGGGCCTCCCGAATCCGATCGTGGGCAGGTCTTCCGGCTTCCGGCTCAACGGGCTGTCCCGCCTTCCCGCGTCATCGGCTCCAATGAGGCCGGCACGCAGTGGCAGTTCGGGATCAGTCCTTGCCGGTCACGGCGGCGGGTCCGCGACGGATTCGC
>JBAQZJ010000042.1:0-6421 GCA_049790855.1 Planctomycetaceae bacterium | reverse complement strand
ATTCCGAATTCGCGCCGGGCACCCGCGGGCCGCGGAGCACCCGCCCGTTGGCGACCAGGACGTCGAGACGGCCGTCGTGCCGCAGGTCGACCGCCGCGACCCCGAAGCCGGTCGCCGGTCGGCTGTTCGGGCCGAGTCCCGAGTTCGCCGTGCCGTCCGTGAAGAAACCGCCTTCCGATGAAACGTAAAGCGTATTCGTCTCGCCGCGGAGGTGCGTCAGGAACAGATCTCGCCGGCCGTCGTTCGTCAGGTCTGCGGAGACGACGCCCATCCCGGCCTGCGACTCTCCCATCGCGCTCACGGCGGCGCCGCGCAGGATCGCCTCGTTGCGAAACGTGCCGTCGGGCTGCTGGATCCAAAGGTGATTCTCTTCCATGTCGTTGGCGACGTAGAAATCGGGACGGCCGTCCGTATTGAAATCGTCGCAGGCGACTCCCAGCCCCTTTCCGAGATCGACGTCGAGTCCGACGGCCGACGTCACGTCGACGAACCGACCGTCGCCTTCGTTCCGGTACAGGCGATCGGCGGTGCCGAGATAGACGCCGGGGGCGCAGAAGTCGCGACGCCCGGAGCGATCCTCGCAATACTGGCCCGGAAGGTAGTCCACGTAATGGACGACGAAGAGGTCGAGCAGCCCGTCGCGGTCGTAGTCGCTGAAACAGACCGCGGTTCCCCAGCCGGGCGCGACGATGCCGGCGGTTTCGGTCACGTCGGCGAAAGTCCCGTCGCCGTTGTTGCGAAACAACTGGTCGGGTCCGTAGCTGCTGACGTACAGGTCGGAGAAGCCGTCGTTGTCGAAGTCGGCGACGGCGACACCCATGCCGTAACCGTCATTACGGATGCCGGCCGCGTCCGTCGCCTCCACGAAGGTTTGGTCGTTCCCGCGTCGAAAGAGGCCGTCGCGACGACCGCCGCGCTGCGATGCCTCACCGTCGACCAGATAGAGGTCCAGCCGGCCGTCGCCGTCGAAATCGAGCAGTCCGCAGCCCGAGCCCATGATCTGCGGCATCTCGTAGCGAAGCGGCTCGCCCGCCTGATGAACGAATTCAAGGCCGAAAGATTGCGTGCTCTCGATCAGCCACGGCGCAGCCGGAGGCGACGTCGCGGGCTGGGTGGGCGGCTCGACGCCGCCGCAACCCGCAGCGACGAAGAGCCACGTCTCAACGAAAAACGCTCCGGCTGCTCGGCAGCAGCGGGAGCGTTCCTGGAGCGGCATTCGAGCGGTTCCGAATCGCGACGGACGCCGGTGCGGGCTGAAAATGGCGCCCCATCGCATGTCAGGTGCCCAATGGCCGGCCCGCCCCTCCGCGACTCGGCGCCGGACCGGTCGATTTGAGCTCGACCTGCAAGTCGGTGGCCCCGTCGGCCGGAACCTCGACGGTCGTCGGCGCAGCCGAAACGGACGCTGCGCCGCCTTGTCCCATCGCCGCCGGGTCGGTCATTGAAGACGTCGTCGAAATCGAAACCTCATATTGACCCGGGGCGGCTCCGTCGGCGAGTTCGTAGGTGCCGACGGAGAAGGTTCCATCGGCGGCCGTCGTGGCTCCGGCCACCGGGCGGAGATCCGTCCCGTCTCCACCGACCGGTTTGAAGACGAGGCTCACCGATCCTTGGGGCTTGCCGTCGACCAGCAATTGCCCCTGGACCGGAACCGTCTCGACGCGGCCGTCCGTGCCGCCTCCGCAACCGAGCAGTCCGACGACGGCGACCCCCGTCAGCAAGATCGACGCATGCTTCACCACAAAACTCCTCGGGCGGAATGAACGCATAAGACCGAAGACCGTGAGGGAAAAAGGTTGTCGGGTCGCCACGAATCTTGCGCGACGAGCTTCAGAATTCCGTCGCGATCGGCTGGCGAGCGTCGCCGCCGCCGCTCATGGTATGGATCGCGAACCAGACGCTCGCGATCTGCGCCCCCTGAACCGTTTCGCTGATGAAGCGGACGGAGCCGTCGCACATCAGGAAGTGCCCGCCGCCGGTGTGGCGACTGCTCGCGCCGGGCCAGTTGTTGTTCAATCCGAAGCAGGCCAAATAGGTCGGCCGGCACGCGTAGGGGGCGGCCTTCCACCAGAATCCGCCGGTGCTGCCGTCCGGCTTTCGCAAGTCGTAGGCCGGGTTCGTCATGACGTCGTTATTCGTACCCGGCGCGACGAGCGCCGCCCGGAACACCGAGTTGTTCTCGCCGCCGCCGCGCGGCTTGCCCGCCCCGTTGACCTGGTGGCTTCGAGCCGGGTCGAGCGGTTCAAAGCCCTTCGTCGAGGTCTCGGCGAGGGCGATCGTGTTGGTGGTGCCGTCGGTGATGTCCCGGAACCGCGCCGGAATGCGCGTCTGGAAGGGGCCTGAGTGCGGGTCGTTTCCGCGGCCCCACCAGTCCCAGCCCATGTTGCCGGAATAGTTCGTCCACGACAGGCCGTGCGACGACGCGACGCCGTTGCCGAACCCCCCGTCGGACGGACATTCCAGGACTGGAATCCGTTGCGACCAGACCGGATCGCCGCTCGGCATGACCTGCCCCATGATCGGCAGGCCGAAGTTGATCGAGTTATGCAAGTTGCCCTGTTCGAGCTGCGGAAGCAGCATCGCGATCCAGGTGTGGTTGCGAGGCAGCGGGGTGGCGCCGTTCGTCTTCCAGATCGCCTCGGGCGGGAAGGAACCGTGGACATCGTGGTAGTTGTGCAGGGCGAGGCCAAGCTGCTTGAGATTGTTCTTGCACTGGCTCCGTCGGGCGGCTTCGCGCGCCTGCTGGACGGCCGGCAACAACAAGGCGATCAACACCGCGATGATCGCGATGACGACCAACAGTTCGATCAACGTAAAACCGGGTAGACGACGTGAGCGGCGCATCAGACGGTCCTTGTTGAAGAAGTAAGGACGAAAGAGCAGAAATCGCGATGGATTCCCCGAAGAGATCAATCAGTGTATCTATACCTGTTTCGGCGTGCAAGATTCCTTGCACTCATGGAATTCATCGGCCATGGTCCGCCCGAAGTCCCGGAAACCCGTCTGTAACGCGGATGCGAGATCCCTCGGAATACTCTGCTGAACCCCGCGAAAGGCCGTCGGTTCCGACGGGCCGCGAGCGAACCCTTGATCTGGCCTCCCCTCGGCTGGGGTTGGCCGATTACAGCCCTACCGTCGCGGGTCCGCCGGACTCGACTTGCGGCGTCAGCGGATGCGGCTGCCGTCCTTCGACCCACAGCCAGGCGGAGTCGATCGGCAAATCGGTCTCGGCCTGTCGGATGCCGGACGGCCAATCGACTTCGACCCGTTCGATGCGGGTCGCCGAACCCAGTCCGAAGAACAGTCGCAGCTCATTGGCGGCACAATAGCCGTGTCCGCCGCAGACGGCGGTGGTCTGCGTCCGCCCGCCCGCCGTCACCCGAACGACCGCACCGACCGCATCGCGATTCGAGGCGACGCCGCGAAGCTCCAGGACGAGGCTGCCCGGTCGTGCAGCCGCTTCGTTCGTTGAATCCGCTTCGTTCGTCAACAGTGCCGCCGGTCGGTCGAGATGGACGATCACAAGGTCGGGACGACCATCCCGGTTCCAGTCGAGTCGCGCCATCCCCCGTCCGACGTACTTGCCGTTGAAGTACGAGCCGCATTGGTCGCCGACCTCGACGAACCGGCCGCCCCCGGTACCGGCGAAGACAAGCGGTCTCATCTGCCAGGGACGGCCGAGCGCCCGATAGTCGTCGATATCGCCGTTGGCGACGACGAGGTCGGGAACGCCGTCGAGGTCGATGTCGGCGGATTGCGTGCCGAAGCCGAGGACGTTGCGGGTCGGCCCGACGTGACCGCTTGCACCGGTCGCGTCGACGAATAATCCCTCGCCGCGGTTGAGGTACAGCGTGTTCGTCTCGCCGTAGAAGTTCGTCACGTACAGGTCGGGCCGTCCGTCGCCGTCGAAGTCGTCGCAGGCGATTCCCATGCCGGCTTCCGAGCGACCCTCACCGTTCGTCGCCGTGCCCGAGCGCAAGCCCGATTCGACGAATCTGAGTTCGCCCGGCCCTGAGGAGACGTTCCGAAACAGGAAGTTCGGCGTGCCGTCGTTGGCGACGTAGACGTCGCATTTGCCATCGGCGTCGAGGTCGGCCGCCACCACGCCCAGGCCTTTCCCGTCGGGCACGACGATTCCGGACGCGTCGGTGACGTCCTCGAACGATCCGTCGCCGCGGTTGCGGTAAAGGCGGTCCTGCTTCCCCTCGAAATTCTGCGGATCGCAGGTGGCGACTTCTCCGTTGCGATTCCGGCAGATGCGAAGCGGGTCCGAGACGTAGTTGGCGACGTACAGGTCGAGCAGACCGTCGCCGTCGAAGTCGGCGAACGCCGCGCTCGAAGAGGCCGCCTCATCGTGAAGGCCGACTTCGTCGGTCACGTCGGCGAACGTTCCGTCTCCGTTGTTCCGGTAGAACGTGTTCCGCCCGAAGTTCGCGACGACGAGGTCGGGAAAACCGTCGCCGTCATAATCGCCGACGGCCGCGCCGAAGCTGTAGGCGGCGTTCTCGACCCCGGCCAACGCGGAAACGCGTTCGTAGCTCCCGTCTCCGCGACTGCGAGACAACTCGTCGGTCAGCGGCGGCGGCATCTCCGTCTTGCCGAGAAACCCGCCTTGCGGAAAGTACAGGTCCGGCCAGCCGTCCGAGTCGTAGTCGATGACCGCGACGCCGCCCCCGACGGTCTCGATCAGGTACTTGAAGCCGCTGCGCCCGTTGACGAACCGGAAGTCGATTCCTGCGCGCGCAGCGACGTCGCGGAACGTGACGCCGATCGACGGGCGCCGGTCCTCGAGCGTAGTTTGCACCATCGCGTTCCTCGAGCCCGATCGTGTCGGCGAGGAAGCCGCGGGAACGTCCGCCACGGCGCCGGCGGCCTGACGAGAGGGCTCCGCATGTTGCAGCGACTGGCGAGCCTGTTGCAGTCCTGCCAGTGCTTGACGGTTTCCCGGCGAGAGCGTCACCGCCTGCTCGAACCATTGCGCCGCGTCGACGTGGCGTTCGAGATGTGCGAACTCGTCGCCGATTTCGATCGCCGTGGCTGCGAGCAGCTCGGGATTGCGTTGCAGGCCGCCGAGGATCAGGTCGGCCTTCCGCTCGATGAGGTCCAGCCGGACGCCCGTTCGCAACACGCGTTCCGCCTCGGGATCGTCGAGCCGGACCAGCGCGGTCCCCCATGCGTGGCAAGCAGCGACGTCATACGGATCAAGACGACTCGCCTGTCCGAAACAGTCGGCCGCACGGGACCAGTCTCCGACTGAGGCGGCGTGCTCGCCGGCGGCGTGCCAGAGTTCTGCCGGTGCGTCGTCTTGCGGCTTCCATTCGGTCAGAAGTCGTTCTGCCTCCGCGGTTCGACCCCGCTCCAGTTCCGCCGCAATCAACAATCCCGCGGCCCGGGGACCGGTCGATTCGACGGTGAGGAGTTTGCGAAGCAGGGGCAACGCCGTCGCGACGTCACCGGAATCGAGTCGGTACCGGCAGAGTGCCAACCGGCTCTCCCAGTCCTCGGGATCGGCGGCCGCGCACGCCTCCAATTGCTTCAGACCTGACGTTGCAGGCAGGATCGATTGCGTCGCGAGAACTTGAAGGGCGCATTCTTCCAGACGCCACGGACGCGTTTTGCGGATCGCCGCCAGAGTGTCGCGAATCTTGCCGGCCCGTCGCTGCGCGACAAACAGCTCCAGCAGACGTTCGCGCGGTTGGAGATACGCCGGGTTCAGAGCCGAGGCACGTCGCAAGAGTCGTTCTGCTTCGCGCGCCTGGTTCATTCCCAGCAGCAGCGTGCCTTCGAGGTAGCGGGCCGTACTGCCGAATCGCATGGGTACGTCGGGCACCGTGCGCCAGTCGCCGAGGGCCGCGTCGGTCTCGCCCCGTTCGCTCAGCAGTTGGCCTCGATAGAGTCGGGCTTCGCCGTGATCGGGATCGCGTTGCAGCAACAGATCGAGACGGGCCTGCGCCGTCGCGACGTCGTCCCGCTCAATCGCGGCGAGCGCCTCCGCGAACAGCTTCTCGGAAGTCGGTGCGGGAGCGTCCCACGGTCGCAGCAGCCACAACACGACGACAATGACCAGAGCCGACGCCGCGGCGACAAGCGTGCGCGGCCGGATTCCGAAGCGGGAGAGTGAGAAGCTCGACGTCATCGACGGGCCAACGTTTCGCGAGCGACAGCCGCCGTTCGCAAGCTAAAGCGGCGCCTCCTGCCGAACACGACCGGAGATCAGCTTCGCCGGAAAGAGGCTTAACAGCGTCCCCGCAAAGCCTAACAAAAGCACCGACCCGAGCGCCGCCGCCTGAATCGTCAGTTGGCCGGAGTTGCCTTCGAGAAGGCCGTGAATGAGTACTTCGGATTCGCGCGCACCGGCGACGCCCGACGTGACGAAGACTCCGGTGAGAAGCACGCCGAGAATTCCTGCGATTCCCTGGAC
>JBAQZJ010000041.1:0-2405 GCA_049790855.1 Planctomycetaceae bacterium | reverse complement strand
CGGCACCGGCGACAGCCGAAGCGTCGCAGCCGGCACCGGCCGGCCGGTGGCGTCGACGCGGCGGACGACGCGATCGCCCTGCGGCCGCCGTGATCGCCCGCGGCGAGCCGACGCTCTGGTTGACGGCGGGAGCTTTGGCCGCGGCCCTGTTCATGATCGTCGGACTGGTCGCGCTGGTCGTCATCATGGGCGGCCGGACCTTCTGGCCCGCGCGGCTGCTGCGCGTCGAACTGACGGACGGCAGCGTCCTCCTCGGCGAGGTCACCGAGGTCGAATCGTACGAACTGACGCAACGCCGCGTCGCCTTGCTGCCGGAAGCGGTGCGGCCCGCCGCCGAGACGCTGCTTGACGGCCGCCCGTCGGCGACGGCGCAGCGGACGCTGTTCCGCGTCGACAACAAGCAACTCACCGGCGAGACGTTCGAGTGGGTCAGTGATTTTCAGCGGAAGCCCGACGGCACCACTCGTCCCAAATGGGCCGTGACCGTCGAACGGACGAGCTGGGGGCGGTTCGTCGGTATTCCCGACGCCTTCACCCTGCGACACGAACGGCCGACCTCGGGAACCGAAGAGCAACTCGTCCGGCTCATCGCATTCCTGGAAGGGAACGCCGGTTCGATCGCGGAGTCGCCTCAACCACACATCAATACCGCGCTGGAGCAACTTCGCAACGCACTGTCGGACGCACGGCAGACGGCGACGCAGGCGTTGCTGGCGTCGGCACGCGACGAGCGGAGCGATGCGGTGCGGGTCGCCGTTCTCGAGTCGGGCGAAGAGGTGCCGCTGGCCGACGCGACGGCCGATCAGGCGATCGATTCGATCCGCGAGTCATGGACCGGTCCCTCCGTCGCGTGGTCGAAGTTCGAAGCCGTGCATGCCGACGTGCGGGAACGCGCCGAGCGAATCCATGCGCTCGACAAACACGGGCTCGCGCGTCTGAGCGACCAGATCGAAGCGGCGCGGATGGAGGTGGTCGAAACCAGCCTTGCGACCGGTCAGCCGTTGACGCCGACTGCGCAGCGACTGGTCGATCTCGATGCCGCGATCGACGCGCTGAACGTTGCCGACGACGAACGCCTGCAAATGGTCGCCGCGACGTCCCGTCGCTTCGGTCCCGAGGACGCCGTCACCGACGCCGCACGCCAGATCGACGCGACGCAGTCGGAGTCCGCGAAGCCGGAGCGACAGCGGCTCGTCGAAGAGATCGAGTCGCTCGAAGCGACGGTTCCTTCCGGCGGCGCGGAGGCTGTGGCTTCGTTCCGCTCGGTCTCGGCGAATGCTCGTCGACGGACGATCGAGATCGCCGCCGACATGGCGGCGCTGCAGGCGGAGAACGACCGGCACGTCTGGCGTCTTGCGACGGTCGCCGGCACGCTTCAAGAGATTCCGGTCGCCGAGGTCGTGCGGGCGTTTCCGGCGAACCGACTCGATTTCTGGGGGCGAGTGCAGGTCTACCTGTCGCGCTGGGCCGAGTTTCTGCTGGCCGAGCCGCGCGAGGCGAACACCGAAGGCGGCGTGTTCCCGGCGATCTGGGGCACGGTCGCGATGACGCTCATCATGACGCTCGCCGTCGTGCCGTTCGGCGTGCTCGCCGCGCTGTTTCTGAGGGAATACGCGAAAGCGGGGGCGGTCGTCAGTGCGGTCCGCATCGCCGTGAACAATCTCGCCGGCGTTCCCAGCATCGTGTTCGGCGTCTTCGGACTGGGGTTCTTCTGCTACGTCGTCGGGGCGGGGATCGATGAGATCTTCTACCCGGCGTATGTGTCGGAGAACCGGCCCGTCTTCGGCACGGGCGGACTCTTCTGGGCGAGCCTGACGCTGTCGTTGATGACATTGCCGGTCGTCATCGTCGCGACCGAGGAAGCGCTCGCCTCTGTGCCCAACAGCATGCGCGAAGGATCGTACGCCTGCGGTGCGAGCAAGTGGCAGACGATTCGCCGCATCGTCCTGCCCCGCGCTTTGCCGGGAATCATGACGGGCATGATTCTCGCCATGGCACGCGGCGCCGGCGAGGTTGCGCCGCTGATGCTGGTCGGGGCCGTCAAGATCGCTCCCGAGTTGCCCGTCGACGCCGAAATGCCGTTCGTCCACCCCAGCCGCAGTTTCATGCACCTGGGATTCCATATCTACGACCTCGGTTTCCAAAGCCCCGACAGCGAGGCCGCGAAGCCGATGGTGTTCACGACGACGTTGCTGCTGATCGCGATCGTCGCGATCCTGAACATCGCCGCGATTCGTCTGCGAAGCCGCCTTCGCAAGCGGTTTGCGACCTCGCAGTTTTGAAAGAAGCCGAGGGGTTGCAACCCGCCGGCATCCGCGTTTCGATGAGCGTTCTAATGCCGATTTCGACCCGTCACGCTTCGGCCGATTTCATGACGCCTTCCGAGCAAACCGTCGGCCCGAATC
>JBAQZJ010000040.1:0-4237 GCA_049790855.1 Planctomycetaceae bacterium | reverse complement strand
GTGTCGGAGGGGGCCGGGGAGACGGGGGAGGGGGAGAGGGGGAGATCGGGGGACGGGGCGACGGCATCATTCAGAGCCGCGACCGTCTGGGAGCGTCTTTCAGCGTGAGTTCGTCCATCAGCGCTCCCTGACGGTCGCGGCTCTGAGGCTGATGTCCCCCGCTCCCCCGTCTCACCTGCTCCCCCGCCTCCCGCCTTCGCCATCTCCACTGCCGTGTCCGGCATCGAGGCGGGAACCTGGCGGCCGTCCTCCCAACCTCGGCCGGAGGCCCAGCACAAGGCGTTGAACAGCATCCGGCGGAACGCTTCGTTCTCGAAATCCTTCACGGCGCCGAACGACGTGTAGAACGCTTGCCCGCCGTAGGCCGTGCGATTCGTCCACGCGATCGGCTCGGGCGGAGCACCTTCGACCGTTCCCGTCAACAGCGGCGTCGCCGAGTCGCGCAGTGGCGAGACCTGGTAGAGCGAGCCGTTGTACTTCAGCCCGGCGGCGTCGACATCCGTCAAAATCGGGGTGAAGACCTCCAGGTTCGCTTCGTCCTCGGGAACGGCGTCGGGATGGATCGTGACCGTCACCGGCTTGTCGTTGCCGTGATGGCCGTGGTAGTTGCCGCCGAAGACGTATTTGTCGAGTTCCTCCCACGCCTGCTTGCCTTCAGGCGGCGTCTTGCCCTTGAGCGAGAAGGCATGGTTCGCCGTGCGAATGCCGACGACCGACCCGCCCCCTTCGCAATACATGCGGATCGCCTTCATCTGCTCGAACGGCGGCGAGCGGCGGCGCACCGAGAGCAGCAGCACGTCGGCGTCGGCGAGGGCGTCCTCGATGCCGGGCAGCACGTCGCCGTCTTCGTCGTCGCCGAACACGAACCGCGTGCGGAAGTGATGCCCGAGATGCCGGGCGGCGAAGGCGGGCAGCGTCTTCTCGGTGCCGTACTCGGCTTCCGAAACGACGATGACGGCGGTCGCCCGCGTATCGCCTTCAAACCGGAACGGCCAGCCGCCGAGAATCTGGTCGCTGGTGATCGTGCCGCAGACGTACTTCTCGATGTGCTCGACGATCAAGTCGGTGCCGGTGAAGTGGCTGACGTAGGGTGGTGCGGCCGGGTTGTACATCGTGTCGGTCAGGTCGCGGATAAGCACGACGTTCTTGCCGTTGCTGGCGAGCCGCCGCAGTCCGAACGGCCGGCCGAGGACGCACATGTTCGTATGCACGCCGGTCATCAGAACGTTGTCGATGCCGCGGGCTTCAAGGATGCTCCAGACCTCGACGCCTTTGTCGGTGACGTAGTCGCCCGCTTCGATCGCGATCGCGTCGTGCTGCTTGATCCACGGCCCGCGGGCCTTGCGGCCTTTGGCGACGAGTTCTTTCGCCCACTGCTCCTGCAATGCGGGATCGTCGTCCTGCCCGCCGTCGGACTGGTCGATCGGATAGACGCCCTGTTCCTCGGCGGGAATCGAATAGCACCATGTGCTGATGTCCTTGGGCAGCTTTTCCGCTTTCGGCGTTTTCTGCGAGGCGATGCGTGCCGGATGGCCTTCGTAGTGGGCCATCGTGTCGCTCGGGCAATGGATCACCGTCCCGCCGCGCTGGCGGACCTCTTTGACGAGCTCGTCGATGACCGGCGCGAGTTCGCCGGTCCGCAGCGTCGCGTTGCGGCTGGTATGCAAATCCCAGACGTCGCAAACGAGGATCGCCGTTTTCGAGGTATCCCACGTTTCGGGTTTCGTAATCGCGTGGAAGCGCCCAGAGCCTTCGCTGGCCTCGACCCGTTTGCGAACGTCGAGGGCGAAGGGTTCGGCGGCCTGCGTTGACGCGGCGAGCGCCGCGAAGCCGCAAGTGAGCAAGGCGAGCGGGGGGCGTAAGCCCCCCGAGAAGTAGGCCGATCGCATCAACATGACAGGCTCCGCAGGCGGGAGTGCGTCGAGGCAGGACGCCGGCCAGCATAGCCGCGGCCCAGGCCATGTACCAGCAGCGGTTGATGCGTCGCGGGCTGTTCGTCAGGATGAGTCGCGTCGTCCGCGAGTTCGGTGATCAGAGCCGCGACCGTCAGCGAGCGTTTCTCGGCCTGCGTTCGCCGCCAGGCGCTCGTTTACGGTCGCGGCTTTGATGAAGCGGTGACCGAGTTCAACAATGATGTTCGAGACCTCCATGCGAACCATGTTCTCGCGGCGTTCCAAAGACTCGGAGGGCTTACGCCCCCCGCTCGCCTGCCTCGTTTGCGGTTTCGCGGCACTGCTCGGGCCTGCCTTCGCCGCCGAGCCGCCCGTCGAAAGCCCCGTCGCTCCCGAGGAGTCTTTGCAGCACTTCGTGCTCTCGCCGGAACTCGATCTGCGAATCGACCTCGTCGCCGCCGAGCCGCAGGTGATCGACCCGGTCGCCGTGGCGTTCGACGAACGGGGAAGGATGTTCGTCGTCGAAATGCGCGATTATCCGAGCGGCCCGGCCGAGGGCGAGAAACCGGCGTCGCGGATCAGCCTGCTCGAAGACGCCGACGGCGACGGGCGGTTCGAGACGGCGCACGTCTTCGCTGACGGGCTGCTGTTTCCGACGGGCGTGCTGCCGTGGGACGGCGGGGCGATCGTCACCCTCGCCGGCGAAGTGCGGTTCCTCAAAGACACCGACGGCGACCACAAGGCCGACGTCAACGAAGTCTGGTTCACCGGATTCAGCCAGGACAACACGCAACTGCGGGCGAACCATCCCACGGTCGGTCCCGACGGCCTGATCTACATCGCCAACGGCCTGCGGGGCGGGAAGGTCAAGGCCGTGAAAGAAGGCTGGCCGCAACAGGAGATCGACCTCCGTGACCACGACTTCCGCTTCGACCCGCGGACCGGCCGAGCCGAAGCCGTCGCCGGCGGCGGGCAGTTCGGGCTGACGTTCGACGCCTTCGGCAACCGCTTCATCTGCAGCAATCGCAACCCCGGCGATCACGTCGTGCTGGAGCTGCGCGAACTGGAACGCAACAAGCACCTCGCGATCGGCAAGCCCACGCAGGTCGTCGCCGCAGCGGGCGACGACTCGCACGTCTACCCGCTCGTCGACGCCTGGACGACCTCGACGCTGCACGGCGGCCAGTTCACCGCGGCCTGCGGCGTGAAGATCTTCACCGGCGACGCCTTGCCAGCGGCCTGCGTCGGCAACGTCTTCACCTGCGAGCCGACCGGCAGCCTCGTCCATCGCGAAATTCTGGAACCCGCCGGCGGCACGTTCCGCGCGACGCCCGGTGAAAAGCAAGTCGAGTTCCTCGCCAGCCGCGACCCGTGGTTCCGCCCCGTCAACCTGACCGTCGGCCCGGACGGCGCCCTGTACGTCGTCGATATGTACCGGGCCGTCATCGAGCATCCCCAATGGATGCCGACCGAGCTGAAGACCCGCCGCGACCTTCGCTGGGGTGACGACCGCGGCCGAATCTACCGCGTCGCGGCGAAAGACAAGCCGCCGGGAAAGATGCCGACGCTTGCGGCAATCAGAGCCGCGACCGTCAGGAAGCGCTTACCGGCGACCCCAGGCGACAAGACGCTCCCTGACAGTCGCGGCTCTGATGACGGTCGCGGCTCTGATGAGCCAGCCGTGGAAGCGCTCTTCGCCGCCCTCGACAGTCCGAACGGCTGGACGCGAGACACGGCGGCGCGGCTGCTCTCCCACAACAGTTCCGGTCTCGACAAGACGATGCTCGCCGAGGTCGCCGCGAACGGCAAAACTCCCGCCGGTCGCGTTCGGGCGGCACAGCTCGCGACGAGCCTGCTCGACAACACGATCGAAGACGTCGTCCAGCCGCTGCTGGACGATGCCGATCCGCGGGTCGTCGCCACCGGCGTCTCGCTGCTCGGCCGTTGCGGAAAGATTCACGTCGACCGCGACGGCTTTCCCGCCGGGCCGTGCCTGCAAGCGGACACCGTGCGAGCGAAGCTTCACGAGTTGGCGTCGGCCGGCGATGCGCGGGTCCGGTTCGAGGTCGCGCTCGTGCTGGGAGAGCTGTCGCCGAACGAGGCCGTCACGAAGTCTCTCGCGGCGATCGCCGCCCGCGACTCCACCGACCGCTGGACGAGGTCCGCGGTTCTTTCTTCGACCCGCGATCCGCAGGCCCTGTATGACGCCGTCGCGAAGGTCGACGCCGACGGGGCGGTGCCGTTTCTCGTCGATCTCGCGGAGCTGATCGGTCGCCGGCGCGACGAGCAGGAGCTTGGGGAGTTCCTCGCGCGGCTGGCCTCGACCGGACCGGAGGGCGGCTGGG
>JBAQZJ010000039.1:0-3141 GCA_049790855.1 Planctomycetaceae bacterium | reverse complement strand
CCTTTGGGGAGAGGGGTCAGGGGTGAGGGGATGTCCTGTGGATTCATCTGTGATTTGCAACCGTCCGAAGCTGTAAAACATCATCGAGTTTCCTCGGCGGGAGCCAAACGGCTCCCCTCACCCCCGGCCCCTCTCCCCAGAGGAGAGGGGAGTTTTGTCAGGATGCTGTAAGCGCCATCCCGACGACGCCGTCTCGACGCGTCAGTGCAGGTGGACCTGCGCTGGCGCGTCGTTTTGTTCACCGCTCGTCGCCCCGCATCCGCCTTGCCGCCGCTCGCGCGATTGAACTAGAAACCGGTTCGGTCGGGCGTCGGTGATGCAAACGGAATCTCACGGAAGGCGGCGATGGTCGGTGACGGTGTCCGCAACCAAAGCGACGGCGACGAGCCTGCCGTCGGCGGCACGTATCTGACCGCCGGGCGCGTCGTCCGCTGGATGGCGGCGTTTCTCTGGCTGGGCATCGCGGCCCGCACCGTTCGCTATCTGCTTCGCTTCCCGTTGTGGGAAGACGAATGCTTTCTCTGCGTGAACTTCATCGATCGCTCGTTCGCCGAACTGCTCGAACCGCTGACCTACCACCAGGTCGCGCCGCCGCTGTTCCTGTGGGCCGAGCGTCTCGCCGTGCTGACGTTCGGCTATTCGGAATGGTCGCTGCGGCTGGTGCCGTTTGCGGCGAGCGTGGCGAGCCTGTTCCTGTTCCGTCGCTTCGCGGGGCGGCTGCTCTCCGGCCCGGCGCTCGTCCTGGCGTTCGGCATGTTCGCCGTCGCCTATCCCGGCATTCGCTACGCCGCCGAGGCGAAGCAGTACGCGACCGACCTGTTCGCGGCCCTCGCGCTGCTCACGCTCGCGGCCGAATGGCGTCATTCTCGCAAGACCGGCTGGCTCTGGCTGCTGGCGGCGCTCGCACCCGCGCTGTTGTGGCTGTCGTATCCGGCGGCATTCGTCGTGGGCGGGGTCAGCCTCGCCGTCGGCGTGACGCTGCTGGGGGAGTCGAAAGTCGAGAGCCGAGAGTCGAGAGTCGCAAATTCAGAGCCGCGACCGTCAGGAAGCGGTTTTCGCTCTCAACTCTCAACTCTCAACCCTCAACTCCTCGCGTGGCTCGCCTACAACGTGGCGGTCGTGCTCGGTTTCGCCTCACTGTTCATCGTGATCAAGCGACAAAGCGGGGCCGAACTGGGATTCATGGCCGACTACTGGCAGGCGGCGTTTCCGCCGTTGAGCACGCCGGGACGATTGCCGGCCTGGCTGGTCGAAGTCCACACCAGCGAACTGCTGGCGTGGCCGGTCGGCGGGGCGCGGGGCGCGAGCCTGTTCACGGCGATTCTCGCGGCGATCGGCGTGCATCGGCTCATTCGCAAGCAGGATCGCTTCTGGGGACTGCTGCTGCTCGCCCCCGCGGGCTTGAACCTGATCGCCGCGGCGCTGCACCGCTACCCCTACGGCACGCACGTCAAGTTCTCGATGTACTTCGGCCCGACCGTCTGCCTGCTCGCCGGCTGGGGAGCAGCGGTCTGGAACGCGCACGTCGATCGAGCGCGTCCCGCCCTCGCTCGCGGGGCGGCGATCGCGACGCTCTCGTTGCTCGCGGTGATTGCCGGTTCGTCGATCGCTCGCGACGTTCTCAGGCCGTACAAGACGCTGTCCGACGAACGCGCCCGCGCTTTCGCGAAATGGTTCTGGTTCAATGCCGAGGCGGAAGGGCCGGTCGCCGTCGTCGAAGGTCATGCCGACCGGCCGTTCTCGCCCGATTCCCGATCGGAACTCTCGTGGACGGCGATGTTCCTTTGTAATCGGGCGATCTATTCGCCGTCACAACGGCAGGACGAGCCGGCGACGATTCCCGGCGACGACCTCGCCGTTCGCTGCCTCGTCTATCGCGACCCGCGGTTCGAGTTCGACACCGCTTCGCGCGACGCCTGGCTGACCGACATGCGCCGGCAGAACGACCTCGTCGCCGCCGAGACGTACCCGTTCACCCGCTTCGGCAAGAACGAACGCGACTTCGTGACGGTCGATTACCTCGACATCTACACGTTCCGCCCGAAGCCGTCGCAAACAGCCTCGGCGGTACGCGCCGTCTGGAAGTGACGCGTGAGCCGTCGGGCTTGCCCGACGATCGTCGGCCAAGGCCGACGGCTCACGTGTGGAATCCGGCGCCCTCGGTGACGGCGTGCGGTATCATCGCGTCGCGTCGTGAACGGGTCCGGGCCTCGATCGCAAAGCTGGAGCCATGCAACCCCTCGTCGATTTCGCTTCCAATGCGGTGTTCTGGATCGTCGCCGTGCCTGTCGGATTGTTGTTGCTGCCCTACGTGCTGGGTCCGCTGCTGGTCCGACTCACGCAGAAGATCCGCCGGTCGCCGACGCTGCTGACGTTCGACGCCGACGAGCAACCCGCACCGGCATGGGTGCAGGAGTATCTCGACGAGACCGAGGCGGAGCTTTGGGGCTGCGGCTTCGAAGCGCTGGAGCACATCATTCTGCCCGACCTGTTGCCGAACGTGCAGTCGATCTTCGTGCTGATGACCCGGCCCGAATCGAACGACGCCGCGATCGCCGTCGCGATGTTCGGCACCGGCGCGCAGGAATCGGTCCGCAAGTATCACGTCGAGTTCGCGACCGACTTCGAAGACGGTTTCGAGCTGTGTACGAACAACACGGGCGAGGAGTCGGCGTTCAAGCCGCTGCCGCACAAACGAGTTCTGCAGTTCGACTTCATCACCGCCCCGTCGGCTCTCTGGCAGATCCACCAGCGGGCGATTCAAGAGTTCGGCACCGGTTCGGCGAAGAAGCCCCTGCCGGACAAGTCGCAGGCGATCGACCGGTTTCGCGAGGCCTTGGTGAAGGAATTCACCGACCAGGTCGACGTCGGCTGGCTGTGGTACGACGAGTTCCACGACGTCTTTCGCCCGACCTGGAAAGGCGCCTGCCTGATGGTCTGGAAACTCTGCTGGCCGGTTTCGACGCTCCGCCGCGCGGCAAGGCGAAAACATGCGCGTCGGTTGCTGCGAGAATGGGATCTCGCAGACCTGACCGCATCGGCCGATTAACGGCTGCGGCGGGATGGCTCTGGCCGCCCGCCTTCAGAGCCGCGACCGTGAGGGAGCGCTTCTCGAGTTCCCCACGCCAGTCTGCGCTCCCT
>JBAQZJ010000038.1:0-6960 GCA_049790855.1 Planctomycetaceae bacterium | reverse complement strand
ATTCCGACTATTCCGATGTCCGCAGCTTCGGCAGCGCCCATCGGGAGGCGTGCCACATGGCCTTCTGCGACGGCAGCGTGCGTCCGATCAGCTACAAGATCGACGCCGAGACCCACCGCCGGCTGGGAAACCGGAAAGACGGCGAGCCGGTTGAATTCCCGTGATCGCGGGTTGCCCGGTTTTCGTGTCGACTTCGGCCTTTTTCGCCGACGGCGCTGGTCGGCACGTCGACGACGATGCTCGCATCGTCTCCTCCTCGCTCCTTGTCTCAGGCCGAAATCCCGGCGTCGCGACGGATCAGGCTTTTCGGAGAGTCTCTGAGCTTGACCTGCGGCGAACGTCGCGGTCTCGCCGACCTTGGCGGTCGTCGCACGATCTGCGAATGTGTTGGTTCGTCCCAAGTGGAACGCGACCCTGTTCCGAGAGTTCGATGCCCGTCTTCGCCTGCATCACCGGTGCTGCCGCCGAATCGTTGCCGGAGCATCCGAGTACGTTTCTGACGTATGATCGACGGCAGCGAACCTGGGTCTGTTACGTGTCGCAAGCGGCGGACGTCGGAAATCCGATCGAAGCCCACGACGCGCCGTTCGGCGACGTCGGCCAGATGATGAAACGGCTCGGCAACAGCGGCCTGCTCGAAGGGAACACACGGGTCGTGTATTGTCAGACAAGGTCTGTCAACGAATTGATCGAGCATCTGTCCATGCAGTCGTAGTCGGGGATCGACGTATGCACGGCTTCACCGAAGGGCCGAGGATGTTCCCGATGCCTCGAACGCGTTTGTCGGCGATCTGCATCGGCCTCGTATCGATCATCGGCACGGTGCATGCCGACGACAAGCCGCCGGCCTCCGCCGGTCGTCCGCCGGCGCTCTCGATATTCGAGCGACGTCTCCTGCCGATCTTCAAATCGCCGAAGCCGTCGAGTTGCTCCGAGTGCCATCTCTCGGGCGTCGACTTGAAGGACTACATTCGGCCGACGCAAGCGGAGACTTTTTCTGCGCTCGTTCGGGCCGGCCTTGTCGACGCGCGGAAGCCCGATCGGTCGAAGATCCTGACGTTCATCGGCCGCCGGCCCGAAACGCCGAATCTCATCACCGAGCAGGTCCGCAAAGAGGAATACGAGGCGTTCCGAAGCTGGTTGAACGCGGCCGTCCGCGAACCGGAACTGCTCGCCGCAAAGCCTGACGAGGGCACGATCGGCCCGACGTTGCCGGACGAAGTGCTGCGACATGCGCGAAACGATCGCGTGCTGGCCTCGTTCATCGAGAACGTCTGGAGCGAAGTCGGGCGTTGCGCCGCGTGCCACTCTCCGGAGCAGAACGCCAAACAGGTCGAACAGCACGGCGAACAGGTCTCCTGGATCACGC
The DNA here is from genome assembly GCA_049790855.1 of Planctomycetaceae bacterium. Classification (GTDB taxonomy): domain Bacteria; phylum Planctomycetota; class Planctomycetia; order Planctomycetales; family Planctomycetaceae; genus JACCRE01. The sequence continues at coordinate 5,591 of JBAQZJ010000038.1, read as the reverse complement.
CCGGCGACCCGGCGGCGACGATGCAGCACCTGCTGGACGCGGGTTTGATCGATCTCGACACGCCGGAAGCAAGCCTGTTGATCGCGAAGCCGACGCAGCGGGTCGAGCACGGCGGCGGGCAGAAGATGGTCGTCGGTGATCGCAGCTACAAGCAGTTCCGCCGCTTTCTCGACGATTACGCGGCGACGGCGGCCGGCAAGTACCGGACGGCCGAGGAACTGCCGCCTGCGGCCGACGAAGTCTCCGAGGTAAGCGAGATCTGGTTCAAGCTCTCCGACGTTCCCGCGGAGTTCGACCAGCAGTTGCTGCAGGTCGACCTGTATCGCCAGGAGGGAACGACCTGGTCGAAGACCCGCTGGGCGACCTCCGACCGTCCGGTGTTTGGAAAAGGGCGCCTCTGGCAGCATTCCCTGAGCCTGACGGCGCCCCGCGATTCGGAACGCGCCCGTCGGATCCGGGAACGGCAGACCCTTCCGCCGGGTCGTTACCTGGTGAAGATCTACGTGGATCGGGCCGGGAAGCTCGCCAGAGACTTTCGGACCGAGCTCGGCGAAGCCGACCTCGTCGGTGAAATCGAAGTCGAAGGCCGCTGGCCGTCCGGCTATGACCGGATGACCGTCGCTGCGTATCCGGCTGCGAAATGAACCGCAGCCGCACTCGACGCAAGAACAACCTGAAGCGGATCGGGTTGGCGATGCACGACGACCACGGCACGTCCGTCTGCTTTCCGGCGGCGTCCGGTCCCGCGGAAGCGGCCTCGAACCGCCCGCACCGAAGTGCCGGTTACTGAACGCGGTCGTCATTGCCGCCGCGATCGGCGACCGATCCAGCGGTCGGCATAAGGCGGTACTCATAGCCCTCGTCGACCAGGGCATCGCGCAGAACGTTGAACTCGTCGAAGGAATCCGGGCGCACGACAATCTCGCAATACCAGCGCGACGACGGAAAGGAGCGGAGTCGATCCCGAATCGCCTTGGCTGTCGGCTCGCCCGGCGACAGTAAAATGCCTTTCGTCGGGTCGGGATGCGTGACGACCTTGTCGCCCCGGTCTTCGACGACGACGAAATCGTCCGTGTTCAACCCGAGACGCTCGCCGTCCGCCGAGAATCTGTGCCAGACGTAAACGCGACCATAGCGAACGATCAGCCCGACGTGACGGAACGCACGCGCATTGCGGACGACGGGATTGCGAATCTCTTCGACTTTCGACCGGCGGATCGCCTCCAGTTCCGCTTCCAGCCGGGCGACCTCTTGCCTGGCGTCCGGCAGCTGTGCGATCCGATTCCGGTGCTCGGCCTCGCCGCGATTCAGCTCTGCGGTCGCGGAAGCGTTCGCCGAGACCTGACGATCACGGTCTCCGTGCAACGTGCCCGTCTGGGCGGCAAGACCGTTCCGCCGCTTCAAGAGTTCCCGCACCTCGTCGGGAGCGAAGGCCTCCGCCCGGCGCGAGAGGTCGGCCACAGCCGTTCGCAGAGAGGTGAGTTCCGCGGTGACGCTCTCCAGCTCGCCGGCCAGTCGCTCGATCTCATCCGGCGAGGCGGTTTCGACGGGCGTTTCGCCAGAGCGTGTTCCCGTCTCGCGCAGCAGGAGCACGATCAGCAGCGCGATAAAGACGATCCCGCCGAACGTATTGCAAATCGTGTCGAGCAGCAGTTCGAGACTGTCGCCTGTCGCTCCTCGTCGTCGCCGGCGGCGTGTCATGGCGCGGCGCCTCGCTCCGGGTGCAACACCGTGGCTCGCTCGCCGAGCACGTCAAATCCGTACTCGACGCTCCGGTCGCGAAAGTCTTCCTCGACCGCGTCGAAGTCGTCGATTCCTGCCGGCCGGATCAGCAGCAGGAAATAGTCAGCGGGTCGCGCCTTCGACCAGTCGAGAAACTCTTCCGCGGCAGTGGATTCGCCGCGGAACCACGTGGGTCGGGCGACGACGCCAATCGGCGCCACGGCAATGTCGTCGGCATTCAGAACGACCAGCCAGCCCGATTTGTTGACGCCTCGTGGGAACGCGTAAACGATGCGATCGTCTTTGCGAGTCGATTCGACTTCGCTCCGCAAAGCGTCGGCGCGGCGACCGAGTTGCTCGATTTCCGCAAGCACGTCGGCGGCGTCGAATTGCTTCACTTCAAGGGCGGCCGCCGCCGCGTCGAGCGCTTCGGCATCCGACTGAAGGTTGTGAATTTGGACGTCCAGACGCTGGATCTCGGCCTCGGAGTCTGCGATCTGGCGCGCAAGCTCTCCGGCAGACGTTCCTGCGGCGGCCTCGACGGCGTCGGTTTCGTCGTCAAGGAGGCTCTTCAGAGATTCGCGTTCCGCTTCCGCCGCAGTCAGCGCCTCGGTCATCGACCGGGCATCGGCGGAAGGTGACGAAGCGTCCGCTTCCGGCTGCTCGATGAGTTCGAGGGCCATGAGCAGCACCACCACGATCAGAATGCCGCTCACCGAGGTGATGATGTCCTGAAACGCAAACAGCGACACCACCGGACCCGACCGGCCACGAGCCATCGTTCAGGCCCCTTCCCGATCGAGGGGCGACAGGCGGAGACGCCCGACGATTCTCCGAGTGCAGTATTCGGTGCAGCTGTCGAGGAACTCCTCTTCGTTCTTCTTGAGGACGGTCAACAACAACTGCACGACGAGCGCCGCGACGAGGCCCTGAAGCGTCGTTTCGAAGGCGATGCTCAATCCGCCGGTCACGCCGCGCAGTGCGTCTTTGACCTCGGTCATTTCGGAACTTTGAGAGAGCACCGACCCGAACGACCCGATCGCGATGCTTAGCCCCTGGACCGTCCCGATGAACCCGAGCACCGGAATCGCCCACACGAACCCCTGGACGATCGAGTAGCTGGTCTCCATCACGCTTTCGTCGTTCCCGGCCTGCGTCTGCAGGATCTCGTCGACGTCGGCGACCCGGCCGAGATTCCGCAGGTTCGAGAGCGCGATCGCGATCCGGTTGAACAGCACGAACTGCCGCGGGTCTTCCACGGCGTGCAGAATTCGAGTCTGGACCTCGTCGACCGTCTGCGGCGACAGGACAAAGTCGGGAGTTCCGGGAACGACGTCGATGGCGAGCGCCCGTTGCTGCAGGCGCAGCTTCGTCCATTTCACGCACAGAATCACGCCGGCCCAGGCCGTAAAGAACGTGATCACGTAGGGAATCGGTCCGCGCTCGAGAAACATCTGGCCGAAGTACGTTTCGCGAATCGGCAAGAGCGCGGCGTAGAACGCGACCGATGCCACCGCGGCCAGCAACGCGGTCAACCAGGTGTTGACCCGCGTGAACCGCCCGCCGCGAAATCCAAGCCGCTGCTCGAGGTCGCTTCGTGCCCAGGACAAAGGGGCCGGGTCGAACAGGACGTCAGACGAACCGAGGACGCTCATGAAAAACCGCTCACAATTCAATCAGTTCAGGGAGTTCATCGCCGGCGTGCCGAGCGTTCCCAACACGACCAGAAGGAAATAAAGCCCGTAAAACGTCGTCGCGACGATTCCGGTCACAAGCCCCGCGATCGCCATTCCTTTTCCGGTCAGTCGGCCACGCGAGCGATTCACCTGGCTGAGACTGACCCCGCCGAAGATCACGGCGAGCGGTCCTGTCGCAATTCCGACGCAGGGAATGACGAGGCTGACGACACCCAGCACAAGACTTGTGATGGCCATGCCGCTTGTCGACGATTCGCCGTTCGTGCCGGTTCCCGACGAGCCGGTGTTGACCGCCGACCGCGGTCGTAACTCCGGCACGTCCCGAATCGCGATCCAGCTTTCCATTCCCTCGCGCCAGACCATGTCGTTCGGGCTGAGTTCACCGGCCGAGAACAACTGGCGAATTTCCGTCGCGGGCGTCGGGCCGAACTGCTGCTCGCCGACGTGATAGAACCAGGCGGCGACGGGAACGGCCGGTCCTTGCGTTGCAGGACCGGTTGACGACCCGGCCGATTCCATCGCTCCGGAGCCGTTCATCCCGTCCATCAGCTCGAACGAGCTCTCCGCGGCCGGCGCCGGAAACAGCTCGGGCAACGTTCCCGCGGCGATCCACGATTGTCGGTCGGTCGAGACCTGGTGCGTCCGGCCGAGTTGGCCGCGCGACTTCATGACCTGCAGCCGATCCAGCGGGAAGGGGCCGAGGACTTTGCCGCGAGACCGCAGGTAGTACGTTTCGCTCATCAGTGATTTCTAACGGCTCGATCCGAGTTGCGGGGTGTCGGCCTTCGACACGTCGGCCGTCGGGCCGGCTTTCGCGAACAGCAGGCGGCCCTGTTTCAAGCCGTCGCCATGCAGCCACGTCTTCTCATCGGCATACGTTCCGCTCGGCAGCCACGCACTGGAATCCGAACCTGGAATGACGACGCACACGTCGACCGACGACACCGACGAGCCGACGCCGCGGCATTCCCAGCGGACGCCCTCGCGACACAGCCAGCCGACCCGGCGGTACGGTTGCCGCACGTCCGTCGTCAGCGACGTTTCCGCTTCGAGGGCGACGCGCCAGGCGGCATCGAGGTCGGCCATCGAGATGCGACCGAGCGCCGCCTCGGACCGTTGTCGCGAGAGGCTCGCCTCGGCGTTGTCGGGATCCATCCAGCGGGCTGCCGGATCGATGCTGTCGTCCGAAAGGCGCGATCGCACTTCGGTCAGCGATTCGGCGAGGAACACGTTGCCGTCGGCGGCCGCCGACAGCAGCTCCGTCAGCAACAGGTGGCGCACAAACGGATCAAGCGTGTCGGCCGAGCGAACGCTGCGGCACAACTCGAGCAAATAGCCGTCCCATTGTTCCACGGTCGCTCGCGGCAGATCGCGCAGCACGCCTTCGGCGAGTGCGACCTGCGGGGCGGGCTCGCTCGACAGCGAGACCAGCTCCGTCTTTCGGAGCAGCGTCGATTTCGTGTCGCGCGTCGGATCGGTTCCGATGATGTACGTGAACGGCGCCGACGTGCTGTTGGTGAAGTCGGCCGGCGCCAGCAGATAGTAGGTTTCTCGATCGCGGCTGCGAAGGACGTGCAACGGCCCGCCGATCAGCGGAGCACGGAACAAGGCGAGCAGACGGGCGTTGACGCCTTCGTCTTCGGATTGCCGGACAATCGAACGGAGAAACGCTGCATAGCGCGATGCCAGTTCCGCCGACGGACTCGTCGGATAGGCGGCCAGGTATCCCTCGACGGCCGTCAGGCGACCGTTCGCCGCCGAAGCGGCCGGCCGGCCGGAGGACCAGCCGCCGACGAGGTCTTCCCAGCGTCCGACGGCGCGCCAGGTGTCGGCTTCGGCCGTCGACTCGGCGAACTCTGCCGATCGGGGATCCTTGGGAAACCGTGTGCGATACGCCTCGACGGCGGCGACGTACCGGTCGATCGATTCGGCCGGGGAACCCGTCTCGGAAAGGGCCGCCGTCAGCCCCGTGAGCAATTTTTCCCGATCGAGGCGATCCGTCACCGACGTCCGCATCGCGGTCAGCCGAGCGTGGAGCACTTCTCGCTCTCGCGCGACTTCGGGCCGCACTTCCATCGACAACGGCAACAGTCCGGCCACCGCCGTGTCGGCCTGCGCCAGTTGCGTTTCCAGCTCGGCAGGCTTCGCCGTCGCGAGCGATCGGTCCAAACC
>JBAQZJ010000037.1:0-14866 GCA_049790855.1 Planctomycetaceae bacterium | reverse complement strand
CCCCTCTCCCCAGGGAGAGGGGGACCGCGCATGCATTCCACGGCTTGACAACACCTCGTCTCTCCTGTCAACGGCCGATGGTCGCGCGACCAAGCGAAGCGGGTCTCTCGCATCACACCAGCGAATATCCTTTGATCGCTTCCCGCAGTTCTTCGATCTCGAACCGTCGCGTGAAGTCGGCGAACGACTCGGCCGGCCCGAATCGAACGTCGAGATAGAAATGCAGCAACCGCTCCACGGTCGGCGGCACATCGCCGAACGGCAGCGACTCGAACAACATGCGGGCGATGCCTTGCTGGTCGGCGTAGCCGCCCCCGACGCACAGGTGGTAACCCTCGACCATCTCGTCGTCGACTTCGACCTTCGTCGCCTGAAGACCGATGTCGCCGATGAAGTGCTGCGCGCACGAATGGTGGCAGCCGGTCAGATGGATGTTGATCGCCACGTCGAGATCGAACCGCTCTTCGAGGTGGCGCGCCAACAGCATCGAATGCCGCTTCGTATCGGCCGCGGCGAACTTGCAGCCGGCGTTTCCGGTGCAGGCGACCAGCCCGGCGCGGAACGACGACGCCCGCCAGTCGAGACCGAGCAGTTCGATCTGCTGCTGAACGGTTTCGAGGTCGTCGGCGGGCACGTCGGGAATCAGCAGGTTCTGCCAGACGGTCAGCCGGACCGCACCGCTGCCGTAGCGGTCGGCGACGTCTCCCAGCCCGCGAAGCTGTTCCGCCGTCAACCGGCCGACAGGCAGCACGACGCCGACGTAATACAGTCCCTCCTGCTTCTGGCGATGGACTCCGACATGCGCCCAGCGGTCCGGCGGAGAAGGTCGTTCGCAGCGGTCTTCGGCGACTCGTCGCAGCGGCGATCCCAGTTCGGTTTCCAGCTCGCTCAGATACTTCTCGAAGCCCCACGCATCGAGCAGATACTTGAGACGCGCCTTCTTACGATCGGTGCGGTCGCCGTGCTTGAGGAACACCTTCACCGCGGCCGTCGCGACGGCGAGGCATTCGTCGGGCCGAACCAGCACGCCCGTGCCGCGGGCGAAGTCGCGATGTCCGGTGATGCCGCCGAGAGCCAGTCGGAAGTACACGCCCGCCGGCACGTCGGCCGTCGCCTCGTCTTCACCGATGCGGACGGCTTGAAACGCGACGTCGTTCGTGTCTTCGAGCGTGGCGATTCCGCCTCCGCCGTCGAAGGCGATGTTGAACTTGCGCGGCAGACAGTAAAGCTCGCGGTGATGGAGAATGTGGTGATGAAGCTGCTTCGCGAGCGGCAGAGTTTCAATCAGTTCCTGCGGGTCGAAGCCGCTGGTCGCCGATGCCGTCACGTTGCGGATGTTGTCGGCCCCGGAGCCGCGAACGACGATGCCGAGATCGACGAGGTTCGTCAGCACGTCGGGTCCGTGCGCGGCGGCGATCTCGCGAAGTTGCAGGTTCGCCCGCGTCGTGACGTCGGCGTAGCCGCCGGCGAAGCGTTCGGTGAGCCGCGCCAGTCCGCGAAGCTGGTAGCTCTGCACATCGCCGCCGGGAAAGCGCAGCCGGCACATGTAGGCGTTCTGGGCCGGCGCGACCTGAAACAGACCGCTGAACTTATAAAGAAGGACGTCCGTGCCCTTTGGAAAAACGCCGTCCGTGGCGTTGCGTTGCATCTCGCTCCACATGGCAAGCGGATCTTTGTCGCGCTTCGCCTGCTCTTCGGGACAGAGTTTCTTTCCTTCGGCGAGAAAGCGGTCCTGGGCCATGAGGTCGGGTCGCTGCGGGTTCGAAGGCGCGGACGGCCCGAGTTGCACCGTCATGCCGGTCGCGGCACCGGCTCCTGAGAGCACCGGCAGTCCGCGAACGGCCCGCGCGACGTCCGACCCGATCGCGAAGCCTTGAAGGTAGCTTTGTTGTTCGTGCGTGAAGACGGACATGGTTGCTGCGCTTTCGTGATGTGTCGGTGATCGCCGTCGTCTCTGAATTGGCGAGCCGGCGGCTCGCCGGTGAACCCGGCAGCTCGCCGGTCGATCGAATGGTTCGTTCACTCTTCATGTCGCACCCGAACGGCGCAGGCCTTGTAGGCGGGTTGTCGGGAATGCGGGTCGAAGACCGCATCGGTCAGGCGGTTCGTGCCCTCGTCGTGCATGGGCAGGAAGACCTGTCCGACTGGAACCGCGGTCGTCACGATCGCCTTGGCACGCACGCTGCCGCGCTGACTCTCGACGACGACCGTTTGACCGGGCTTGATCTTGAGCGCCCGCGCATTCGCGGGATTGATTTCCACGTAGGCGTTTTGCGGGGCGAGTTTTCGCAGGACGGCGCTTTTCGAGGTGCGGGTCTGCGTGTGCCAGACCGCCGCCCCGGCCCGGCCGGTGAGCAGCGTCAGCGGATACCGATCGCTGGCCGGCTCCGGCAGGGGCGTCGGCGCATCGAAGACGAACCGCGCTTTACCGTCGGCGTGGAGGAAATGGCCGTCGGCGAAGAGACGCCGTTCGGAAGCCCACCCCTTGCACGGGGTGGGCTTTTCGGCCTGGGGGCACGGCCACTGAATCCCACCCACTTCGTCCAGGTGCGAGTAGTCGCGAATCCCGGTGAAGTCGCAGGGCTGTCCTGCCGAAAGCCGCTTGAGAAGCTGGAAGACGGCGGCGGGGCTGTTCCACTTTCGGAACAGCGAACCGAAACCGGCCGAGTCGGCCACCAGCCGGAAAATGTGGAAGTCGGCCAGCGATTCGCCCGGCGCCTTGCGAACCTTGCGAATGCGGCCGATGCGTCGCTCGCTATTGATGAACGTGCCGTCCTTCTCGCCCCAGCCGGCGGCGGGCAGGTAGAGGTCGGCCTTCGCGGCGGTCTCGGTCGAGTGATACATGTCCTGCACGACGAGCAGCTCGAGCCGGTCGAGGACGTCGCGGAACTGCGTCTGATTGATCCAGGAATGCGCCGGGTTCGTGGCAACGACCCACAAGCCTTTGATCGACCCGCGCAGGATGCCTTCGACGATCTCGGGATAGGCGAGTCCCGGCCGATCGGGAATGCGCTCGACGGGCATGTCGAGCACGCCGGCGACCTTCTCGCGATGTGCGGCGTTTCGGAAATCATGGCCGCCGAGCAGGTTCGTCGTGTTGCTGAACAGCCGCGAGCCCATCGCGTTGCACTGTCCGGTGATGCTGTTCGCCCCGGTTCCCGGCTTGCCGATGTTCCCGGTCATCAGCGCGAGATTGATGATCGCCTGCGCGGTTCGAGTGCCCTCGTGACTCTGGTTGACGCCCATCGTCCACCAGAAGCTGACGCGCTCGCGAGCACGAATGCGCCCCGCCGTCTCGCGGATCGCTGCGGGCGAAAGACCCGTCGCCGCGGCGGTCGCTTCGGGCGTGTAATCTTTGAGGAACGCGGCGAACTCGTCGAAGCCGGTCGTGTGGGCGTCGATGAACTCGCGGTCGATCCAGCCGTTCGTGACGAACACGTTCGCCAGTGCGTAAAGCAGCGCCAGATCGCCCTTCGGCTTGACCGGCAGATGCCGCGTCGCGGCCGTCGCGGTTTCGGTGCGTCGCGGATCGACGACGATGATCTCGGGACGGCGGCGATTGCGGGTGACGCGCTCCCACAGAATCGGATGAGCGATGCAGGGATTCGCCCCGACGAACACGAGGCAGTCGCTCTCTTCGAGATCGGCATACGTGTAAGGCGGGGCGTCGAAGCCGAAACTTTCCTTGTACGCCGCGACGGCGGTCGCCATGCACTGCCGCGTGTTGCCGTCGCCGTGCAGCATGCCGAACCCGAACTTCGCGACCGCGCCGAGCAGCGCCATTTCCTCGGTCGCGATCTGCCCGGTCGACAGGAACGCGACCGCTTCGTTTCCGTGGCGGCTTTGGATCTCGCGGATGCGTCCCGCCATGAACCGCAGCGCCGTGCTCCAACCGACGGGCCGCCGCTTGCCGTTCGACTCCCTCAACAACGGCACCGTGCCGCGATCGGCGGCGTCGAGGACGGCGAGCGCCTCCCAGCCTTTCGGACACGCCATGCCGCGATTGACGGGGTACCCGGTCGCCGGCGTCAGGCCGACCGCCTCGTCGTCACGAAGCAACAGGTTCAAGCCGCACCCGACCGAACAAAACCCGCACACGGCCGTCGCCGTCGCCTCGGGAACCATCGCGATCGGCAACTGCCCCAGGCCGAACGGTGCGGCGACACGCCCCAGTTCTCGCGTCAGCGGTCCGCTTTCGGCGCGAAGCAGCGACTTGATGCTGACGTCGAACGCTTGCGTTTTCGCAGCGCGTGACACGTCGCGAAATCGCAAGCGTTCGGTTCGTTCAGGCATGGCGCTCATACCCCCAGCCCTCCCGGCATCTTCTGACGCACGACGGCGGTGAAGAACAGGTACCTCTCGGCGAGTTCACCTCCCAGCAGCGCGAGAAACGAGACCAGCGACGCACCCAGCAGGAATTCGGGAGTCGAATCGGCGTCGGAGGTGCCCAGCAGCAGCGGCAAGGCGATGCCGCCGACCATGCCGAGCACGAACCGCAGCCAGGTCACATCGGCAAGCGGCCCCGTCATCAACAGGGCCGTGCGACGCAGCGACGTGAAACGGGTCTCGCGCAGTCGGACGAACGCGGACGCCTCGAACAGCAGCTTTCCGACGGCGACGGCCGTAATCGCGAAGCAGAGCAGTTGCCGGTCGGAATGCAGCGACGTCGCGACGTTCGGTTCGCCGAACGCCGTTCGCGCGGCGTCGATCAGCAGGGTCGCCGAAAGGCCGAGCAGGACCGTCGTGCCGAAGAACTTCACGCCGCTGCGACCTGCGTGCCAGAACGCACGCCGAACGACGTGATAGACCATCACGCCGCTGCCCACGCCCACCAACCCGGTGATCGCGACGGCGGCCGCGAGCGTCGACTGAAAGTCGCGCCGCGCCGCGTACCAGTCGGGTGACAGCCACGTCAGCCCGGCGTAGGCCGCGGCGAGCGGAGCGAACGCACCGAATGCGACGACTTCGCGGCTCAACCACGAATGCCGCAAGCCGATCAACGCACGGAACGCGAGGTGCGGCCGACCGAGATGCAGCGTGCTCGCCGTGAGCGCCAGCAGGCCGAACGCCAGCGACACGATGGCATGCACGGGCGAAGCCGCGTCGGTCCGCCCGGCATTCAGAACGAGCGCCGCGATGAAGCCGCCGACGGAAAGCTGCGTCAGCACGAGCATCACGACCAGCGGCCAATGGGCGTGCTCGGGACGCACGTCGAAGTAGTCGGCGGGCAGCAGATTGCGAGGGAGAGCGCGAGCCGTCTTGTAGACCGTCGTCGGCAGCGTGTAGTCGGGGTCGGGAGCACCCGGCAGGAACGCATTCGCTTCGCAGTCCTCGGCAACACGCGCGACGTCGACGAGCGCAACGCGAATCGCCTCGTGCGGACACGCCTGCGCACAGGCCGGTGCCTCGCCGACGGCCAGGCGTCCGCGGCACAGGTCGCATTTCCGAACGATGCCTTTCCCCTTGTGGTACTTCGGCACGTCGTAAGGACAGGCGAGCGTGCAGTACTGGCAGCCGAAGCACTGGTCGTCGAGATGCCGCACGATGCCGGTCTTCGGATCCTTTTCGTACGCATCGACGGGACACGCATTCGCACACGCCGGGTCGAGGCAATGGTGGCACGCCGTCGTCACGTGCTGCACGACGGGCAGATCGGGCGTCCCGCCCTGCAACAATCCGACGTCGCGCCATGCTTCGCCGTCGTCGAGACCGTTCAGAGTGTGGCACGCCGTCACGCAGGCCTTGCAGCCCGAACAGAGATCGAGATCGACCTCGAAGGCGTACTGCTGCCCCGGCCCCGGCGGCGAAGCAGGCAGCAGCGAGGTGTAACGCCGCTCGGGCGGAGTCGCATAGCTCGATTCATGGAAGCGTGAGAACCGCTCGACGGCCGTCAGGTTCGCCTGATCGGCCAGCAACGCGGCCACCAGGTCACCTCCCGCCGGCGGCTCGAGCGAATCGACCCGCTCTCTGGCGAGGGGACGGATTCGTCGGACGGTCGTCAGGTGCTCGGCCGGCGGCTCAAGTATCGGCAGCGTCGCGGTCATCGTGTCCTGCGGCGACGACGATCGAAGACCCGGCCGGCGCAGCCAAGACCTTCTGTGACGTCATCCGGCAAAGCACGATGCGTGCCGAACGCGACGGCGAACGCCGGCAGCGGGCCGGAACCCATACCATCACGACAGGTTACGTTCGATTCTCCACGAGGCCCTGCTGCGGCCGATGCCGAGGTTGTCGACAGCAGTTGCCCGCGTTGCAGGCGATCCGAGATCGTCACGGTCGCATTTTTGAGGTGTCGTCACTTTTGATCGCCGACGCGGCGGAGAGGCCGGTTCAACGCTGACCGGTGTGCTGTCTCGTAGGATCTCGGTCGGCGGCCGAACTCTCAAAAAAGGCCGATTTTTTTGCACATCAACCCTTTCGGATGGGTGATGTGGCCTGTAAGGATGAATCTTAGAGCCTGCCTTCCCCGGCGCCGACGTCTCCTTCATCCGCCGCATCCGGCGGACTTTCGATCAGGGTCGCATTGATGCCTCCTCACCTGCCCAGCCGCCTGTTTCCGCCGTCCGTAACCTCTTCCCGTCGCCGTCGTCGGCCGGCAACCGGCACGACTCCGGCGGCGATCGAGAGACTCGAGGACCGGACGCTGTTGGCGGGGATGTGGTCGGATCCCTTCACGCAGCTCAAGGTCACGTCGGCGACGGGCGAATACTACGGGAGCACGGGAGGAGACGTCGCGGTCGCCGCCGACGGACATTACGTCGTGGCGTGGCACGGCGTGAATTTCCGACGATTCGGCGCCAACGGAACGCCGATGGATGCCGCGGACCGGTTTGTCGCGATCGGTTCGAACCCTTCGATCGGCGTGGCGGCCGACGGCAGCTTCGTCATTGCCTACCAGGCGTTTGATTCGACGACCTCGCGAAGCGTCGTGCGCTTCTCGCGGTTTGCCGCCGACGGAACGCTGCTTCAACACTCGTCTTCCCTCGGTGAACCGACCAAAGACGGCAGTCGGCCGAGTCTCGCCGTCGCGAACGACGGTCGATTCGTCATGACGTGGATCGAATCGAGCAGCGAGGGCGGTGCCGACCTCGTCTATCAGGTCTTCAACGCCGACGGAAGCCCGACGACTGCTCGCGCCGACGTCGCGAACGATCCGGCGGACGAGAGCGATCCGGAAGTCGCGGTGAACCCCGTCACCGGAGAGTTCACGATCGTCTACGTCTCCGAGGCCGGCGGCACGCCCGACGTGTGGCGAAACGTCTACCGACCCGACGGCTTGCTTCTCGACGCGCGGCAGGTTCACGCCGCTTCGGCACTGGTGCAGGACCAGCCGGCCGTCGCCATGAACGCCGCTGGAGACGTTTACTTTGCGTGGCGCGAGGTCGATGACGCGGCCGGCATCTACAGGATTCGGCTCGGTTCCGAGAACCTCTATGGAATCCCGTCGTTGTTGCCGGCGGAAACCACCGTCAGGGAAAGCGACCACTTCGTCTTCGCCCCGTCGATCGGTTCCGCCCAGCGGCGCGGTCTGCTCGTTCTCGCCTGGTCCGATCATGCCGACGAGCAAGGCAATCCGTCGGTTCACCTGGCGACGAAGCGTTTCGACCTTGCCTCCAACCCGGCGGGCGAGGACATCGAATATGCCGAGGCCGCTTTCGATACCGCGTTTATCGAACTCACGGCGACGTCGATGAACGCGCGAGGCGACTATGTGCTCGCGAACACCCATGAAGACTTCGTCTTCCGGATGAACACCGCCACGAGAACCAGTGTCGACTTTCACCACTACCAGCCCTTCGACCAGATCGGCGCGTTCGAAGCCGGCGTCTGGTCGCTCGACCTGAATGCGAACGGCGTCTTCGACGCCGGCGACACGCGGTTCGTGTACGGCCTAGCGGGCGATCGGCCGGTGACAGGCGATTGGAACGGAGACGGGCTGACCGAGATCGGCGTGTTTCGCGACGGCTGGTGGTATCTCGACCTCAACGGCGACCGGCAGTTCGATTCCGCCGACGTCGTCGCCCACTACGGCTCGTACGGCGATACGCCCGTCGTCGGCGACTGGGACGGCGACGGCAGAGACGACGTCGGCGTGTTCCGCGGCGGCCGGTGGTACCGCGACTTCAATCGCACGTTTTCCTTCGACGCCGCCGATCCGATTCATCACTTCGGCTCGCCAGGCGACATTCCGATCGTCGGCGATCCCGACAATCGCGGCCTGCCGACGATGATCGTGTTCCGAGGCGGCACGTGGTCGGTCGACCTGAACCGCAACGGCGTCTGGGATCAGAACGACGTCGCCTACGGTTTCGGCTCGCCGGGAGATCAGCCGCTCGCCGGCAACTGGCAAAGCCCCGATGTGCTCGACCGGTCGGGCGTCGATCAACTTGCCGTCGTACGAAACGGCACCTGGTATCTCGACTGGGACGAGGACTTCACTTACGAGGCAAGCGACGGGCGGACGACGTTCGAGCCGACGGCGAGCTATGCCGTCCGCGGAGCATGGTCGCTCGTCGTCGTGAAGAATCTGGCGGTCCTTCCGCAACGAGGTGAGATTGCGGTCTTCCGCGACGGAGCCTGGACGCTCGACGCCAACGGCAACGGCCGTTTCGGGGCGTCGACGGACTTCGGTTTTCAATTCGGCTCGCCGGACGACACGCCCGTCGCCGGCGACTGGGACGGCGACGGCGACGACGAAGCCGGCGTGTTTCGCGGCGGCTGGTGGTACCTCGATCTCGACGGCAACATGTCCTTCGACGCGAGCGACGCCGCATTCGAGTTCGGCGGCGCCGAAGACGCCCCGGTCGTCGGCGACTGGGACGGCGACGGCATCGACGAGGTCGGCGTCTTCCGCGACGGCGTATGGACGCTCGACCTCGACGGCGATCGAACGATCGATGCCGCTGACGCCGTCTTCAACTTCGGCCAGGCCGGCGACGTCGCCGTGACGGGCGACTGGAACGGCGACGGACGCGACGAGGTCGGCGTGTTCCGCGGCGGAACGTGGATCCTCGATCACGACGGCGATCGCAGTCAAGGCCCGTCCGACCGCACGATCGCCTACGGCCTGGCAGGCGACCAGGCCGTCGTCGGCGACTGGAACGGCGACGGCTTCACCGACGTGGGCGTCGTTCGCGACGCGAAATGGTACCTCGACGGCGACGGCAGCGGGAAGTTCGACGCTCTCGACTGGGTCTTCAGCTACGGGCTGGCGAGCGACCTCGCCCTCGCCGGCCTGTGGGACATGCCGGTGTGAAATCTCGCCACGCCGCTCGCGGAGTCGCGCCGCTCACAGAGTCGCGCCGTTCGCGGAGTCGCACCGTTTTCCGCTGGCGTCGGGTTCTGCGATCGGATTTGATGATGCAATGGCGCATAGGCGTGGTTCGCACATCGACGGGCGTTCGTCTGTGGCGGCGATTCACTTCTTCCCCTCCCTTCTCCGGCCGAGAGGCGTCTGAACATTATGCCGGGCCATTCCCCTTCACTTCCGCCGCGACAGCCGCGACGAACATCCGCGGCCCCTGCGGCACCGACGACGAGCCGACGACGATCGCCGGCCCGAAACAAGAAGTCCGGCCCGCCGGTCGGCCTGCTCATCGGCGGAGCCGTCGCCGCCTTCTTTCTGATCGCCGGCGGCGTGGTCGTCTACCAGAAGTTCGTCAGTCCGCACGTGCGGGTCAGCGCGTCAGACATCGGCCTGGACGGCGTCGTCGGCGACAGCCCGAAGGCGATCCTCGGCGACTTCGTCGACGTCATCGACGATCTGGAAACGATGGCCGCGTCGATCACCGACGCCGAATCGGCCCAGGCCGCGTTGCCGAAGATCGTCGACTTGGAAAATCGACTGGTCGAGATTCAGCGCCGCGTCGTGCTCGTCGAGCCGGTCTCGCGTGACGAAATGAAAGCCATCGAGAACTCGATGGGAAAACCGAAGAGCGCGGAGGGATTCAAAGGCCAGGCCGAGCGACTCAAAGACGCCGGCCTGATCGAAGGCGAGTTCGCCGCGGCGATGCGCTCGCTCGGGTTTCGGATGCAGTCGACGATAGGCGTGATGAAAGACGGCATGACGACTCTTCCCGAGCCGAGGAACGAGTTCGAGACGCTGGCGCGAGACTACATCGCATTGGAGCGCGAGCAGACGCGGATCATCGCGCGAGTCGAGACCGCCGACGACGTGCCGGCCGCCGTCAAGGAACTCGAGGCGCTCGTGCCGAAAATGGACGCCTTGACCGAACGCAAGCAGGCGTTCGGCCGGGCCAGGCAGTCGGCCGTGACGCTGGCGCACAACGACTACGTGTTCTACGGCACCAGCGGAGCGGAGCGCGACTTGACGATCGCACTGACGGCCAAGCTCGGGCCGATCGCCGACCTGAACAGCGCGCTGGTGAACGTCTCGACCGCCGAATCGAAATTCAACTTCGCCCTGATGGCCGGCGCAAGCGACCACGCCGCCAATCCGCACGAAAACCTCCAGTCGGGGCCGTTGCCGCCCGGCGGAGGAATCCAAGCCGGACCCGCCGGCGCGATGGCACAGGGCGGACCAGGCCGGCGCGGCGGAACGCGCCTTCAACCGCCGGTGCTCGCCGCGACAGACAAGGTCACGATCATCCTCGAGGGCGGGCCGTTCGCCTCGGCCGGCCACCTCAACGGCGAGGAATTCTTCGCTGCGAAGAAACGCCAGAACGAAGCCCAGGCCGAGTACGGCCCGCGCCTGAAAGCGCTCGCGGAATCCAACCCGCGAAACTCGACCATCACCGGCGGCACATCGCAGAACATCTTCGCCTACACAGGCGACGTTCAGGAACTCGCCGACACGATCGACTTCGGCACCGTCGTCGAAGTGAACACCGAATCGCGGACGATCGTCGTCGACATGCCGGAGGAGTGACGTCCCCCTACCCCACCGGCAGCTCCCGTTCGGCTTCCGCCTCGGTCTCTTCCGCCGCGCGTTCGAGCTGCCGCAGCTTCAAGCCTGTGCGTTGCAGGAAGAACAGGCCGACGAGGGTGATCGTGATCCATTGGGTCAGGTGGTAATAGACGCTCGCGGCGACGGCGTCGGTCGCGGCGACGCCGAATGGGACCAACGCCGCGCGGAAGGCGACCTGGATCACGCCGAAGAAGCCGGGGGTGCTGGGGATCGTCACGCCGAAGGCCACGACGCCCATCACGACCGCCGAGACCGCCGGCGGTCGCTGCACGTCGAACGCGACCAGCGCCGTATGGATCATCGCGACGTTCACCAGCCATTGCGACAGACTCGTGATCGCGATCCACAAGGCCAGCCGGCCGCTGCGGAGCGCCGCCATGCCCAGCGCACCGGCTTCGAGCAGCTCGGCCGCTTTGTGCTTCAGACCTTTCGGAAACAGCGGCACCATCGCGAGCAGCCGTTCGATCGTGCGAACGAACCAGGCGGTCCACAGGGCGTACACGACGATGCCCGCCAGTCCGACGACGAGCATCGCGGCGAGAACGTAGCCGGTCGTCCTCGCTTCCTGCGGAGCCTCTTCGGCCGAGGCCAGTCCCCAGCCGAGAATCGCCAGGATCGCGGCGACGTCGCAAACCCGCTCCAGCACGACCGTCGAAAAGACCGCGGCCTTCGACAAACCGTACTGCCGGCCGAGCACGAACACCCGCAAGAACTCGCCAAGATGCGCGGGCAGCAAATTGTTGCCCATGAAGCCGATCATCAGCGCGGGCAGGGCCTGCCTCGCGGTGATCGGTTCGGCGGGGCGCAAGGGTGCGAGCAGCAGCGACCAGCGAATCGCCTTCAGCCAGTAGAACCCGGCAAGCATCGCCAGCAGCAGCGGCAACGTCCGGTAGTCGGCCCGGCGGAAGCTCGACGCGATCGAAGCGTAATCGTCGCGGTCGAATCCCCACAGCGCCGCCGCCAGACAGGCAGCGGTGACGACGATTCCGAGCGTCAAATGAACGGCGTGGCGGCGGGACACGGAGATCAGGGGTCAGGTGTCAGGGATCAGGCATGTTTAGCCGCGACCGTCAGGGAGAGCGTCGCACTACGCCAGCTTCGCCCGCCTGCCCGGATTGACACTGGCCGATCGCGAATCGGTTCGGTGCCCCTTGCACGACCCCCGATGGGAAGGTAGAACCGCCCTGTCGGCGTGCGAGACGCAGGAAGCGAAGTCGCGGCCGACCGCGACGGGCGAACCATCGCGAATTTGCCTCGAAAGGGCAACGGCAGTCCTTCGGGATCGCCGGCGGCCTTTCGGCGACGAACGACCCATCACCCTTGAGCAGGGAGGCTCACGGATGACCCGCTTGCGCGTCTATCGCGGCCCACAGACGAGAACGCGGCTGTCGCTGATCACCTGCGACGACCGTCCCGACGTCATCCCGTTCGCCGCCTTCGTGTCCGCCTGCCGGAATCGCCAAGCCGCACCGGCGCCGATCTCGCGGGCGAAAGTTCTGCACGAGAACCGCTGCTGCCGGTCGTGCGGACATTCCGCAGTCGATCCCGTCACGCTGAACGACGGCCTGCGCGACGGCAGCGGCCAGTACATTCCCGGCACCGCGACCCTCGTCGGCTTCCACTGCGACCGCTGCCAAGCCGAATGGCCGGTGTATGACGAGTGACGTTCGACGACGGGCGACGTCGGCGGTCGTCACTCCGGTTCCGTCACGACCACCTCTCGCTTCGCGAGCATCAAACGACCTGAGTTCGGTCCGCCGGGAATCGCGATAATCTGAAGTTCGTAACGGCCCGGCGACTGTGGTGCCTTGAGTTCGACGGAGAACTCCGGCTTCTTGCCGGTTTTGTCCGGGCGAACGCTTTGCGCATCGTGAATGATTTCGCGCAGCCCGTCTTTTCTGATGAATTGGAGGATCATCAGTCTCGGCTGGTTTTCCCGGAACGTCACCTTGCCAGTGCCTTCCACCATATCACCGGCCGTCAGCGTCAGGGTGCCGCCGGAGGCGATCTCCTGGTCGTTCAGGACGAGCGAGGTCAGGCGAAACGTCTCCGGGTCGGCGGGAACCGGCGGCACCGGCAGCAGTATCTTCGAACGGGATTCGCACCCGCCGCACCCGGCCAGGCTTGCAGCCAAAAAGCAGACTGCGACGGAATGACGCTGCGCAGACTTCGAGACTACTTGAAGGATCATCGGCGGATCGCAGTGCTGAAGCGTCTCTCGTGAAGCAGGTAAATCACGGCCGGAGACGATGGCTCGTCTCCGGCCGCTCAAGCGAATCTGTGACCAATGCGGCAACGGTGAGGAGATCACGTTGCCGGGAAATAGAGAGTTGTTCACGATCCGCCCGATTGGGCGAAACTGATCGTCACGTACGCGACGACGGTGCTGTCGACTTCGAGGCACGCATTGGCGTCGCCGTCCGGCCAGCCGCCGTCTGGAGCCCCACAAGTGCCGCTCCAATCGCCGTTCGTGTCCACCGTTCCCTCATCCGTGACCAGGACGTCCTGGAGACCGTGTTCACGAACCTGAAACTCGTAGTCAGCCGAGGCAGGGCCTGTGCCATCTCCATCGACGTCGTCTGTGTAGGTGTAGGTGTAGGTGTAGGTGGAGTTGGCAGCCGGGTTGGACATGCCCCACGTCTGCCCGCTCTGCTGCGCCATGGCCCGGCTCATCATCACCGGGCCGAACGTCAGCACCCCCGCCGCCAGCCAGCAGGCCGTGCCTGCGGCGAGCTGCAGCTTCCTTCGGTTGCGAACTTTCAAGTTCGTCGCTTCTCCCGTATCCGAGACGTGATGAGTGCGGCGTTCCGCGACGCCGCCGACGCATCTCTGAAACCGACCGCCGCTGCGTCAGAACGCTCCGGCGACCACCTCGCTGCCGCTCACGGTCCCCAATCCCTGCCAGACGTACCGATCGATGCCGCCCGACACGAAGCGAACGGCTCCGTCGGCCAGCAGCAGGTTGACGCCGCCGCCGTGCTCGCTCGCCGGCGTCAGGATGCCGCTGGGCACCGTCGTTGCATTAAGGCAGCCACCGCTGTTCGGCGAAACGACGTGGTTGTATTGCGTCGAGAACAAGCCGGGCTGTGTCCAGGGCGGAATGAAGCCGAACGACGCCGGCTCCTGAGTCGCGGGGATCGCCAGGCACTCCTCGATGAACGCCTCCGTTTCGTGGAGGTCATAATGCCGAGAGGTGTGGTGGATCACCCGCTTCCGCTCCCGGATCTCCCAGGACTGAAGCACCTCGGCCATCGCCGCGGTCTGTGACAGCCCGTCGGCGACGTCGCCGGCCCGCACGCACTGGTCTTTATCGTACGGCGGACTGCGACAAGTCCGCAGCAGTCCGTTCTGGCGATCGAGATCGACCTGCCGCGTGCCCGAGTTTCCGGCGTAATTCGTGCCCGCGGGAGCGGCCGCGCCGGGATCGGTGGGGCATTGATAGACGGCGATGATGATCTTGCTCGCGGCGTCCACTTCCGGCCGTGGATCGTTCCAGGGAATCTCGAATTCGATCCGGTCGTGGAGATCCCGCCGCTCGATGTAGGGCAGCAGGAAGACATGCGTCGAGAGGCCGCTCATGCCACCGGGAGGGAAGCAGCGATGTACCGACTCGTAGTTGTGCAGCGCCAACCCGAGTTGCTTCAGGTGTGACTTGCATTCGGTCCGGCGGGCCGATTCGCGAGCGGCTTGGATCGCCGGAAGAAGCAAGGCGATCAGCAGGGCAATGACGCCGATCACCACGAAGAGTTCGAGCAGGGTGAAGCCGCTGCGTCGAGGCCCGCGCATCACGACGATCCTTCTGCGGATTCCGCTGTCCGATCGATTCCGTTGCGTCGAAGCGCCAGCGTGAGACAGAATACCGTAATCCCCCCCCCCGGAACTGCAAGGAAAAAATCCGCATGACGGGAAAATCTCACGCAACGACTCGTTCTCGCGCGT